>JAGQPS010000318.1 GCA_020426595.1 Planctomycetales bacterium
CGATGGGCGTCTCACGGCCGCACGATGCGGCGCGTCTGATTAAATCAACAGCCCGAAGAGAGAGTCGGTAGCGGCCCGTTCGAGAAATCCCGCCGGTCCTTCGCAAGGCAAGCGAGGGACCGCGTGTCGGGAATGGAAAAGTGCCTTGCCTCACTCAGACGTTTCCGGTTCTGAGAAGACGGAAGCCATAGCGCCGACCCGGACTTACCGGAAAGCGAATGTTCTTGCCGAGCCAGGGAGAGGTATGGCCCCGAGTCGCGGGCGAACTCAAGGACGAGTCACGCCAACTCTGGTCCCAGGGCTTCACCCGTGCGCGAAGTCGTTCGCGAAGGCGGCACTCGTGAAAACGGAGCCGCGGAGTTTCAGAGCGTCCTGATTAACGAGCGGCCGAATTACTCGTCGTACGAGCCTTCGATCATCTCGCCTTCAATCGCCTCGCTCTCCGACCACTCTCCCTCGTCCATGTAGACGACGGTTTCGTCGGAGGCGTAGGACTGCGACGCATCGCTGAATGCCGAACCAACGCGGCCATGAAAGCGATCCACTCGCTCCCAATTGCCGCCATAGGTTGGGTAGGCGTCGTCAAACGGAGCACAACAAGCAGCGCAGCCGACCAGACCGGGTAACGACAACGCCAACAGCACGAAACCAAAGCGTTTCATGGCACTCACATTCCGCAGGGGGCAGAGAAGCTCGGGTCGAGCCGGCGTGGCTTCTGCAAGCACACAACGGTGAGGGACGACCCCAAACTCCGGTATCTATTTCCAGATATGCCTTCGATCGGATCGTTGAAGCTGCGCAGTTGAGCGGGACTTTAACGGCGGGCTCTTTGCTAGCGACTCCACTCGAGGAAAATGCCCTCGGGCTCGGACAAACGGCGGACAGTTGGCGACTCGAACCAAGCAACGTTCGATTCGTACGGTCCACCTACCAGGCTCAGGGCTTGAGAGCCGTCAACAGTCCCCGAGCCTTATGCCAGGTCTCTTGGTATTCCTTTTCGGGTGAGCTGCCCACGACGATCCCGCCCCCCACCGGAAACGTCCACCATCCGCGACTCTCGGTCACCGTGCGGATCAGAATGCTGAAGTCGGCCGCTCCGTCGAACCCGATATAGCCGAGCGAGCCGCAGTAGGCGCCTCGTGCCGTCGGCTCGATCTCGGCGATCAGTTCCATCGCGCGAATCTTGGGAGCTCCGGTGATCGAGCCGCCCGGAAACACCGCTTCGACGACATCCAAGGCATCGCATGCGGGCCTTAGTCTCCCTTCGATCGCCGAAACCAAATGTTGCACGTAGCGAAAGCGCTCGACCTCACAGAGCTGCGTGACTCGCATCGAATCCTCCTGGCAGACTCGTGAAAGGTCGTTGCGCAGCAGATCGACGATCATGATGTTCTCGGCTCGGTCCTTGGCCGACGCCTGCAACTCGGCCGCCGCCGCGAAGTCACTCTCGGGAAACCAACTACGGTGAGTCGTTCCCTTGATGGGTCTCGATTCGACAACCGAATCGCGCACCTTGAACAATCGTTCGGGCGATGCACTGATGATCGTTTCGCGGCCGGTATCGAAGTAGCCGGCGAAGGGAGCCGCGTTGCGGACTCGCATTCGTTCGTAGAGCCGCGGTCCCGAATCAACCACGCGCGTGGCGAGGCGATGCGCGAGGTTGACCTGAAAAATGTCTCCCGCACGAATCGCTTCGATGCCAGCCGCGACGGCTTGCAGAAACCCGTCGCGCGAAAAGCTACTCCACACTTCAACCCCGACGCTCTTCACGGCTTCCGCGATCGGATGAGCGACCGCGAGACTCTCGAGTTGGCCGTGGAGCGATTCCTCCGGTACGGGACTCATCGCATCGCGAGTCGCATTGGGCTCGGGCGCCGTGTGCGTCTTGAGCGCCGCGCGTCGCAAGGACTCACGGGCGCGTTGCTCACTTGGCACGAGCGACTCATCGAGTCCTTGCGAGACAAGCCAACAACGCTGCTGATGGTGATCCCATGCCATCACGGTGTCGTAGAGTCCGACGCAGAGCGCGGGTACGCCGAACTCGTCCCAGCGAGGCTCGGGAATCGATTCGAAACTTCGGCCCAAGTCGTACGACCAAAGTCCCGCTAGGCCACCTTGAAAAGGAGGAAGAGCCGGTTCGCTGGAAACGCGATGTGCGGCGAGCCAGGTTCGCAATTCAGCGAGTGGATCACGAGTCGCGACGGGGACGCGCGTTGTCCGAATGGGGTCCCACATCAGAAACGAATAGCGTCCCAACGGAGACCCGGTATCGGCGCTTTCCAACAGCAGAGGCTGAGCCGAGTCGTGGACCGACCGCAAGGCGTCGATCGGCTCACACCAAACGCCTCGTTCGCTAAACCAAGGACCGTTTCCGTTCACTGCCGACCAGGTATCCGGCGACCTCCCTTCGTTCATCGCGGCGCCTCGCTTTCACCGCTCATGCCATCCTCGTCGGTGGAGTCCGGAGCATCGGCGGGACGAACCGAGGGAGTTGGCGGGCCGTTGTCGGTACCTGCCTCGCGGCGGCGACTGAGACGATGACGATCGGGCTCGTCGACCGTGAGGTGCCCCCACTGCAAACTCTCATCCTGGCGGTAGTTCTTACCCAGCAGCCGAGCCATTTCCGCCTTGCACAGTTCATACCCCAGATAGAACGCATGGCTCGCATCGATGTTGCTCGGCTTCGTATCAAGCAACTGATCGAACAGCGCGAAGGGATCTTGATCACTAAGATTCAGTTCGTGGGCGGCGAGATGCAGAGCTTGTTCGCTAACGAAGACTCGATAATTGGCATCCTTGAGAGCTTGTGATAACGCCGCGATTTCGTCCGGCGTGTCCCGCAGCACGGCGGCGTCTCGCAGCACGACCAGCTGTTCATCGACTCGCTTGGGAGGGACGCCCATCTGGCAAGCGTAGTGTGTCAGGCGCCGAGCCAGGTCGCACTCGCGCACGCTTGATTGGGCCCAGTTGATGACCTGGGTCGTCAGGACGCTGCGAATGCCGAGCTCCTGGCAGAAACCCAACAGCAATGTGTTGACTCCGGCCGAGTCGACATCGGTCAACTCGGTGAGATTGCCGACGCCCATCATGATCTCGACATCGGGCCACCGTCGCCGAGCCTCGAGATACCGCCCTAGGCTCGCGGCGAACCCCAAGCCGATCGGCTCCAAGATCGGGTCGATCCGAAATCGTTGTCCAATACTCGACACGAAGTCGATCGTCTCGTCCAACCCGCTCATTCCCGCGGGCTCGTCGGGAATCAACACCCAATCGGCCTCCAACTCCTCGGCGAGAAACCGATTGGAGGAATTGAGGCTCAGCACCAACTCCGCTCCCGCGTTCACCGCCGCACGAATCTCGTCGGGCGACAGGCTATCGACCGACACACGCAAGCCGAGATCGCGCACCGCTCGCACCGCCTCACCCACGCCGTTCCAGATCGAGCCCGGATCGCAGCCCAGGTCGATCACATCGGCGCCGTCGTCGGCCAATCGCCGGGCGGTGGCGAGTAGCTCTTGGCGTTCCCAGCGTGGAGCGTGATTGATTTCGGCGATGATGTCGATGTCGTACGCGCCCAACCGCTCGTCGGCTTGGGGATGTTGCCCAAAGTGTCGAGGAAGTTGCCGCAGGTCCTTGGGGCCTCGTTCCACCGGAACTCCCCAGAGCGACTCGAGGACCGCGAGTTCACCCCGAGTGTAGCCTGGCAAGATGACTCGGTCGGTCGGCTCGATCTGAGGCAGGCGGCGAGCGATCCAATCGGTCGTCAATAGAGCGGCGACCGTGATGGGGAGCGTTTCGATCGCGTAGTCGAACTCGAGCGAGTTGGCCAAGCGACTCACGACTTGGCGAAGGGGTGCCGCCGCGAGCTTTCCAGTCAGGAACAAGTAATTCGGACGGCCCATCGAACTCCCCGCACGGCACTCGCGTCACATCCCGCCTTACCACCGGCGGGAGCCCGGCATTGTGGTCTGGAGTCCCGTTGCCCGGCAAGGCAGGCACGGGCGGGGCCCCGTTCCTCACGAGAAACGAAACTTGCCGAACCGAAGCCCTCGCGACGGACTCTATTCGTATACTGAGGGAGGCGGGGCATGAAACACTGGGACTCCCTTGCGTTCGAGTCCCCGTGAGTCCTTGGCTTTTCCAAGTTCCCGTCCAAGCCGTATCGACGAACCCTTCCCTGGTACGGCATGTCCTTGGGGCAAATCATCAATGAAGGCTCTGCGCTACACGCGGCGACTGATTGGATTCGAGTCCCCCAGTCATGAATCCAACCGGACCATCTCGCGCTACCTCGAGCGAAAACTATCGAAGTATGGCTTCGTCGTGGAACGCCTCGAATACCGAGACTCGAATCAAGTTCGCAAGGTGAGTCTCGTGGCGAAACGGGGCAGGGGCACGGGAGGCTTGGCTTACTTCTCCCACTCCGACACCGTGCCGGCCCCTGATTGGCACAGCCGTCGGTTCGGTCCGTTTCAGTCGGCCATCGCGCGGGAACGCGTCTACGGGCGAGGCTCGTGCGACATGAAGGGCTCGATCGCCTGCATGTTGACCGCCGTGCAACAGTTCGATGCCGACAAGCAACGCGCGCCGCTGTACTTCGTCGTCACGGCGGATGAGGAGGTGGGATACCACGGCGCCCGTCAAGTCGTGGAAGAGAGTCGCTTCTATCGCGACATGGTCTCGGAGAACGCGGCGGCCATCATCGGCGAGCCGACTCAGCTCGAGGTGGTGCACGCCCATAAGGGCTCGTGCGGCTTTCGCGCCACCGCGAAGGGCCGAGCGGCTCATAGCAGCACGCGGGAAGGCATCAACGCGAATCTCAAGATGATCCCGTTCCTCAACGAGATGAAGCAGATCCATGACGAGCTCGAATCGTCAACCGAGTGGCAAGACCCGCGATTCGATCCGCCGAGCATGAGCTGGAACATTGGGGTCAACGATGGCAATACAGCGGTCAATGTCACGGCTCCCGAGAGCCTTTGCACGGTTTATTTCCGCCCGTTGCCGGGCATTGACGTGCAGCCACTGATCAAGCGAGTCGTGTCGATCGGCGAGCGGTTGGATGTCCATGTCGAAGTCCTACGATCCGGCGAGGCGATGTGGACCGAGCCCGATTCTCCGTTCGTCAAGAAAGCCTTGGAGTTGACTCATCGTCCGACGAGCCGCACCGTGTCCTACGGCACCGACGCCGGCGTCTTGGGAGAGCTCGAGCATAAGATCGTGCTCGGGCCGGGGAGCATCGCTCAGGCTCACACTCGAGACGAGTGGATCGCTCTCGAACAATTGGCGTTGGGGACGGAGATTTATCAACGGTTCGTCCGTCATTACTGTGGTGGCTAGATACCACACGGTCGATGCGGCTTGACTGGGGTGCGCGAGTCACCTCGCGAGGGTCTAGGAATCGCTCACTTTCGGATTTGAAAAACGGCTTATGGAATTCGCTCCCAACGTTTCTTTTCGCGCTGCCTCGGCCGACGATCTGCCAGCGATCTGTGAGTTTCTGGCTCCGTTTGTCGAGCGCCAACAATTGCTCCAGCGGACCGATTCGGAAATCGGCACGCTGATCAAGCACGGGTTCATCGCGTGTTCGGGCTCCACCATCATCGGGTTCGCGGCGGTGGAGGTTTACTCGCGCAAGCTGGCGGAGATCCAAGCTCTGGCGGTGGCGCCTTCGTTTCAACGCCAAGGTATTGGACATCACCTCGTGCAGATGTGCGTGGAACGGGCGCAACGTGAAAACGTCGTGGAACTGATGGCGATCACGTCCTCCGAGGCGTTGTTCATGGATTGCGGTTTTCATTACTCGCTCCCCAACCAAAAACGCGCGCTGTTCATCAACCCCTAGGTCGATTGACGAACACGTGGGCGAGCCGCGTGGAAAGCCCAAGGAATCTCGACGCGTCAGTTTTGATGTCGCGCATTTCACGCTCCGCTTCAGTCGACCAACTCAAAAGCGTGGGAAAACCAAAGGAAACCCGAAGCGTGAGCGAGGGATTCTTCGACTTCTCAAACAA
>JAGQPS010000319.1 GCA_020426595.1 Planctomycetales bacterium
CGCTTCCACGGGCAAACGCCGAATGCGACGGGCCAAGGCATCGAGATCCTTCTCCGCGGACAACTTGCGATGGAGCCAATCCCGCAAAGGTCCACTAAGCTCGGGACGAACGACTCCCGCTCGCGCCCAGGCCGGCAGTGGTTCGCCATCCTCGACTTCATCGAGCATCTGGAGCAAACGCGGCGTGATTCGTTCGGCCCACTCGCCGTGATTCGCGACGAGCCATTCGGCGGTTTCCCTTTGCCGAGCATTCTTCGATCCGAGCCAACCGAGCACCGCCTCGACGATCCGGTCCTCGGCGCCAAGCTGATCCAAGGCGATCGCCACCAGGCGAGCCTCGGCTTCAGGGCCGTCGACACGCGAGGCCAGCCATTCGATCGCTTCGCTCCGACGCTGGGGATCGTTGCCAATTTCAATCAGTGCGTAGGTCAGGCTATGTTCCAGAACGCGTCGCGAATCATCCTTCGATTCGTCGCCGAATGTCGAAGCCAACGGCAATGCCAACTCGGCCATCGTCAGATCACCGCTGCGACCGATCGCTTCGAAGGTCGCTCGTTGTACCGCGCTTGGTTGATCCCTGAGGCGTTGAGCGAGGCTTGGTAGCGCATCGAATCGACGAGTCACGCTCATCACATGCGCGGCGGCTTGCAGGACGAGTGCATCTTCATCGGCGACCGCGATTCGCAAGGCTTCATCAAGTTCGGTCTCGGGCAAACGCGTGGAAGCCCACAAAGCGTTGAGTCGAGATCGGGATGAGCGAGTCGGCGACAGCGCGGACAGCACGGCCTCTTTTCCCACGGCGAGCCGACCCGTTTCACGGGTCGCTCGTTCACGCACGAACGGTCGTTCGTCATCGAACAGGGAGGCGAGTTGCTCGGCGGTGAGTTCATTCCAAGAGATCGACAATCCGCGCGGGTCGGTCGGTACGTTGGCTTGTTCGGGAACAAGTCGGTAGATACCTCCCAAGACTTCCGGACGCTCGAACTGACTCGTGGGACAGCAGAGCTTGTACCAACCGCCCGTGTCGACCACGAGCAAGCTTCCGTCGGCGTCGGGCAAGACATCCGTGGGGTGAAAATCGAGACTCTCCGCTGTGACCCACGGGGTAGCTCGAGCGTCGAACGTGGCTCCATCGGAAAGCAGCGGGACTCGCATCACTTGATGGAGATTGAAGCAGGCGACCGCCAAGACATCGCTACCCGCGGCGAGTTTCGAATCGGCATCGGTTTGCTCCGAGAGCCCGGTGGTGAGCCACGATTCGGGTTCGACGACGGCAAGGCCGGCGGGAGCCGCGGCGCCGAGGTGGACCAACGGTGGCATGAGCGGGCCCGTGCGAACGTGACCCTCCAGAACCCCGTGGTCCTTGCCATAGAGGCCTCCGTAAATCGCGTGGATCACACCATCGCGTTCGCCTCGGCCGGGATGAGTCAGAAAGGTCGTGGTGAAGAGTCTCTCGCCCCCGCGCGTGAAGACGACGTCGACCGGATTGTCCATGCCGCCCGACATCACCGGTTCAATGTCGTCGCCGTTCGGATGCCTGCGAAAGATGTGCGAGGCTCGAGTCGTCCAGGTCGAGCCATCGGGCCGCGTATAAGTCTGCTCCGCGAACGCTCCCTTGCACCAATAGATCCAACCATCGCGCCCCAGGTAGGGACCGTGCAGATCATTCGCGCATCCGGTGAGCGTTTGGCCATCGAACCAGACCTCGCGTTCCTCGGCGATTCCATCGTCGTCTCGATCGGTCAGCTTCCAAATCTGGGGAGGCGCCGCGACGTACAAACTTCCGGCATGCCAGAGCGTTCCTTCGGGGAACATCATCCGATCGGCAAAAACGGTCGACGAATCGAAGCGGCCATCGTGATCAACATCCACCAATCGCAGGATGCGGTGAGTCGGGTTGGCCAGCTGTTCTTGCACCGGTGCGTTGGAGCCGGACGAGTCCGCGACGAAGAGATTGCCGGAGTCATCGAAGCTCGCAGTGATCGGTCGAGGACAGAGATCCGGTCCCGCCGCGAGTTCCAGCTTCCAACCAGGAGCCACTTCAAACCGCCGTCCCTCGACATCGGTCCAATGCCGAGTCCCGTGAGGTTCGTCATCATTGTGAGGCGCCGACCGAGGCGTCTCGGACTGCGCCATCGCAAGGCCGCAGAAGGCATGGAGCAGTCCAACAACGACCGCCGCCAGAGCTCGACGGACATTCTCTCGACTCGGTCGCTCAAGGGTCATGGCGTCGCTCCGTGGAACGTGCGTGGCTCTCGCCTCGCACTGGGATGCACTTAACTCGCACGGTCACGGTACCGCTTGCGCACCCGCGCCGCCAGTCTAGCGACGAGACACGCGTCGCGTCCGGTCGCGCAGCGATTACACTGGGGCTTTTCCGCCGCGGGTACGAGGGAACGATTGATGATTCGCTGGCTGTTCGTGTTGGCTGTCGCCCTCAGCGCGTTCCTGTTGTTTCTCGTGCAGCCGTTGATGGGGCGGTTCGTGCTGCCTTGGTTCGGCGGAAGTCACGTCGTCTGGACCGCTTGCTTGTTGTTCTTCCAAGTCGCGTTGTTGGCCGGCTATGCCTACGCTCATGTGGCGAACCAATGGTTGGGCCCGCGAGCCGCGTGGCTCCATCTTGTGCTGTTGGTCGCTTGTCTCGCGTTTCTTCCCTTGCTCCCGCGTGAGTGGCTGCGGCCGAGCGGCGAGGCTTCCCCGGTGTGGGGCGTGCTGGGCGTTTTGTTGGTGGTCGTGGGGTTGCCGTATTTCACGCTCTCCACGACCGGACCGATGTTGCAGGCCTGGTTCTCAAGGCTTTTCCCCGACCGAAGTCCCTATCGTCTGTTCGCTCTCTCCAACTTGGGTTCGCTCCTGGGACTCTTCGCCTACCCGTTCGCGATCGAACCGTGGCTGACTCGATCGCAGCAGGCGTGGACCTGGAGTGGAGGCTTTGTGTTGTTCGCGTTGGCCTGCGCCGCGTGCGCCTGGCAAGTCGCCAGAAAGCCAGCTGTTGCGAACGAAAGTGATGCACTCGCGGCTTCGTCGGACGGCTCGTCGAACGCGTCAACCACGACCGTGCGCGAGGAAAAGTGGGACGATGAATTGGCCGATGTGATTCGCCAGCGCCATCAGGCGATGAACGCCCAGGAAGCCGCGAATACTGTCGACGATCGCCCTATCGGCTGGCGGTGGGTGATGTGGATCGCACTCGCGACCGTGCCATCGATGTTGTTGGTTGCGACGAGTTCACAACTCAGTCAAGAGGTCGCCGCCGTTCCGTTCCTCTGGACGATGCCGCTCGGTTTGTACTTGCTGAGCTTCGTGTTCTGTTTCGATCACCCGCGCTGGTACCTGCGTCCGCTCTGGCTTTTGCTATGCGTGGCGGGTTTGATCGGAGCCGAGTTCGCGGTCTGGGTGACGTTGGTGATGCCGATCGTCGTGCAGATCGCGCTGTTGGGATTCGGCCTGTTCGCGGCGTGCATGGTGTGTCACGGGGAGCTATCAAGGCTCAAGCCTCATCCCCGCCACCTCACGCTGTACTACCTCTGCCTTTCGATGGGAGGCGCGTTAGGCGGTTTGTTCGTCGCCCTGCTGGCTCCGATGTTATTCATCGACTATTGGGAATTGGCGATCGGCTACTTCCTCGTGCCCATTGTCGTTGGCATCGCCCTTTTCATGGACGGGAAAAAGGTGTGGCGGTGGACCGCTGGACTCGGGTTGGCGTGTGGCCTGCCCGTCTGGGGTCTCGTGTTGTGGATCGAAATGAGCGGCCATCAAGACCAGCTCATCAACCTGACTCGCACCCATGGCTTTTCACACGCGGTGGAAACCGTGGCCCCAAGGCTCAACAAGCTGTTGCGGCCCGGCGTGCTGTTCCAGGGGCGCGACGAATACGGCGTTTTGACGGTACGGCAATTCGATAAGGGCAGGTACCTATACAACGGCCGCATCATGCACGGCATGCAGCTCCGGGAACCGAACGGTCGGCAGCGGCCGCTTAGCTACTATGGGCCGACGAGCGGACTCGCGCTCGCCATCGAGGCGCGGCGCGAGGAGGTTTCGCCCCGCCCGCTGCGAATCGGTGTGATTGGGCTAGGAACGGGAGTCGCCGCCGCGTTTACCGAACCCGGTGACGAGCTCGTGTTCTACGAGATTCACCCCAAGGTCGAGACCGTGGCGCGCAAGTACTTTGATTATCTCGGCGAGGCGCAGGGAACGATCGAAGTGAGAATGGGTGACGCCCGAATCACGATGGAGCAAGAGCTCGGCGACGGTCAACCGCAACGTTTCGACGTGATCGCCGTCGATGCCTTCACCAGCGATGCGATCCCACAGCACCTTCTCACTCGTGAGGCGTTTCAGGTCTACGGAGCGCATCTCGCTGACGGAGGCATCATCGCCATTCACGTGTCGAATCGGTTCCTGCAACTCGGTCCGATCGTGCGGAACCTCGCCGGCGATGCCCAGTGGCATTCGCTTCGCGTGCTCGATCGCGATCCAAAAACGGAGCTATGCCAAGTCAGTGATTGGGTGTTGGTCGCGAAGGATGAAGAGACGGTCCACTCGCTATTGGTGACCGAGCAAGATACGACCTGGAACGACAATCCGCGCGTCGAGGTGTTGTGGACCGACGACTTCGGCAGCCTCTGGCAAGTGCTGCGTTCCAACAGCCGAAAATAGCTTTTCGCTTGAGTCGCCTACCGGCGGCTCGCGAGCTATCGACGCTCGGCGCCCGCCGGCGAATAGTATTGAGCCATCTCGACTCGTGGTAGCTCCACCCACTTCGTGAGATCCTCGATCAAGGCTTGATCCGAGGGATTGAGGCCCCAGGTGACGAAGTGCTTACTCTTGACGGCGACATCGTTGCCGAGCAAACCAGGCGGCGAGTAATCGAGCTCGATCTCGTCCGGAAGAATGCCGTAGCGCAGCAGACGTTTGTTGAGCTGGAGCCGAGCGAAGGGAGGCATGCGATGGGGGTTGGTGCCGTTGAGGCGACTGTACCAATCGACGAACGACACATACGGACCGAGCGCGTCGGGGTTGCGTGGGGCCGACCCATGGGCTCGGTAAGTCAATCGACCGTTGCGTGAAGTGAGCGTGATCCAACCGGTCGCCGGATCGTAGTCTTCCTCCATCGCTTCCATTTCGCGAGGATCGAATAGCATCGGATCGCGCTTGGTGACATCGGGATTCGAGACGAGCAGCGCGAGCATGTCGAGGATCTCTTGCTCGCGAACGGTCATGCGTCTCCGTCCGACCACGTCGAACAGATCGAACTGTTGCCGTTGAGGATCGTAAACCGCGATCTCCAGCACTTCGTGACTGCTGGGGTCGCGTCGAAAATCGTAGACCCGGCCACGAGTGAAGAGAGTCAGGTTCTCGGAAACGACCTTGTCTCGAGCCCCGTAAATGAACGTCTCGATGTGCAAGTCTCGCTCCTGCGCCGCGGCGGGTTGGAGTGAGCCAAGGCTAAGGAGCCCAAGCACGAAAGCAACGACGAATTTCGGGTGGTAAAGGCGGTGCAACATGCCGCGAAACTTCCTTGCTTCGACTGAGACAAACCGGCAACAATCGGGGACCATAGGGCAATCGCCGGACCGAGTCGAGACCAATCCAACCGGCTGACGAACCCGGCTGGGCGAAACTCACGAATCTTCACGAAACGCCATGGAATCGATTCGATTCTCCCTCGTTCACCGAGGGAAAGCGGTGGAAGCGCGGCTGTTCGGGTGACCTGCGACCGGCTGGGGTGGTCGAGGGAGAGCAGCCGACCTCCACGGGCCCGCAAGGTGGTCGGACACCAACGAAACGAGGCATTACATGCGACGTCGACAGTGGCTACAAGCGGGGCTCGCCGGACTAGGAGGCTTCGCGGCGAGCTCTTGGCTGGCCGGAACGAAATGGGGCGGTGTGCTGGGTGGCGAGTTGCAAGATGGCTGCGAGGATTCCGAGACGGTTCGTGTGATCTTGCCTCGCGCCCGAGTCCCCTTGTCATTCATCATCGATGACTCGACATGCCTCGTGAACA
>JAGQPS010000031.1:0-8481 GCA_020426595.1 Planctomycetales bacterium
CTGTTGTCGGTCGATAGGATCGTGCGGCAGATACGCCTGACCCACGAAGTGATGCGAAGGCTACGTGACGTCGAGACACCGCGTTTGGTCGTATTGGGTCTGAATCCGCATGCCGGTGAACACGGGCTGTTCGGTGACGAGGAGCGGCGGATCATCGAGCCAGCGATCCAAGCCGCGACCGCCGCCGGTTTTCGCGTGGTGGGCCCGCTGCCACCGGATACCGCGTTCCTTCCCAGCATTCGTGCGACGACCGATGCGTACATTTGCATGTATCACGATCAAGGCTTGATTCCACTCAAGGCATTGGCCTTCGACCAAGGTGTCAACGTGACGCTCGGATTACCGATCATTCGCACGAGCGTCGATCATGGAACGGCATTCGATATCGCTTGGCAAGGCAAGGCCGATCCATCGAGCCTCTATCAAGCGCTCGATCTCGCCGCCCGCCTCGTCGATCGCTCCACGTGAACCAAACCGTTCGATCGAAAAACGTTCGTGTCCCGCGGCTCAGCCAGAAGCGTGGCAATCCAAAGGAAACCCGAAGCGTAGTTTTTGATGTCGCGTTAGTCACGCATCGCCCCAGTCAACCACGCCCAAAGCGTGCAAAAACAAAGGAAACCCGAAGCGTGAGCGAGGAATCCTTCGCGTTCTTGTACAAGCCAACAACGCGTTACGCAACCCACACTTCCACCTAACCGCATCGCTACGAAGCACGACATCAATAAGCGTGAGCCGCAGCTTCTTCGATCTCACGACGATCAATCGTGCCCGGTCAGAACCGAGGCCACCAACAGAGCAGTCGGTTTCGATACGCCTCGTACTCCGCTCCAAAGCGATCCAGGAGATCGCGTTCCTCGACGGGGCGTACCACCGTGTGCCACACGACGGCTCCGAGCAACGCATAGATCAGAATGGGCCATGACTCGAACATGATCGCCACCGCGACTCCTTGGCCAATGCCGGCGATCGCCATCGGATTTCGCACGAACCGATAGGGTCCGGTGATGACAAGTCGGTTGGCTTGGTCCAGTGGCAGGGGTGTCCCCAGACCATCACGCACCATGATCCACGCGCTACGAAGACCCAGGGCGCCACACAGCACGAAGAGCGTCGCGCCAATGAACATCGGCGCATCCCACTGTGGGCCTCGAGTCGACTCGAACGACGTCAGCAGAACGTAGGGAATCGCGACCAAGGCGACCGACCACATGCATAAGACTTGAATCAGGGTCTTGGCGAGGTTGAGAGGCCGACTGGCGGTGGAGTTTCTGAAGAGCGAATCCTGGAACACCAGGAACAGATTAAATGCGAGGCCCAGGAGCATCAGCACCGTTGGCAACACGCCTCCTCCCGTGAGCAACGAGGCATTGAGGCAGTAGAGGCTGGCGTATCCAAACGCTCCCAGGACGACGTACTCAAGGAGCGCGGACCGCACATAGGCCCGCAACATCGACCCACCAGCGATCAGGACGAGGTCGGGAATCAGAAACGCCCAAAAGGCGAGCGGGCCGATGCCGGGAAACTGAAACGCGGCGAACACCGACTCGCTGGCGGCCAAACTCACCCACCAAGCGACGACCAGTCCCGCCTGGAACCAATAGCCCGTTTCCTTCATCGCGACGGCCTTGTCATGAAAAATCTCGTCGAGCCGATCCGGTTCGGATTGGGATACGGTGGCGAGCCCAAAGCGGAACGCGAGGGACGCGAAAACCGAGCGCGTCGTAAGGCCATGCGTTCCGTGGGAGAGAACCGCAGTTCCCATGAACTGGCAACAGAAGCGAATGAGGGTCTTCTCGGGTGAAACGTAAAACTCGCGAAGGAGTTTCGTCGACCGAAGGAATGCCGCGGGAATCGAGGGTTGAATCCGCTCTCCCGCCGCGCGATGGCATCATGAGCCCGTACTGTAGGGATTGTTGGGGTCGGCGGCCGTGTGAGCCTCCGTGGCCCCATCACGAGGCTCCCTGACACCTTCAATCAGTGATGCGGAGTTTGGTTCGACGGGCGACCGCATCTTGAGGCTCATGATCCTCACGATCGCGAACACGAACCCGCAGAACATGCCACTCGGGACCCAACCAAAAACCAAGGCTCCGACGGGCGCGATGTCCGCAAAGGCCTCGTCCGGTGGATCGGGCATGGCTTGCCAGGCTCGATAGCCGAGCTCCATGCCGAGAAAGAGCCCCGCCCACAACATCAGGATGGAAAAGGCCACCAGAAATCCAGCGACGATCCATCCCCGCATCCATCCGGCGACAATGCATAGGACCAAGGCGGCGAACCCAGTAATCCCAGCAATCGAATAGAAAACGTGATCAAGCGGAGTCATTCAAACGCCCTAGTTCGCGTCGCGTAACAAACGAAGGAAATGGAGACCGAGTTCGGGGACGCGAACAAACCTTGTGGTCGCTTCGGTCAGGCCCAGTCCTCTAGCTTGGTCCGCCTCAACGGATCCGACAAGCTCTTGCCAAACGGTACCAGGCGATTGCGTCAAACAAATGAGCCAGAGCGGCACGTCCCTTGAGTCCATAAGGTATCGGCCTCGCCGGTTGCCTCGTGTCACCCTGGCCGAAACAATGCGGAGTGTCGTGCGATGAGTCACGCGACGCGTGAATGACTCGGGTCCACGGCTTGAAGAGGCGGTAAATGTTTGGTTCGGTACGAATCGCGCGCATCGCTGGCATCGACCTGTTCGTCCATTGGACGTTGCTGCTTGTCGTCGCTTGGGTCGGCTGGACCGGGTATGTCCATTACCCGGACGGCCAGCGCTGGTGGGGCGTCCTCGATGGATCGCTGTTTGTCCTCGCCGTGTTCGTCTGCGTTGCCTTGCACGAATACGGACACGCGATCGCCGCCCGCGGATTCGGCGTGCCGACTCGTGATATCACACTGCTTCCCATCGGCGGCATCGCGAGACTCGAGGGGATGGCCAAGCAGCCGCAAGCCGAATTGGTGATCGCGATCGCCGGGCCGCTCGTCAACGTCGCGATCGCGGTCGTCTTGGTCCCGATAGCCTTGCTCGTCGGTTGGGCCGCCTTCGAGTTCCCGAGCCAGTGGAGCTTCTCCTCTTTCCCGCTGAGACTCTTGCTCGCCAACGTGATTCTCGTGGTTTTCAACCTGCTACCCGCCTTTCCGCTCGACGGGGGACGAGTCCTCCGTTCGCTGCTACGGCTATTTCTTTCCTTGGAGCGGGCGACCCAGTGGGTGGTGGGGCTGGGAGCCGTCATGGCGGTGTTCTTGGCGCTTGCGGCCTTTTTCACGGGCAACGCCATGTTGTTCCTCATCGCGTTGTTCGTCTTCGCGGCGGGGCAGCAGGAGGCCCGCGCGGTGCAACAGCGGCAACTTGGCCGGTTCGTCTTTACGCCGCTCACCTCCGATGCGTCTCCTCCATGGCCACCCACCGAGGCACGAAACTCGGAGAACCACTAGGGTTCAGCCGCCCCCTCGGACACTCTTCCACCGCGCCCGCGAAAGTGTACACTTGAGCACCTCCCGCCAGGTGAGAAACTCTGAACACCATTCGCGTCGCGCTCGCTTCGTCGCCGAGGAGAATTGACGGTACTCGCCGACGAGGCCGGGACCGCCCGTCGCGAGTCGGTCGGATGCGAGTTCGTTAGCAAGGAGGTTGGTGGATTGATGGGTATGGACCAAGTCGGCGGACATCAGCGAAGCCCATTCGATTCCGTGCGCGCCATGGCTCACGATGACCGCTCCGACGGCCCCTGGCCCACGCTCGAGCCGACGGAGTTGGATCTCGACGAGTGGCGGCGGAGTCTGCTCGCGCGTCTCGAGCTGCTGACCCCAAGCCAACGCGAAGCGGTGGAGCACATCTCGGGTCCCATGCTCGTGCTCGCGGGGCCGGGGAGCGGCAAGACTCGCGTGATGACTCACCGGATCGCCTACCTCGTGGCTCACGGAGTCCCGGCTTGGCAAATTGTCGCGCTGACCTTCACCAATAAGGCGGCGGACGAACTCAAGCATCGCATCCACCAACTCGTCCCCGGCGCCGATGTCTGGGCTGGCACCTTTCACCGGTTCTGTGGTCGACTACTTCGACGATACGCGAACCTGGTGGGACTGGACGAGAGTTTCACGATCTATGACCGAGACGACCAGAAGCGACTCCTCAAGGAGTCGGTTCGGTTGGCGGGAGTCGAGCTGTTCCACTACACCGAGGATCAGATCGGCCAAGTGATTGGCCACGTCAAGAATCGCTCGTTCGATCCGCAACAAGCGCTCGAGGAATTAGGAGACCCGCTGAGTGCCCTCGCCGCGCGAGTCTACCCGGTCTACGCGAGGCGGATGATCGAATGCAACGCGGTCGACTTCGACGACATGCTCATTCATGTCGCCAGACTCCTCGCCGAACAGCCCGACCTGAGACGAACCCTCGACGCTCGGATGCGCTATCTCTTGGTGGATGAATACCAAGACACTAATTCCGTGCAGTACGCCATCGTTCGAGCTCTCAGTGTCGACCATCCGAACCTTGTCGTGACCGGCGATCCCGATCAATCGATCTATGGATGGCGCGGCGCGGACATCACGAACATCCTCGAGTTCGAGCGGGACTTCCCGCGCGCGAAGGTCGTGCGACTGGAACAAAACTTCCGTAGCACCCAGCGGATCTTGGCGGTCGCCGATCAACTGATCGCGAATAATCAGCGGCGACGTCACAAGGCATTGCTGACG
This sequence comes from Planctomycetales bacterium, assembly GCA_020426595.1. GTDB lineage: Bacteria > Planctomycetota > Planctomycetia > Pirellulales > Pirellulaceae > UBA11682. The sequence goes on from JAGQPS010000031.1 coordinate 4,690, forward strand.
AGCAATCCCGAAGGTAGTCCCGTTCGTTTGACTCACTACCCCGACCATCGCGACGAAGCCGAGCAAGTCGCGGAGCACATCGCGCAGCGCATCGCGGCTGGTGACCGTCGCGCGAATGACTTCGCGATCTTCTACCGGGTCAATAGCCTCTCGCGTTCGTTCGAGATGGCTCTGCGCAAACGTTCGATTCCCTACCAAGTCGTCCAGGGGTTCGAGTTTTTCGAGCGTCGCGAGGTGAAGGATGTGCTGTCTTACCTGTCGCTGCTGATCAACCCACGCAATGACATCGCGTTTGAACGAGTCGTGAATTCGCCAGCTCGTGGCATCGGCAAGACGACCGTCGAGAAACTCCGGCAGCACGCGGCGGACCAGCGGTTGCCGCTCCTCGATGTCGCCCGATCCGCCACGACCATTCCGAGGCTCGCCGCCCGTTCCGCCAAGCTGGCCCAGAAGTTCGCCCAGCTAATCGACTCGCTGTCTCTCAAGGTGCACCAAAGCGTGGAAGAGATCCTCGGGCTTGTCCTTTCGGAATCCGGTCTGCGGGAAGCCCTGGAGAACACCGATGCGACCGAGGGTGAGGACCGGCTCGCCAACATCGATGAACTGCTCAACGCGGCACGGGAATTCGACGAGGCATTCGTCGACCGCGAAGGGGAAAGCCCGCTTGAGTCGTTTCTTGAGCAGGCGGTCTTGGCGTCGGACGTCGACGCCCTCGAGACGGAGACCGAACGGGTCACGTTGATGACCTTGCATGCCGCCAAGGGGCTCGAGTTTCCTAGCGTCTTCATCGTCGCGATCGAAGACAACATCCTGCCGCATGCGAGAGCCAAATCGGACGAGGCTCAGCTCGAGGAGGAGCGACGCCTGTTATTTGTCGGTATCACTCGAGCCCGCGAGGAACTGCATCTCAGCCGCGCCCATTATCGAACTCAGCGCGGCAGCGTGACGCCGACCGCTCCCAGCGAGTTCTTGCTCGAGCTTCCCCGTGAATCAATGGAATGCCTCGACCTTGGCGTTGATGGACACTTCCGCCTGCGTGGACGGACTCAACGTGCCCGCGGCGATGAGGACTTCCACGGCGGAGTCGATGGCGAAGGTTTCCACGTCGACCGACAAGCCTGGGACGCGTACGACGGAGTCGACGAACTTCCCGAGGACTGGGATCGTCAGCGTTCGGACGAGACCGTGGTCACCACGGATGATGACGCGGTCGACTTCGATCCCGATTCCTGGGACTCATCCGCTCCGTCGGGCGCGGCGAGCGTCGGCCGCGGGCCGGCTTCGTCGAACTCGACGCCCCAGCGTCCCGTTCGCTCCAAGGTGGCCCCGAGTCTCGTGGCCGGCAAACTCCAAACGGCCGCCCAAATGGCCGGCGAGGAAGGCGAAGCGAAAAAGGCCGACCCGGAATCGTTTCGCTTCAAGCAACTCGTGCTGCATCCGGAATATGGGACGGGCACGATCGTCGCCTTGTCGGGAAGTGGAGCCAAGCGAGTCGCGACGGTCAAATTCGTCTCGCATGGCGAGAAGACGTTTCGCTTGGCGTTCAGTCCTCTGACACCGATTGGCTGAGCAAGACCGGGCTCGCGCCCCTCCAACTTGCTCCATGCCGAACCGGCGACCGTCGGCCTCGCGCGGCAAACGTGCGACTAGCTGGCTCGCGAGAATTTCGCGCGCACCTTGTTCCACTGTTCGGCGAGCCGCTCTCGTTCGTTCGCGTCGAACAGCTTGCCCTTCGCGAGCAAGACCATCACGGCCGCGCACGCCGCCAAGCTTGGCAGAACTCCCAACGAAAGCACCAGCGGCAACAGACTGAGCAATGCCATCGACAGCGAGAAATTCCAACCGAATCGACGGCTTACCAGCAAGAGCCCGCCCCAGGCGATCCCGTTGCCAAGCAACGTGGCGAGAGTCGCTCCGTGCAATCCCATCACGGGAATGAACAAGGCATTGAGCACGAAGTTGGCGATCACCGCGATGAGCAGCGTACCGGTGGCCCAACCCCCTTTCTCGCAACACCACAGATAGTCCTCGCCGATGGTGTAGAGACTGAACCAAATGCAGTAGGTCATCGCCATCGGCAAGACGCTCAATCCGGCGTCATAGCGGTCATTGAACAAGATCGAATAGAGCAGGGGAGCGAGTGTCAGAATCGCCGCGCCGCCGAACGTCATGGCGATCGCCAACGTCTTGATCGTGAGGTTGAGCATCCTCACGACTTCACTTCGTTCGTTGCGTTCCCAATGCGCGACGAGAAACGGGAGCAACATGTTCGTCAGCATCTGGGCGACACCGATCAATAGAACGGGAATCATACGACTCGCGTGGTACTGACCCACGAGGGCGTGGGCTTCATGGACATCGACTCCACCGAGCATCTGCAGCATGTAGCGGTCACTCAACTCGAACAAATTGCTGATCACGCTGATCACGCAGTTCCAGCCGGCGTATCGCCAGATTTTTCGCCAGACTCCGGTCGGCTGAGTCGCCAAGGAACCCATCACGCCCTGAGCCCGCATGCCTCGCAGGGCGGGAATCGCGGGGACCGATGCGATGACCGACGCGATGAGGAAGGCGACCGCCACCCAGACGACGTCCGCCCTGATGACGATCACGAACAGGGCGCCGAGAATCGTGAAGCCAACGCTATGCAACAATCTCATCCAGCTCGACGTGCGAATCAAACGAAGCGACTCGGTGAGATCCTGCAACGTATTGAACATCACGATGGCGACCGTTCCGACCGCCATCCAGATCACGAGCCATTCCAATCCGGCTTCCCGAAAGAAGACTCGGGACCAGACCGGCGCGGCGATCATGAGCACGACCGCGCCAACGAGAGTCAGCGAGGCGGCGGTTCCCAGCGTCACGCGCAGAAAACCGCCGAGCTCGCCGCGCAGGCGATAGTGCTCGACGTACCGACGAAGCGTGCTCGTGGTGCCGAGTACCGAAAGGGGAGCCAACGAGAAGATGATGCTTTGGGCGAGCGACCAAAGTCCCAGCTGCTCGTCATCAAGGACGCCGCACAGGATGAAACTTCGAACAACACCGCTAAGCCGTTGGAATACGGCCAGGATCAAGGCGATCATCATGCCGTGAGCCAACGAGTCGCCGATGCTTGGAGCCGAAGCTTCTCCCGGCCCCGCCGGGGCGTTTCCCCCGCGGCTTTGACTCGTTGACGGCGAACTGGCCATTCGATGATCGTCCAAGGTGGTCTGCTCTATCTACAATCGTCGCATCGCCAAAACTACGTCGTGAATAGCCGGCCATCTGGTCTCGGCCTGCAAGATCCGCCGGAATGCAAACGCCCCCTCTGGAGAGTCTTGGACTCCGCGGCACGTCCGCCTCGAAAGTGTCTCCGTCGAGTCGCGAACGTGCCATTTCGTCGACTCGCCCGCAATCCTTGCAGACTCAATGATTGGATACCGCCTTCACTCTCGCTGGATATCGAACAGGCGGACTCTCATTTTCCGGCATTCCCGACCGCGTGCGCGCGGGTCAGGCCAAGCTCGGTTCGATCATTCCTTGGTTGGATCCCGACTCGGGACTGATGTCGTCGATAGGAACGCTAGGAGTGTCGAGAAACCTGACAAGTCCCGAGCCAACGTCATAGACGGCTCCGACAATGCGCACCTTGCCGGATTCGACCAGCGCGCATAACGCGGTGCTCTCTTCGGTCAACGTCTTGACGACTCGAACCACATTCGCCTCGGCAACCTGGTCGACAAGCCTTTGGCGTTCGAACTCGCCCAGCTCGTCCCAGTTCCTAACCCAATCTGGTTCGATCGACCGCTG
>JAGQPS010000031.1:8580-28023 GCA_020426595.1 Planctomycetales bacterium
AACCTCTTCCAGGATCGCGTCAAGATGGTCGCAACCCGTTGCCTCGCAAGCCGATTTATGAGCGTTGTAAAGGTCGACCGCCGCGGTCACCGCGCCGCAGCGGGTGTGCCCCATCACCACGATCAATTTCGCCCCAGCGACGGCCGTGGCATATTCGAGACTTCCCATGACCTTGTTGCGGGACACGTTTCCCGCGATGCGTACGGTGAAGATGTCTCCCATCCCGACATCAAAAATCAGTTCGGTAGGTGTCCGCGAGTCGATGCAGCCAAGCACGGCGGCGATCGGAAACTGGCCATGAGCCGTCGCATCCACTTGCCTCACCAGATCACGCGTGAGTCGACGCCCAGATCGAAATCGCCGATTCCCTTCACGCAAGACCTCGAGGACCTGATCGGGTGTCATGCGCTGCTGCAGATCACGGCTCGAGAAGTCGACGTAGGAAATCAAATCGGGAATGTCGTAGCGTTGGCAAAAGCCCACCGTGCTGATGTTGAGTTCGCGAGTCTTAGACGTTTCAACTTGAAACTCCTCGATGAGCGCGGCGACGTCGGGATCGATGTAGTCGGTGGTCCTCGCGTCGATCAGAACCTGCGAACCGTCTGGAATCGACGATAGGGTCCGTGCGATCGAGGCACGATTCAGGAAGGTCACCTGGTCGGCCAGCACGACTCGGTAGACATCGCCACCAAGATGCTGTTCACGGACCACGCGGACCGAAGACACGGAACTTTGCCTGAGAATAAACAGCAACGCCACCGTGAGGCCGATGGCCACGCCAATCAATAAGTCGGTGGCCACGATCGCCGCGACCGTGACAACAAACGGTACGAACTGTGACCAACCACCCTGCCACATGCGTTTCAGAAGGGCTGGGCTCGCGAGCTTGACACCAATGTGTAGAAGGATGGCGGCCAGGGCCGACAGCGGGATCATGTTCAACACCGAAGGGATCGTGACGACGGTCGCCACCAACAACACCCCGTGAAATACCGTCGAGCCCTTGGAAGTCGCGCCGGCATTGAGATTCGCGCTCGAACGTACAATGACACTCGTCACCGGAATGCCGCCAATCAACCCGGCGAGTAGGTTGCCGGTCCCTTGCGCCAGCAGCTCACGATTGGGTGGCGAGGATCGCTTCTTGGGATCGAGCTTGTCGACCGCCTCGAGGTTGAGCAAGGATTCGAGCGTGGCCACGATGGCGATGGTCAAACCAACGCTCCAGACGGTCGAGTTTCCAATCTCACGCCAGGCCGGAAAATGGAAGAGCTGTTGAAATCCCTCCCAGGAGTTCGCGGCCGGCACGTTGACCAGATGATCCCCGGCAATCAACCAAGACTCGCCTCCGCGCGTCATGAGCGACGCCGCGATCACTCCACCAATCACAACGAGCAGCGGAGCTGGCACCATCGATCGCTTTAGCCGCGGCACCGAGTCCCACACGAACAAGAAGGCCAGGGAGCAGAGCCCGATCAGGGCCGCGCCTGGATGGACGTGGGCAGCCAGTTCGATGAGCTCCGAGAATGTTGTTTCGCCATCCGGCTGAAACAGCGACATCTCCCCTTCGGGATCCTTGTCATGGCCAAACAAGTGAGGCAGCTGCTTAAGAATCAACAGCACGCCAATCGCGGCCAACAACCCGCGAATCACGCAGTTCGGAAAGAACTCCGCGATGAACCCCAGGCGGAAGACACCCATCAACAACTGCAGACAACCACCGATGACAACGGCCAGCAAAAAGGCCTCGAATGATCCAAGCTTGGCGATGGACACGGCCACCACCGCCGTCAACCCTGCCGCAGGGCCGGAAACGCTCGACGTCGAACCACTCAGCAACCCTACGACTAAACCGCCGATGGCACCCGCGATCAAACCGGACGCTATCGGCGCGTCGGATGCCATCGCCACGCCAAGACAAAGCGGCAACGCGACGACGTACACCACGAGTCCCGCCAAGAGATTCTGAATCACGCCGCCGCCACGGCTTTCCAGAGGCTGTTCCTTAGCCATGATCGCCCAACCTGCTTAATACCAAGCCAACGCTGGGGCCGTCTCGATAGGAGCAAGCCCCAACGGCTCGTCGTAGGAACCAATGATCAACCGGAACTTTCTCGGAGACGCGACATGGCGTCTCGTGCAACGCTTTCCGTTGACAACTACCGTTCCGACTCCGACAAAAACCGAGTCACGACCCATCCGACGGCATAGGGCGCGGATATCCAACCCAGGTAGGACAAGCCGGTCGTGGGCCAGCCGGCGAGCGATGCGAGGTAACACGCAGTCCCGAAGAGCAAGAGTCCTACGGACGTCCAAAAGCACGTGTGTGCAACCGAGCTAAGCCGATCCTTGCGAGACGACGAGGCAATGAACGAAGACATGGAAACACCTTGACGTAAGCTCGTAACCGCGGCGTCAGGCTCACGTTCAACGAACTCCCAACTTGAAAGGGAGTGATCCCCAGGGATGGCTCGCTGAATGAACCGGCCGTTAGGCAGAGCGATTGGGAGGCAGATGATGATCAAGGCACGATGGAAGGAGAGACGCTTGGTCTCACCTCATCCGCCTGACGAATCGGTCGGGATTGGGACCGTCTCGCCACGAGACAGCCACCTTGACCGAGGCCACTAAGACCTCGGGAAGCCGGGAATCACCCCGGTTCGCACGATCCGAATCATGCCCGCAGAGGAGCGGAAAGAAGATTGGCCCATCGATGGCCAGAATCTGGTAACGCGGCGGCCCGCATCACGTGTTGATGTTCCATGCGAGCCAAGCGAGGAGATTTGAGTTGGAGCAGGTCGATGGGCACCAGCAAATTCCCTTGACGCCGGCGGCACCGACTATGGAACTCGTCGCGACCATTGGCAACTCTCGATTCTTCGTCATTCTCCCCGCTCTCGCCATCCGTTTCAGCATCCTCGGAGGATGCCCGAGACTCAGACCGCTGCGTCGCGATGCCAAAGGCCGCCGCGCATTCCGGAGCGAATGGAGAAAAGCCGAGACCGAACACGGCCAACACGACCATCCAACCACGCCAAATCCTGGCGGATTGAGAAAGTCGCCTTTTGACCGTGGCAAGACACATCGTGCAACACTCTTGAACTCGAGTAACGCTCTGCGGCGAAACGCAACAAACCCAGCTTATCGGAACTAGCCCAGCTTGATGAGCCGAGAACTGGCCATCGGGAACGATCGCGTTCGCGGCCTGCTGACCCGCGAGTCTAACGTTTCGCTCGCCTAGCATAATGGGACCAGGCAACATTAGCCACCAGAATCGCCCCCCCACGCCTACGGCCGCATTGCGTCCGTAGGCGACTGCTTTTCCTGGGCATGACCTTGATGCTCGCCGGCTCGGTCCGGCGACGAGGCCCCAAGATCAGACTGGAAAAGTCGATGGCATCTTCATCCATCGACTCGATTGTCACTCGTCCAAGACGACCGCCAGGGAACTTGTACCAATTGCTGGCGTCTAGAACAAAACCGGGCAGGATGCGGCTTTGTCGCGGTAACGTAACGAGAATAAGCTGCGCTACTTGTGACGCCTTGGGGGGAGGATTAGTCTGTAAAACTGCGGGGTTGCGGCTCGGCCCGACCCCGCCGGTCCCGGCGGTTTCGTGATGGAATCCCTCGAGTCGCTTGGTGACTCGTTCACCGTCGTCGAACGTACGCCGAGACCGTCAGTTGTTTGGAGAAGCCCATCGTCGCGACGTCATCCCAATGCCCGCCGTCGAATCGGCCGCGCGGGAATCGGTGAGTGACTTCGCGGGAACGTGCTCGCCTTGAAGTTGGTCCGTGCGGCCTCGAGGTGAAACACGAGGTCACTGATCACGCTGGATTCGTTAGACAAAGAGCGAGTCGGCCGATCACGGCCAGTTCGCGAACCACACAGCGAGTCCGCGGATGACAGGCAGTCCGCGGATGACTTTGGGCGGCGTAACGAGATTCATCGAATAACAGGTTGCGGTGTCGAATCGAGAGATCTGGCGATCGCGTTGGCTAAGCTCCGTCGAGTCAGTGGGAGCGTTATTCGAACAACGTACTTGCAGCTGACATCATTTCAATTCACATCATCGACCGCATCAGAGGCACACAAGCATGGTGAGTAACGCGGGTCAACCTTCGGATGCCGTGAACTTGTCCGACGAGGATCGTCATTCGATCGAGCAACTCAAGGGTGCTCACGATCGTCTCCGAAACGAGCTCGGCAAGATCATTGTGGGACAGTCGGACGTCATCGAGCATTTGCTCGTGGCGATCTTCGCCCAGGGCCACTGCTTGCTCGAAGGTGTTCCTGGCCTAGCCAAGACGTTGATGGTCAGCAGCCTGGCGCGAGCCCTGGCTCTTGACTTCGCTCGTATCCAGTTCACTCCCGACCTGATGCCGTCGGACATCACCGGTACGGAAGTCATTCAAGACGACCGAGCCTCGGGCGAGCGAACATTCCGCTTCCTGCAAGGCCCGATCTTCCGCAATATCGTGCTGGCGGACGAAATCAACCGAACGCCTCCCAAGACCCAAGCCGCGTTGCTCGAGGCGATGCAGGAACGCCAAGTCACGATCGGTGGAACGCGGCACAAGCTGCCGGGTCCCTTCTTCGTGCTGGCCACGCAAAACCCGATCGAGCAAGAGGGTACCTACACCCTACCCGAGGCTCAGCAAGACCGATTCATGTTCAAGATCTTCGTCGACTATCCCAGCTACGACGAGGAGTTCTTGATCGCCGAGTCGACGACGGCCGACCGTGACGTGACGCTCGAACCGGTCTTGGGTGGCGAGGAGATTCTTCGCCTCCAACGACTCGTTCGTCGCGTTCCCGTCAGCCCCTACGTCATTCACTATGCCCTGCGTCTCGTCCGAGCCACGCGCGTGCAAGGCGAATCCGATTCCGCCTTCGTCAAGGAGAACGTGGCGTGGGGAGCCGGCCCACGCGGCGTGCAGTATCTATTGCTCGGTGCCAAGGCTCGCGCGATGCTCGACGGTCGCTACTTCGTCACGATCGATGACGTGCGTAGTGTCGCTCGCCCCGTCCTCCGCCATCGAGTCATTACGAACTTCAATGCCGAGAGTCGCGGTATCAACAGCGATCGAGTCATCGATCAGTTGGTCACCGACGTGCCGGAGCGGAGTTCGGGCGACGAGATCGCGCCGCAACTCGCCACCGCCCTCGCCTAACGGTCGGGGCTCGTGCCGTGATCGCCAAGTTTGGACGGGAGCGGAACCCTTTCCGCTTCCGTCCCTTCGCGAAGACTCGATGAGCCAGGAGGAGTTCCCGGCATTCGGATTGACGCAAGACTCGCTCGCGAAAGCAACGTGCAACCGAGCCTCGAGCCTTGACTTGAGTTGTCGCGGTTCATCCCTTGCTTGCCGGCTCGAGCAAGGTCACGAATCAGCTCCCCGTTACTCCGAATCCCAGAGCCCGACATGTCGCTCGTCTAAGCCACCTACCGAGAGACTCGCATGGCATCCGATTCGCTCCCTCGCCATTTCGACCCCCGCACGCTTGATCGCATCAAGCGTTTGGACGTTCGTGCTCGTCTGGTCGTCGAGGGTTTCTTGACGGGGCAGCACCAGAGCCCGTACCACGGCTTCGCCGTTGAATTCGCGGCGCACCGGGAATACGTGCCGGGTGACGACATCCGCCACATCGATTGGAAGGTCTGGTCGAAGACCGATCGGCTCTACATCAAGGAATACGAGGAAGAAACCAACCTCCGCTGCTTGATGGTGGTCGATTGCAGCAAGTCAATGGACTACGGCAGCGTCAAGCAGTGGAGCAAGTTCGATCACGCGGCGACCGCGGCGGCCAGCTTGGCTTTTCTGCTCCAGCAGCAACAAGACAGCGTTGGGCTACTGACCTTCGGCAACAAAATCGAATCGCAGTTGCGACCGGCGGGTGGCCAGAACCACATCCGTCAATTGATGCACGTGCTGGAGGAAACCAAACCAAGTCAAGTGACGGATGTCGGTGACGTTTTCCGTGAAGTCGCGGGCCAACTGCGGCAAAGGGGACTCGTCGCCATCTTCTCCGACTTGTTCGTCGACACGCCGACCTTGGTGGAGTCACTCCAGCGGCTACGGCATCGCGGACACGAAGTGATCGTGTTCCACGTGATGCACGACGACGAGATCAAGTTTCCCTTCGACGACAACACGTTGTTCAAGGGAATGGAGCAGGACGTTCAACTCTACACGGAGCCTCGGTCGCTGCGCAAGGCGTACATCGAGGCGGTCGAGGCGTTCATGGAACGCACCAAGTCGGCTTGCGCCGGTCTGGGCATCGACCACGTTCTGGTCAATACGTCGGAACCGCTCGACGCCGTATTGGCTCGGTACCTGTCCTTCCGCTTGAAGGTTCGCAAACGGGCTCGCCGCTAATCGAGCCGGGATGACTGGCCCCGAACCGGCGTCCCATGCACGGTGGTCCCCCACACAACTTGACGAACACTCCCGTCGGCTCCCATGCCGACCACATCGATAGCCTCCCACGACCGATCGCCATGGACCGTTGGGAGGCAGGGAAAGAGGACGATGGGTTTTCTGTCCAACATCTTGATGCACCCCGAGATGCTGCTGGCTGGCGCCGCCGCCATTTCGGTACCGATCATCATTCACCTGCTCAACCGACGACGCTTCAAGGAAGTCGACTGGGCGGCCATGGATTTCCTGCTCGATGCCGAGCAAAAGAATCGTCGCCGCGTACGGGTGGAGCATCTGATCCTGCTCCTCCTCCGCTGCCTCACGATGCTGCTGATCGGAGCGATGATCGCGCGTCCCTTCCTGTCGTCCAACTTCGGCGCGATGTTCTTCGACACGCAGCAGTTCGAGCGAATCGTCGTGCTCGACGACAGTCTCAGCACGCGTGCCTTGACCGGCAATCGTTCGGCCTTCGAGCTCGCGCGGGAACAGCTGGTTTCCATGGTCGAGGAGTTGTCGGTCGACGACAAGGACGACCGCATGACCTTGTTGCTCGCGTCTCGTCCGAACGAGCCGGTCGCCGCGGCCAAGCCGATCACCGCCGAGAGCGTGACGGAATGGGTCGACCTCATCAACGAATTGCGTCCCACCGACCTAGCCATTGAACTGGGACCGGCGCTGCAAGAAGTGGATCGGTACGTGGGCGAACCGCGACAAGATGTCAATCGAGTCGTCTACGTCCTCAGCGACATGATGGAGCGTGACTGGGAGGCCACCGAGGAATCGACCGAAGCGGCCTTGCCCCACCAGATCCTGCAGGGAATCGCCGAGAAGGTCGCCGGCTGTTTCGTCGTCGACATGGGGGTCGGTTCGTCGGCGAACTTGACCGTGGAGTCGATTCAACCGGCCGAGCCACCGATCGAGGGCGTGCCGACGCGCTTCGACGTCCGCATCCGCAACCATGGCGGATCCGAAGCCAAGAACGTGCGGGTCCAACTGTACGTCGGCGAGGGCCTGCCGCTCGAGGACACGATCGATGTGCTCCCCGCTTTCGAGACTCGTGAAATCGGGTTCCCCGTGACCTTTCCGGTTCGCGACCTCGGTGACGAGGACGATTGGGAAGCTCTCGATGAACAAGGCAATCGGCTCGACCTGATCAACGCGGACATCGAGCAAAGTGTTTCGGTCCGAGCGACCGTGACGCCGGAAGACCCGACGCTGGATGTCATCGAGCAAGACAGTACGGGCTACTACGCCGCGCGAGTCGTGCGAGGTGTTCCGGTGTTGATTGTCGACGGTGATCCCGATTCATCGAACGATCAATATCGCAGCGAGACGCTTCCGCTCCGCTGGTCACTCGCTCCGGGCGGTGACACCCCGTCGGGCTTTATCGTCGACACGATCGCCTACACCGAATTCGACACGGTCCCGCTGTCACGGTACCAGATCATCTACCTCTGCAATGTTGATCAGCTCTCGCCCACTGGCCTCGAGGAACTGACCCAGTGGGTTCGGCTCGGAGGTGGTCTGGTGATCTATCCGGGTGACCGCACCCGCGGCGACCGATTCAACGAACAGTTCTTCGCCGAGGCGGCACCCTTGAGTCCATTCGGACTGATCGACATCCAGGGTGATTCGGAACGCAATAGCTGGGCGACGCTCGAGATCATCGAGGAGACGCACCAGGTTCTGCGGTTCTTCCAGGGAGCCGATGAAGCGCTGATCGACATGACCAAGCTCTTCAATTACTGGCGTTCGCGCACCGCGGAAACTCCAACGCCCGACGTAACCGTCTTGGCTCGACTCGATGACGCCGATTCATCGGTCGCCATCGCCGAGCGAAAAGTTGGACGAGGCCACGTTATTTCGTTCTGCTTCCCGGCGGACTTTGATTGGACCAACTGGCCCGTCGGCGGCACGAGCCTCGTCGTCAATCATGACATGTCTCGCTACCTGGCGAATGCCACGCTTTATCCTCGCGACGTGGTCGTGGGCGGAGCCTTGTTCGAGACGGTCGATCTCGCGCTCGTTCAAGGGCAAGGCACGCTGGTCGATCCGACCGATGAGCGACATGACCTCGTCGCCCGAAGCGTCTCGATCGAGGAACTTACCGAGACGAATGATGCCGCCGCCGAGACCACGGATGGCGAGGAAGGCCCGCCCGATACCGGCGAGGCCACGGCACCTGAGAATAGCGAGTCGACCGAGACTCCCACGGGCGCCGGCGATTCCCCGCGGCGCTGGCGGTTCGAGTTTCTCAACACGAGCAACTCGGGCTTCTATCGCTTGCAGTTGCAATCGACCGATGGCGAACCGATCGAACGGCTCTTCGCCGCGAACGTCGACCCCAGCGAAGCTCGCTTGACTCGCATCGATCTCGACGAGGCACGTCGCGGACTCTTCGGCGAGACGATCGGCGTCGTCGCCCTCGACCGGCTTGGCAGCGAGTCGGTCAGTGGTGGCAACCAAGAGTATTGGAAGTGGATCATCGTTGGTCTGATCATCGTGCTCGTGGGAGAACAATCGCTCGCACGATGGTTCCGCGGTCGCCAATAGAATTTGACCGACGGAAGGACGTCCGCCGATCCGGATGGGATCGGTAAAGCCCCAGGAAGAAGGAAGGAATCATGAGCAGACCTCCGGCACGCACGAGCTTGAGCGTATCTAGTCGCTCCGACGTCCGAGCTGCGCGCCGATCCGGTGGGCTGTCGTTCCTGGGAGCCGCTGGAGTCGGGCTGCCCTCGTTTCTTGCGGGCCTGGCACTATTGACCTTGCTGGCGGCGTGGCTGATCGGACCATCGCGGCCCGAGGTGACATTCTCGGCCGGTTTGTCCAACGAGGACGTCGTTACCGGTGCCGTCGCGGAGACCACCGACGAGGCGGACGCGATCCGAAAGAGCAACGAAGAGCGATACGCCGACGGCGCGATCGTGATGGTGCGTCCCGAGTTGGAGGAATTGCTCCGACGAGCCGAGTTGTTCGCCGCCGAGTCCAGTTTCCGCAACGCGACGGTGTTGTGGACTCGCGTACTCGAGGAAGGCGGCTCGTCCCTCACGACCGCCGACGCGGAAACCTACGTGCCGCTGGCCGATCGAGTCGAGATCGCGATCTCCAAGTTGCCCGCCGAGGGAATCGCCGCTTATCGCATCGTCGCCGATGGCGAGGCGACCGCGCTGTTGGCTCAAAGCGATCGACTTGGCCGAGAAGCAGCGCTGTCCGCGGTCGTTGAACGTCACTTCATGAGTAGTCTCGGTGATCAAGCGGCGTTTGAACTTTCCGGCTATCTGCTCGACCGCTTCGATTACGTCGCCGCGACTCGATTGCTCGAGAAGATCGTACGTCGACATCCTGATCCCGATGTTCCCGCGGGCGACTTGCACTTGCGGCTCGCCGTCGGCTGGGCGGCTTTGGGTGACATGCGACAGTCCCAGGCCGCGTTCGAGCAAGCGGTTTCCGCTCGCCCCTCGGTCGCTCCAGAAAAACTCGAGGCGGTATCGCGTTTCATCAGTCGCGATCTCAACACGGGTGACCGAGTCAGCGCGGACCTTCGTTGGGGCATGCCGTTCGGCAATTCGCGCCGCAATGGAGCGATGCCGAGCCTCCCTACCAACTACCTCGAAGGGGACTTGATCGTCGCCGATTCGGTCGAGCTCGACAGCAGCGTCTCGTCGGCCTCGTTGCGGGCGGCGCTGAGCCAGTTTGGTGGCAACCAGATTCAGGAACCAACCGCTCCGATCTCGGACGCGCTGCAACGCGCCCAGGTGCACGGTTGGTTGCCCGCTCAACGAGCCGTGCTTGGACCGGACGGCATCCTGATCAAGTCGGCGCGAGCGCCGATTTACTACCGGGCGAACGACGCCGGACAGATTTCGCTCGGCTGGGAATCGCTTTGGTACAACATGTATCTGGTCGACGATGCGAGTATCTCGCAGCGTGTGAACTTGGCGATGTACGGCAACCAACAGGGTAACGGTTCGAACCCGACTCATCCGACCGAACTGTTCCTGTTCGGAGACACGATTCACCAATCGATGACCGTGGTCGGCGGCACCGCGTACGTCGTCGAGGGGCAACCTTATAGCCGCGAGGGCTCCGAGCCATCGGCGAACAATCGTGGCAACAATCAGTTCTTTGGTGGAGCTCAAGCGATACGTCGCTCGCGCACCAATTGGCTCACCGCCTACGACGTTGGCACGGGCCGATTGCTCTGGACTCGAGCCGCCCGAGACTCCGCGTTAACGGGCGCTGGCGAGTATGAAGGCATGGGTGGTTTGGCCGTGCCGGAACTAGCCCCTGATCCAACAGTGCCGGCCACGGAAGTACCGCGGGAAGTGGACCTCGGTGGCCCGAACGAGGCTCCGGCCATCGTGCCTCAGGCTCCAACGACCACGACCAACCAAGTCGTCGATGGAATCGGTCCGGATGGCTTGCCAGTTCTCCCGGAACGAGGCTCTCCTGGTCTCATCTCCAACAGTGTTGGCTACATGGGCGGTCCGGTTGTCGCGGGCGACTTGCTCGTCCTCCCGTTGACCGACTCGGGGTCGATGCACCTCCAGGCGATCTCACCGCTCACGGGAAACACCGTCTGGCGAACTCCGCTCTGCGACGCGCCCCCCGATGGCGCTCCGATTTTCTCGCCCATCCATATCGCGGTGGAGGGCCAGGACCTCTATGTCACTTGTGGCATGGGGCTACTGTTCGCGATCAATGCGGCCGACGGGCGAGTCCGTTTCGCTCGGCGTTATGAGAGAGACCCGACGGTTCGTCGCACGCAGAACAACAACAATCCATTTGGCGGGCAGATGCCCGTCGCGACAAGCTTCAACGGTTGGTCGGAGGACGTCGTGCTCCCCTTCCAAGGCGTGATCGTCGTCGCCGCGAGTGATTCCGATCGCCTCGTCGCGTTCGATCGCACCAATGGTGAGTTCGTCTGGACCGCTCCGCGAAATCCGTTCACGGATGAAATGGATTACTTGCTGGGCGTGCGCGGACGGTATCTCTATTCGGCCGGCCGTGAATCGATCCTGTGCTACGACCTGCAGGGTCAAGGCAAGCTCGTGTGGCGTGAGCAATTCACCGGCGAGTCGATGGGACGCGGTTGTTTGACCGACGCGGGCATCTACGTTCCGGTGCAAGGTTCGGTCGTCCACTACTCTTTCGATGCGATCCCCGGTACGCGCTCTCGGAAGGTGGCCCAAGTTGGCGTGCGTGGTCTGGGTGACCGCACGCTCGGCAATCTGTACTGCGATGGCACTCGCCTTTGGACCCTGGTCGCCGGTCGTTTGATGACGCTTGTTCCAGCTAGCCCGCAGCTCGAAAGTCTCGAGCAACAGAGCGAAGCGGGCGATGCCCGTGCCACCTGGGAACGAGCCATGCTGGCCTTGGAAACGGGGCAGGAAGAATACGTCGAGGAACTGGTGCGGCAGGCCTTTGAACAATGGAACACCCAACCGGAACCGCGTGACGCGGAATTCCGAGAGTCAGTGAGCTCGCTGCAGTATCTCGATGTGGTGCAGATTGATCCGGCCCGCGCCGGCGCCGCGATGCAAGTGTTGGGGCTGGTCGCTTCCCAGCCGACCGTGAACGACCTGGAATGGATCGATCGGAACGAGTTCCGTCGCCGACGAGGACTCGTCATGGACCTGGCCGAGCAACTGCCAGACGAGTGGACGGCGGCGACTTCGCGTGGTTGGGGCCGACTGTTGTTGAGTTTACCGACGACCGTGGAACGGCGTCAGTTCGCCGCTTCACTCGCTCCAGGGCCTGGACGCCGCGACGCCTCGTTGCACATGCTCGGCGCCGAGGACGAGGGACGAATTCTCCTCGGCCTCGCCTGGCTCGATCCCGTAAGCACGGCTCAAGCGACCGACCGACTCGTGAGTCTCTCGGGACAGGCCCGATTCAGCGAGGAGCTTCGCGCTGGCGCGTTGGAACGACTTCTACAAGTTCATTACGACCCGGCGATCGATCTGGTGGTGGACGCGGTGCGGGAGTGGCAAGAGCCCTCCAGCCGGCTGCGAGTCCTGCGAGCGCTGGAACAAGCAACGGGGGAACGCATCGCGGTCGACGTCTTGGCTGGGCCGGACGAGCGAAACGAGGGCCTCAACCCTTGGTTCCTTGAACTTCGCGCCAATGACCGAGAGATTTCGTGGAGGGAATTCCAGCCGAGCCCCTTGGTCCGATTCGATCGCCTGCTCGTCGGCTTTCCCAACAACGGCTTGGTGCTCGAACTCACGAGCAATGGTGAACCGGTTCGACGACACGAATTGGAGAACATGGTGGCGGTCGCCGCCGACGCCGACGGAGACCGCTGGGTAGCGAGAACGAATCCCAATCGTCTCGAACGCATCAGTGTCACGGGCGAAATAGCGGGTCAGTGGGTACTTCCGGCTTATCCGCGTGGGGTCGCCGCCGGAGATTCCGGCGAATTGTGCGTTGCCCTGGATGGACTACCGGGCAAGATCGCCATCTTTCGCGACCGCGGACGGCAGATGGAGTTGTTCGAAACGTCGGGCGAATCGGTCGATGCGGTTTGTCCGTGGGATCGGGAGTCGTTCTTGGTCGCCGTTCGTTTATCGGGTCGCTTGCAGCGCTGGTCCTTGAACGGGGCTCCGATTGAATCGCTCCCCGTGAGTTTCATCTCGGGCGTTAGCCGCCTCGACGGTGGCACGATCTTGGCGACCTCGAGCCTCAACGCGAACGTGTGCGAGATCGATGCCGAGAATCGTACCGTCTTTCGACGCAGTAACCTGCCTCAAGCTCGAGCCGCCGTCCGAACCGCGGAGGGTTTGACGGTGGTGGCTTATTCGCAAGGAGTGGTAGCTCTCGACCGAGATGGTCAAGAGGTCTGGGCCGTGCGTGAACATGGTCCGGCAATCACATTGGCTTACTTTTAATCGCCGATCGTCTTACGGGACGAACGCGTTACTGGGCGCGAGAGTGACGAACTCCGCGACCCATAGCAACATGGAATACGCAACATGATCGAATTGGTCGCACAAGCCGCGGACGGCTCGTCTCGAATCGAGTGGCGAGGTATGCCGGAATCCTGGCAAGCCTTCGTCGCGATCGGTTTGATGGTCGCGCTCGCCGCGTATGTGATCTGGAGCTATCGACGCGAGGCCGGTCAGCTTCCTAGCGTGATCCGTTGGGGCCTACTGACTCTGCGAGTCATCGTGCTTGGCTTGCTCGTCGCGCTGCTGCTGGATCCCGTGCAAACCGACTACCGCACGATTCGTCGCTATCCGACGGTCGCCGTGATGGGCGATCTTTCCCAATCGATGGAGACCCAGGATGCGTGGCAGGATGACGCGGTCGCGAAACCCGTGGCCGACGCGCTCGGTCTGACTCTCGAGGAATTCCGCGCGGCCGGTTTGACTCGCATGCAAGTGATGCGGCGTTGGTTCGAAGGCCAAAAGGCGCTGCCTGAGCAACTGCGGGACAAGGCCAACGTTCGCATCATGACGTTCGGTGGCGAAGTGAATTCGGTCGCCACGCTCGCGTCGCATGCGGATCAAGAGCAGTTCGGTGGAACGGCGGATGGGACGGACTCTGGGACCGAGCCGGGCACCGACAACACCGATGGCGCGGGCGATCCCACCACGGACCTCGCCGCCAACGACCTATCCGAGATCCTGACCGGTTGGACCGCGACCGGCACCTCGTCCGATCTTTCCACCGCCGTGCAATCGGCGCTGGGTGTTAACCAACTGCGAGCCATCTATCTGGTTACGGATGGCCAACATACTGGTGGGAGTAAGCCGGTCGAGCTGGCCCAACGCGCCGCCGAACTCGGTATTCCGATCTATGCGTTCGGCCTCGGTGATCCGGCTCGGCCACGCAACGCGGCGGTCCGGGACGTGGCGGTCCTCGATCAGGCTCGCCCCAATGAGCCGTTCGCGGTGGATGCCGTGGTCTCGGCTACCGAAATGGCGGGAGCGACCTTGCGCGTCGAGCTCTACCGCGTTCCGCTCGACGAAGAAGGCGAGGCGGGCGAGCCCTTGTTGGTTGAGTCGAAGGATGTCGTCGTCGAGGACGCCGCGTTTCTGTCGCGCGAACGTTTCTCGCAACGCATCACCGACTCGGGCCGCTATCGATTCGAGGTCCGCATCGCGGCTGTCGATGGCGAACAGGATCCGAACGACAATCTGCAGGAATCCACTCCGCTGGTCGTCTCTACCGAACGGCTCAAGGTGCTGATCATCGCGGGAGGCCCCACCTGGGAATATCAAAACCTCCGCAAGTTGTTCGAGCGTGATCCCGGCATCGCGCTGAGCTGCTGGCTTCAGTCGTTGGCTCCCGAACGTCGCCAGGAAGGCAACGAACCGATCACGACGCTCCCCCGACGTTTCGAGCAGCTCGCGCAGTACAACGCAATCTTGATGATCGATCCGAACCCGGATGAGTTCGATGATGCGTGGATGGAGGCGCTCTCGCAGTTCGTCGAGCGAAAGGCTGGCGGTCTCTTGTTCATGGCGGGTCCCAAGTACACCGCCGAGTTCATTGGACTCAACCGGACGGCCAAGATTCGCAATCTGCTGCCGGTCCGACTGGAGTCGGGTGCCGACGCGGCGCTGAGCACTCTCTTGCAAGTCTCGTCCGGCGTCCCGTCGAGCGAAGTCGTTGACGCCAACCTCGATCATCCCGTGATGAGCTTCGCGGCCGAGCGACCTGAGAATCAGCGGATTTGGAATGCGATGCCGGGAACGTATTGGAGCTTCCCAGCCATCGCGGCCAAGCCGACCGCCAAGGTCCTGCTGGAACACCAAGACCAAACGCTCAGTTTGGATGGGGAGAGCCGGCGCCCGCTAATGGTGGCGGGTCGGTTCGGCGCTGGAAACACGTTGTACATCGGCTTCCCAGGCACATGGCGCTGGCGCAGCGTCGGCGTGCAAGCGGAGTTCTACGATCGCTTCTGGGTGCAGGTCGTAAGCTACCTGACCGATGCTCGATCGATTCAAGGTTTGAAACGCGGTACGGTCGATCCCGATCGAGAACTATACGAATTGGGTGACCGAGTCGAGTTGACCGCCCGGCTGCTGAGCCCGACGTTCGAGCCGCTCACGTTGCCCGAGGTCGAGGGAGAGTTGATCAACGAGGCGGGTGCCGCCGTACCGTTGACCTATCGCGCGGTCGATGGTCAGCCTGGCCAGTACGTGGCGACATGGCGAGCTCGGGCGATTGGTCGGTACGAGGCGTCGGTGCGGATTCCGGATGTCAATGACGCGACGCTGCTCGAAGCGGCTCGCTTCCGAGTCGAAGCCCCGAGTGCCGAGGCGCGAGCGACATGGCTCAACGAACCGCTGCTGCGAGAGATCTGCGAGGCGTCCGGGGGAGCCTATTACCGACTGGACGAGATTCCGCGGGCGATCGCTGAATTGTCGACGAGCTTTGAAACGGTGGAGTGGCGCGAGCCACCGAAGCCGGTCTGGGATCTGTCGGCTTGGATTCGATTCCTCGCCTTTTTCCTTCCGATCGTCCTGTTGGCGGTGGAATGGTCCGTACGGAAGTGGTTCAAGTTGCTGTAGCGGCTCGAACCAAGAGGCCCGCCCAGCGCGGGCTTGGAACGTGAATTCGCCGTGGCGGCTCGTTGGTCAACGAGTCACGTGGCGAACCCAAACAACGCCCGAGCTCAGTGTTCGACGAAAGACATCGATATGGCCCAAATGCCAACCACGCAAGATTGGATTCGTCCGATCGCCGATCGAATCCAACAGCTACGACGCCAATTGTCGCAAGCGGTCTGGGTTCGTGGACTCGGCCGCATTTTGTTGCTTTTGATTGGCTTGGTCGCGGTCGACCTGTTGTTGGACTGGACCTTTCGCTTCGACCGCAGCCAACGCATCGTGATGCTCGGCTTGATCATCGTGGCGCTCGTTTGGGCGGTCCGCCGATGGCTCGTGCTGCCACTGTCGCTCTCGACGAGCGACGACGGCCTGTGTCTGGAATTGGAACGAGCGGATAACAATCATCGCAATGCGCTGATCAGCGCCTGGCAACTCTCGCGCACGAAGGATTGGCAACAGAAAGGTCTCTCGACCTCGCTTGTCGAGGCGACCATTCGCCTCGGTAGTGACGCGGCCGCGCATGTCGATACGAGACGACTCTTCGATCTCGGTGAGTCACGACGCAATATCACGATGCTCGTCCTGGGCATGGCGGGAGTGGTCGCCCTCGGGGCAGGCTCGGCGACGGTCGAGCCGCTCAAGATTTGGCTCGATCGCAATATCTTGCTGGGCGATTCGCAATGGCCGCAGAAGACCTACTTGATCGTCGAAGGTCTCGATGACGAGGGCCGTTTGCCGGTCGTGCGGGGCGAGGATCACAAGCTCGTCGTGCGCATCGACGAGCGAAGTGAGAACAAGGATGTCGAGGTGTTCTTTGATTACCGCGACGCTGGCAGCCGCTACCGCCAAAAGCTCCGCAAGTTCGAGCAAGAGGGCGATGTTCGTTTCGAACACACGTTTGGCACCGTGGTGACGGAATTCAAGTTCCAGGTGTTCGGCGGGGATGCGCGGAGTGAGTGGATCCAGGTACGGCTTGTCGAGCCACCGGGATTCGAGCAAATCACGATGACCGCCCGTCCGCCGGAGTACACCGGTCTCGCTCCGTTCGAGTTGGAACGTGGTCGCAGCCCCTATGACTTGCCCCTCGGCAGTTCGCTTGTCGTGGAGGGTGTGGCGAACAAGCCTCTTGCGACCGCGGAACTGCGCTCGACCGAGCGGAACTTCCCGTTTGAGTTGACCGATCCGACTCACGCCCGAGTCGAGATTCCCGCGGCCGATCTGATCGAGGGCAAGTACGTCTTCGACTTCGTCGACAGCCAAGGCCTCACGACTCGTCGTCCGCCGAGCTTCAACATCCGCTTGATCGAGGATCGAGCACCGCGCGTACGAGCCTCGACCTATGGAATCGGTGGCTTGGTGGTCCCGCGGGCCCGGGTTCCCATGAAGGTGGCGATCGAGGACGAGTATCAAATCGTTGATGCCCGACTCCAGTACACCTGGAAGGGTGACCAGAGTGATTCGATCGCACAGGAAAACGAAGTGACGATCGAGGAGGCGGCGGCTCTGTTGCCTTCCCCGAAGGTCGATTTCAACACCGTGTTGGATTTGGAGCCGCTCCAGATTCCCGAAGGTGCGTCACTGCTGCTGACCATTCGCAGCCATGACAATAAGGTGGACGAGCCCAACGACGGAGAGTCGAAGACGTTCCTGCTCCGAGTCGTCAGCGAGTCGGAACTGCGGACCGATTTATTGCGCCGCGAACGGGAACAACGCGAAGTCTTCGAGCGTCAGATGACGGAGCAGGAGGAGATGCTCACCGACATCATGGCGGCAGCCGCCGAGATTCGTCGGAGTGAGATGACCTCGGAACCGCCGGCTATCGACGCGATCGAGATGTTGTTGACCGTCCGTCGTCGCCAAAGAGCCCTGGGCACCCAGCTCCTCCAGATTGCCGACACTTTCGAGGCGATGCTGATTGAAGCCGAAAACAATCGACTCGATGAGGAGTCCGGCCGGCTTCGCGACCGAATTGGCCGGCAGATTGTTGACCCGATTCGCAAATTGGTGGATGAAGAGTTGGCGTTCGTGGATGAGTCGCTCGATTCAGCGCGAGTCAGCGGCGACACCGGTGAACCGCTAGCGGTCCGCATGGACGAAACAACCGAGTTGCAGCGCGAGGTCACGGAACAATTGGAAACGATTCTGGCTGCCATGGTGAAAGCCGAGGGTTACCAGGAGGCGATCAACTTGCTCCGCGAGATCGAACGGACCCAGCAACGAGTCCGTGACGAAACCGACGCGGAACGTCGACGCCGCATACAAAGTATTTTCGAGGGACAAGACAACCAGTAAGCTGAAGCTCAGTGAACCGAGGCTCCGTGAAGTCGGTTTGTCGAATCGTCTCTAAGTGTCGAATTTCGCACTTGGATTTCGACCGCCGATCTGGACTCGGTCGCTTCGCATACGACTGGTTCGAGGAGCGGCATGTGCCGCGACTGTCATAGGCTGATGGGCAGCCTGGTATTGAGCGACTCGGAGGCGCGTTGTTGCGACTCGCCCGCCCGACCAAGGTTGACCGCACAGGAGTGAGACCGATGAAGGATTCCCGCAGCAAAGATCGCCAAGCGTCGGCCATGACGCCCGTCGGCCTGGGGCCGCGTCCGCGGCGATCCGCCGTCGCCTTGCGTCGCTGGCCGAGTCGTCTCGGTTGGTTGGCCACCGCGCTAAGCGTCTGCTTGATGGTGATCGCGGCGCCGGTCTCATTGGCTCAAGACGAAGGGGCGGCGAGTCAAGACGGTGGTCGCTCCGGTCTCGGCGTACGACAGGAACGTGTTGAACGCATGTTCAACGATGTGGAGCAGCGATTCGTGCTGCTCGCCGAGAAGCTGCGTGAGACCGAACCCGAGCGAGCCGATCGTCTCATCGAGACGTTGCAGGAAGCGAAGGAGATGTTGGTTCAGCAGCGGATGAACGAGATCGCTGGGCTGCTCAACCAATCCGACCTCGAGCAAGCCTCGGACGAGCAGGCTCGCTTGATTCAAGACATTCGCTTGTTGATTCGCATGTTGCTTGATGAATCGCTCGACGATGAGCGACTTCGTCAGGAAGAAATGGAACGACTCGAGCGGTGGAAGCGTGAGATCAACGACATCCTCGCCGAGGAACAACCCCAAGAGCGCGAATCGGCCAAGCTGTCCGATCGCGACGAGACGCTCGCGGATCTCGAAGCCAAGATCAAGGAACTCGAGGGGATCATCGCCGATCAACGGCAGGTGATGGATGCGACGGGAGAAGCCGGTAATCGTGGACTCGCGGCACTCGATCAAGTCGCCAACGAGCAACATCGAGTTCGCGAGGCAACCGACGCCTTCAACCGATCGCTGACTCCTCCTAATCCCTTGGACAACGAAGGTGGTCAGCCTGGTGAAGGTCAGCCCGGCGAAGGTCAACCTGGCGAAGGTCAGCCCGGTGAAGGTCAGCCCGGTGAAGGTCAGCCCGGTGAAGGTCAGCCCGGCGAAGGTCAACC
>JAGQPS010000320.1 GCA_020426595.1 Planctomycetales bacterium
CGCACGACAACCAGGGTTTCGCCGGTCTTGATTTCGCGAATAAGCTTTGCAAGCGCAGGGCGGGCGCGGGAAGCGCCGGAACCGTGTTCTTCAACGATCAATTCGCACCCGGCTGACCGCAGTTCCATCTCCTGGGCCTGCGTTGCCTGCTCGTCCGTGGACACACGCGCATAGCCGATGAGGCGTCCCTGTGATCGCCTGGAGGATCGATTCTGCGTGTCAGCGGCCATTTGCAGCGTCTGAATGGTCAATGAGGGTCGGAAATCCAATTAAGGAAGATACGCCTAACTGATCGTTTGTAAACGTCTCTCGAATGCATTTCTAGTCACTAAACGCGCCGAAAACCCCGGAGAAACAGGTTCTCTAGTCCATCAGAGCATCGATTGGCGGGGCTCTGTACAATTCTGAACGCCGCAGCGCGTACTGAAAATCGAGATGCCAGACAAATACCGGTGTGACAGAAACAAAAAGCATGATAGCTTCCGTATCGTACAATTCATTATGGTTAATCAATGGTTTATGAAATCGGCAATTTGAACTTTGAGGCCCTCTTGGGGCCGATTGCGGCCGCTGAAGATGCCCTTGCACGGCTCGATGAGCGCGTCGCCCGATCGGAGGTCGGGCAGGGTTTCATCGAGCGCGCCGATTTCTTCGAGTCCATCTCCAGTATGTGGGTCGCCGGCGAACTCGTCCATCTCGAGGATCTGGTTCTCCACGACGCGCAGATGGACGTTCGCGCGCCGAGCCATGAACTCGTCATCGCGCACCGCATCGTGCGGGCGCGGCGCCGGGTGTCGCGCAATGATCCTGGATGGGCGGTTTCGCGGTCGGGGATCATGACGCTGGCTGGGGTTCCAGAAGAGTCATCATTGGAGGCCGAAACTGCCGAGACGAGAGGGGAGGGGATGGAGCTCGACTTGGTCGATCACGATGCACTGTTGCCCGAGCTTGCTGAGATTGACGAGATTCTCGCCCGCACGAAATGGCTTGTCGCTGGTAACGAACCAGCCCAATCAGCGAAGCGAGAACCCGAGCTCAATGTCGGCGAGCTACTCATTCGCGATCCGGATTGGGATGAAGGCGAGCGGATCGGCGAGTGGCTCGAACTGGCCAATAAGGTCGAGCGGTTTCCAGCCACACTGGCGGCAGC
This sequence comes from Planctomycetales bacterium, assembly GCA_020426595.1. Taxonomy (GTDB): domain Bacteria; phylum Planctomycetota; class Planctomycetia; order Pirellulales; family Pirellulaceae; genus UBA11682. The sequence continues at coordinate 1,151 of JAGQPS010000320.1, forward strand.
GCTTCTCTGGGACGCATGGGAGCAACTCGAACCGCTACAACGGCAGCATTGGCTTGGGCAGGTGCTCACTTCGGATTTCCTGAGGTCGCGGGGTAAGGTTCGATCGCACCTGTTGGCGTATGCCATGGGGCTGCGAGATATTCCACGTGAGCAACGGCGTGCCCGCGATCAGACGACGAGGCTTGTCGCGTTTCTCGATGCGATGAGCGCAGCTGCCAATTCCGGGTTGAAGGAGATCGACCGCCTAACACTGGCAAAACGACAACTTGATCGGCGGACGGTCGGCAAGCGCTCCACGAGCAGCCTTCCAGATGCCATCGATCTGCTCTTGTCGCGGCCGATCGTTTCCGCGCACATGGTCGCGAAGGCTGCGAGGATCACGCCGCGTGGGGCTCTCAATTTGGTCGGAGAACTTGGCGTCCGTGAATTGACGGGCAGGGGACGATATCGGGCATGGGGAATATTGTGACGTCTACGGCAGCGAAAGACATCTCCCGCTCCGCGTCGTCCAAGGTGACACCAAGTTAGCGGTGGCCGACAGTATCGCGAAAAACGAACGAGCGCCACCGAACGTCGCTTCGATTGAACCCGTCTGCATCGATGCTAGATTCGATGAGGTCGAGACCTTCCGCCTTCGCGGCAGCGAGCAGGTTTTCGTCGGACAGGTCATAGAAAACACCGCTCGGATCGCTGTCTATCCTATTCCTAACCGATATCGCAAGAATCCCTCCTGGAACGAGCATTTCCCTAAGCGACGTCATGCTCGAGTGGAGCTGACTGGGAGGGAGGTGCATAAGGACAGCAGAGCACAAGATAAAGTCGTACCTGAAATTTCGCGACCGCAGCTTCTCCAGCTCTGGCAGGCGGTCATCGATCCATTCCACAAATCCTAAATTGGCTGAATGCTGTGCCCATCTTCTCAAACCAGCTGCGGGTTCGACAGCTGTAACCGCGAAACCGCGTTGGGCCAAAGCATATGCATCTCGACCGCTGCCAGCGCCAACGTCCAAGATTTTGCTTCCGTGAGGTGGAAGATACGCCAGAATTTTTCGTTGGACGTCTTCGAACCGCACATGGGTATAGCGTTCTCCGATCTTGTCGGCGTCGCGGTCGTAGAATTCCACGGGGGTCTCAGTACCCAATATGGGTCTGTCCCGGGACACTTAGTTGGTCTCACAGGGCTCGATTTTCGAGGAGGGTGCAGAGCTACCTATGAAATAGCTTTCTGGTTCAATCGCGGCAGCAAATGCGCCTAAGGCGGCAAATAACAGCAGGGCTTGAAACAAGAATTGTATTATCTTGGAGCGACCAGGCAGACTGGTCCCCTGGAATTGATGAATATTTGATAGAAGGTCTTGCATGACACTCCGGATGCGCCACAGCCCTACAACCATTACAATATTGGCAAACGCGGCAAAAAACAGAACGCCGCGTTGAGCGGATGTACTGAGATCGAGACTAGCCACGGAGTACCAAAGGCCTCCATTCAGAGTCATCATGATGATGGGAATCTGCCAGAAGAACCCGTTGAGCGAACGAAATTCCTCGCAGCTCTGCTGATAGATTAGGGTGTCTTTTTCAATCATCTTGTTTTGCTGCCTCGTCGGAAAGCATCATCGAAGGATCAATGCTCAAGAGATCTTCCATCGCCTCATCCGAGAGCTGCAGCACGAATTGAAGCCAAGCCGCGTCATTCCCACGGTTAGGCTTTGAGGCAATAGAGATCGTTGTGGAGAGCGGTCCCTTCTCTTTGATGGCGGCTCCCTTTATCAGGAAGCCACTGAAGAGCTGATCCTCGTTCTTCTCTTTAAGAAAGTCGGCGAGTTTTTGCGCATCCTCCGCAACAAGGGTTGCGGGATCGATGCCGCGCAATTTATCAATCAGCCCGTGGATGTAAGAACGACGGAAGAGGACGCGATGACCCTTGGAGGCGTCACCACGCTCCGGCAACACGGTGGCCGTCGTGGGACCTGAAAGCTTAACGATCTGGAACTCGGTGCCCTGACCGTTCTTGACGCGGAGGTGCGCCGTCACGTTGGCATCAACGCCCATCGTCGGCGCAACGCTGAGCCCCATTCTGCCGAGGTCAGTCAACGCAATCCTTTGAGCTTCATATGCATATAGGGGTCGAAGCGTCCCAATGAACTCAGCGCCCGTAATGTTCCCAAGCGATCCGGTCCCCGAAACCGGGAATGTCTGCAGCCCCTTTGGATTCCACTTCAGACTGAAGGGCTTGTTCTTATAGAAGATGAAGTGATCTGCTGAAGCGCTGTCCTGGTCGAACGAGCGGAGTTCGCCGTCCATTGTCAAAAGGCGCTTCACTTTCGGCCCAGAGCCGCGAGGGACCAAATCGCAATCAGGTGTGATGACAACCAGCACGCGCTTCTCATCGGGCTTGATAAACATGTCGCCCAGACGTCGCCGGGCCGTCGGGTCAGAAGGTCGATCGTCGATTCGAACCCGGTGGAAAAAGCGGGCAATTGGTATGGAGGGCCCATCAAATGCTCCTTCGATCCCCTTACTCAGCTTCGCATCGTCCAGGCTGCGGAACGCCTCGCTCGACCAATCGACCGTCTCAGCGACAGCGCCGCGGAGATTTTCGCCGAATAGCCACTCGAGATACTCACCCATCTTCTCGCCCTCGGTCGCCAGCCGAAATCGGAACAGATAAGCGATGTCCTTCGGCTCCAAGCTTGCCATCTGCTTCAAGACCGCGTCGAGCGCACTCTTCGCGCCGGCCTTCCACTCCTTCAACGCGCTATGCAGGACCTTCCCAAACACATAGCCTTGGCTCGTGTCCAGGAGGGTATCTGCGGCTGCGTGTTCGATCTTTAGGTCGCCTTCTTCGCGACTGATCCAACCCTTTTGGAGGAACCGGAACCTCAACGCGATCACGTTCTCCCCAAGCGATTCTACGTCCTGGCGGAAGCGTTGGGCCTTGTCCTTTACCGGTTCAGACGACATCAAGACAATAGCAGGCTCTTCAGCGGGCTTTGTCTGAAGCAGCCTGCCAAGGAGGTCAATCGACGCTTTACGCGCCTTGTTTTTTACGGCCGTGGTGACGTTGGCGCCCGCTGCATCTTGACTAAGATAGAAGTCCAAGAAAACGATCTGGGGGCTAAAATCCCGGAACTGCTCTTCTCCGTCATTCAAGCCCGATCGCTTAACCTCTACATTTTCCCCGCACGCTTCTAAGAGTGCGACCAACGGATCCAAGACGGATAGCGACACGGCCTTTAGGGTCTTGAAACGTCCGCCGGGATCGAAGCGCTCATGCCGAGTTTCGACATACTTGAGGTAGAGAGCACCCATTACCTGCTGTAGTGCGTCCGACTCCAAGTTGCCTGCGTTCACAGCGTCCTGGGCTGAAGTGAGATCCTCATCGCCGATCCCAGCCTCTTGGCATGCATCCAGCCCTGACATGTCGCCAAAATAGTCGAGCAGCTCCCCAGAGATCTCATTCAAAACTGGCATATCGTAGACGTCGTCGATCAGAAGAACCCTTTGGATTTGGTTTTCCTGGAATGCCGCCGCGATCCGCTTTTCGTGCCCCAATGCCCTTACCCCATGTCCAGAACGAACATATTAATCCGCCCTTTGCGGATCCTTCCCACGACGTCGTCCATCGCAAGTTTCCACTTGTGATACTCAGCCAGTTCCCGCGCAATATACAGTCCCAAGCCGCGGCCTTGCCCGGCAGGTTTAGAGGTGATGAAGGGCTGAAAGATGCGTTCCTTCCGCTCTTCCATTACTCCGGGTCCATTGTCTTCCACGGTGAGGGTTCTGTCGCTCGCATCTAGAACAATATTCAACACCGGCGCAAAACCAGGCTGGAAGCTCTTTTGCTGCTTTAGCCAATATGCTGCATTGACTATGAGGTTTTCGAGGATTTGGATAATCATGCCTCTCACGGCGTTGACGACGAATGGGTGGTCCGGCCGATCGAATTGGATCTTGATCGCATGTCGCTCGAATTCCTTCACGTGATTGGAAAGAACCTCATCCACAAGCGAGGCGAGGTCGAACTTTGACTTCGTCTGTCTCTTCTCACCGGTCAACTCGTCGAAGGCGGCAATGCGCTTGTGCAAAGTCTTCAACTGCTCGCGCAACGAGTCGATAGTCGACTGCCTTAGGCTGCCAGCAGAAAGCAGGTCCATTGTATGGGCGACGGCACGTTCGAGCTCATGGAAAATAAACTCAGTCATCAGTCCAACACCGGCCAGGTAGACGAACTTCTCCCGTTCCTCGTCGGCTTCAGAGATTACCTTTTCGATGCGTTCGACCAGCGATGCTGATTGAGCCGACAGTTGCGAAACGCTCTTGGAAAGATCCTCGATCTCCTCTTTAGCGGCGTCCCCAACCACCTCTTTGAGGCGCTCAAGCGCGCGGTTGACGCGCACGCGTGTATCCGTAGCGAGTTTGCTGTCTTCGTCTGCGGCACGACGTTCGATCTGTTCGATCTCGTCTGCATCGTTGATAAGGCCGCGCATCTCAGAGTGAACGACCCACATGAGGATCTTCCTCAACGCATCTGAGGCATCAGACTGGATGAGGCCTTCGCGGTTCGTCTGTTCGCTCAGGGCTGTGTGTGGCGTCTCTAGCAGAACGCGCCCAATGACCTGTTGGCGGTTCAGCTTGAAACCTTTTGCACCAAAGGCGATTTCGTCAAGCTCAAGCCAATCGTTGGACGGGTCACCATAAGGGAGGATCCGGAAGCCGTAGCGATAGAGCATTGGGCCACCGCTCCAGTTCGAAATCTCACGGCGGGTCTCAGCTGCTTTTTCAATCAAACCTGAAACAGCATCAACGACGCGCCGATTGAACCAGTAGAT
>JAGQPS010000321.1 GCA_020426595.1 Planctomycetales bacterium
AATTGTGGAATACGTTGCCTCCCTTGGCCGCCTCGCTCGCGCCGACGATTCAAGAGACGCTCTCGGTCGTTTGCGTCGTGCCCCTTGCTTGCGAGCTGGGAACACCGGTCTCTCCAGCGATGAGTCCGCCGCTGGATGGCAGGTCCGGCACGGTGTCCAAGGCATTGTTGGCTTGCGGCACTCGGCTGAATTGCTGAGTCTCTCGCGCGAGTCGTGTGGGCCCCTCGGGCTCCTCTTGTCGACTCGCTTTCCTTGTTGGTCGTAGCGCCGTTTCCTCGTTCGCGCCTCGACCATCATTCGTTGCTTGGGCAGGTCGTGGGCTTGGTGGTTAGCACCTCGTTCCAACCGCTCGCTTCCAACACCACGCATCACGATCCATGCGATCCTAGGCTCGCCCAATGGGAGGCTCGAGTTCGATGTCCGCACCTTCAAGTACCTCACGTTTTTCACCCCAAGCCATGAAAAGCCTTGTTTCGGAGTGGGGCCCGTGGTTGTTGGTTATCGCCGGAGTCATCGGCGTGATGTTCGGCTGGCAGTGGCTCGAACACCGCTTGTTCGCCGAGCACGAGGAGGAGACGACCGCCGTCGAGTCCGATCCGTATCGCGTGTTGCCGATCAGCGAAACAAAGTGGGAGCAGGCCGCGTTTGTATGTTCTCCGGTGGAACGTCGAACGGTGCGTCCCAGCTTCAAGGCACTGGGTGAGGTCACCTACGATCGAAATCGACAAGTCACGCTCGTCGCGCCCGAGGACTTGATCGTCGAGCAACTGCACGTGCAGATCGGCGACCGAGTGGAAGCGGGGGCTCCGTTGGCCACCGTCAACGGACCGGCGATTGGCCAGGCCCGAGCCGGCATCGTGCGGTTGGTGAGCGATTGCCGCTTGATCGATCAACGGCGCCAACGAGCCCGTTCGATTCAGGTCTCGCTCGAATCGTTGCTCGCGGCGGTCGCCCAGGGCGCGACGGCCTCGCAGCTCACGGAACAACTGCAATCACAAACGATCGGCGATCATCGCAAGATGATCATCGAAGCGGTGAGTGCCGTGCAATTGGCCGAGTCGCTCGTGACCCAGGCTCAATCGGCCGGCGGCGCGTTGGCCGATCGCGTCATCATGGAACGGACCGCGGCTCGAGACGTGGCGATGGCCGATCTCGCGACGGTCTGCGAGAACAGCAAGTTCTCCGCCGAGCAAGAGTTGGCGATGGTCGAAGCGGAGTATCGACAACATCAACAAGAGCTCGCGGTCGCGTTGTCGGGGTTGGCCCGACGACTGGGACTCGATTCGCTGACCGCCGACGATGTGGTCGCGATCACCGATGATCGTCTCGCGAGCTGGGAGATCGTCGCGGAGCATGGCGGCACGGTGGCGGCGCTGCCGGTCTCGCCTGGAGCTCGCGTTCGCAGCGGCGAGCCGATTGCTCAATTGGCCGATCTGGGGCGTCTCTGGATCAAGGTCTGGTGGCGAGTCAACGACCGCACGATCACACCGCCCGCGCCTGGCACCGAGGTTTCGTTCGTTTCGGTCAACGCCGATTCTCCGGACGCTCCCGTGTTGCGTGGTATCGGCAAGGTCGCGTTCGCGGAAACCGCCTTCGACCATCAGACCAAGGCTTGGCCGGTCGTGATCGAGTTCGAGGATGCCGACCAGGTTTGGCGGGCCGGCATGTTGGTCCGCGTTTCCTTGCCTTTGGGCGAAGCGTCCGAGCAAACGGTGGTTCCCACCGCCGCCGTGATGAATCAGGCGGGCGAGACGTTTGTGTTCGAGCAGACCGGACAGCGTGAATATCGACGGCGCGACGTGGTGGTCGAGTGGTCGGACGACGAGATCGCGGTGCTCCAGGAAGGGCCCGCCGCGGGAACGACGATCGTGACCGAGAACGCTTTCTACTTGGCCTCGGAGCTATTGCTCGAAGGCGAGGAATAATCCGGTCGAGCGACCCATCGTCGCGAGTCGACCGGGTCGCGTACCGGCACGCGGGTAGAGGGACGTTTCGAAGCGTGTGACGCTTCCAGGCACTCGCTCCCGCGCGAGATTCCTCTCTCGTTAATTCGCCGGCCCGACCGCCGTTCATGCATTCCGACCCCATTGATTGGCTTTCGATATCATGTTGACCCATCTGATTGAATTCTCGCTGAAGAACCGATTCCTCGTGTTCATGGCGACGCTCCTTGTCGCGGCGGCGGGGCTGCGAGCCGCATGGTTGTTGCCGATCGACGCCGTGCCGGACATGACCAACGTGCAGGTGCAGGTGGTCACCGACGCTGGCTCGGCATCACCGCTCGAGGTCGAGCGGTACGTGACGTTTCCGATCGAGGGAACGATGCGTGGCTTGCCAGGCGTCGAGGAGATTCGCAGCGTCAGCAAGTTCGGCATCTCCGTGGTCACGGTCGTCTTCCGTGAAGGGACCGACATCCACTTCGCTCGTCAGCTCGTGGGACAAAAGCTCGTGGATGCTCGCGCCGCGGTTCCATCCGCATTTGGAGCTCCACAGCTCGGCCCCATGACGACGGCCCTGGGAGAGATTCTGCAATTCGAGGTGCGCGGCGAGGCCTACACGCCGATGCAACTTCGTTCGATGCTCGAATGGGAGATCGCTCCCAAGCTACGCGAAGTCGGAGGCGTGACCGAGATCAACACGCATGGCGGCTATTACAAGACCTTCGAGGTTCAGCCACACCCCGACCAACTGGCTCAGCTCGAGATTGGCCTGGATGAACTCTTCGCCGCGATCGAGCGAGACAATCGATCGGTCGGTGGCGGCTACGTCGTGCACGACGGTGAGCAGAGATTCCTCCGTGGCTCGGCCTTGATTCGCGACGAGAACGACCTGCGCCAAGTCGTGGTGCGCTCGAACTACCAAGGTCGACCACTTCTTTTGTCGGACATCGCCGATGTTTCGATCGAGCCGATGGTGAGACAGGGCGCCGTGACTCGCGACGGACGAGGTGAGATCGTCACCGGCATGGTGATGATGGCGATCGGCGAGAACTCGCGGCGCGTCGTGGCCTCGGTGAAGGAACGCATCGAGGAGATCCATCCCACACTGGCTCCAGGCGTCGAGATCGACGTCATCTACGATCGATCGGCGTTGATCTCTCGGACGCTCAAGACCGTGATCAAGAACCTCGTCGAGGGCGGGTTGCTGGTCATCGTCGTGCTGTTCCTGATGCTCGGTAGCTTTCGAGCCGGCTTGGTCGTGGCGATGGCGATTCCGTTGTCGATGTTGTTCGCCACGAACCTGATGTGGGCGACCGGCATCACGGCGAGTCTGATGAGTCTCGGCGCGATCGACTTTGGTCTGATCGTGGATAGCTCGGTGATCATGGTCGAGAACTGCATTCGTCGACTCTCGCACCGCGCTCCGGGGCGTTCGACGATGGACATCATTCGCGACGCCGCGATCGAGGTGCGCAAGCCGACGATGTTCGGCGAGCTGATCATCGCGATCGTGTACGTGCCGATTCTCACGCTCGAGGGAACCGAGGGAAAGCTGTTCCGGCCGATGGCGCTGACGGTGTTGTTCGCCTTGGCGGGCTCGCTCGTGCTCTCGATGACCGTGATGCCGGCGCTCGCTTCGTGGGCTTTGAAGAACCATGTCGCCGAGAAGAAGATCTGGATCATCGACATGCTCGAGCGACTCTATGCTCCCATCGTTCGTTGGGTTGTCGCCAATCCACGCACGACCGTGGGAAGCGTCTTGGTCGCCTCGGCCTTCTGCATTCCGATCGCCTCGCGTTTGGGAGCGGAGTTCATGCCGCGGCTGGAGGAAGGCGATCTGTTGGTCGAGGCCTTGCGACTTCCGAGTGCCTCGCTCGAGGATTCGCTCACCATGTCGACCCAGATCGAGAAGACGCTGCTCGAGTTCCCCGAGGTCAAGACGGTCTTCTGTAAGACGGGACGGCCGGAAATCGCGAACGACGTCATGGGTGTGCATCAAACCGACGTCTGGGTCATCCTTGCCCACAAGGACAAGTGGCGACCTGGCGTGACACGCGATTCGTTGATCGAGGAGATGTCCGAGAACCTGACGACTCGTGTGCCAGGCGTGGCGTTCGGTTTCACGCAGCCGATTGAGATGCGAGTCGACGAATTGGTGGCGGGTGTGAAAGCGGACGTCGCTTGTATTCTCTATGGCGATGACATCAACGACATGAATCGACAGATCGGTCGAATCGAGAGCATCATCCGCGGCATCGACGGCGCGGTCGATGTCAAAACGGAGTATCAGAGCGGCTTGCCGACTCAGAGTATCGTACCGGATCGGACCGCGTTGGCTCGCTATGGCCTTTCGACCGATGATGTGATGCGCGTGGTCGAGAGCTTGGGTGGAGCCGACGTGGGTGAGGTCTTCGAGGGACGAGCTCGCTACCCGATTCGCATTCGCGTACCAGAGGCATGGCGAGGCCAACGTGATTTGCTGGTGACGATTCCCGTGACGGCTCGCGATGGCAGTGTGATCACGCTGGGAGATGTCGCTCACCTGGTCGATGAGGAGACACCGCCGAGTGTCGAGCACGAACGAGGGCGTCGACGGACATACGTGCAGGCGAACGTCCGCGGTCGAGACGTCGCTTCGTTCGTCTCCGAGGCTCAGCGAGAAGTCGAGAAGCAGATCGAACTGCCTCCCGGCTACGAACTCCACTGGGGTGGCGACTTCGAGCATTTGCAGACCGCTAGTTTTCGCCTAGCGATCATCACTCCGATCGTGTTGTTGATGATCTTTGGCTTGTTGCATCTGACGTTCAAGTCACTGCGACTGGCGTCGATGATCTTCTTGGCGGTGCCTCTCGCGACGACCGGAGGCATTCTGGCGTTGGCTCTGCGCGGCATGCCGTTCAGTATTTCGGCCGGCGTTGGGTTCATCGCTTTGTTTGGTGTCGCGGTTCTCAATGGTTTGGTGTGGGTGAGTGCCGCGGAGAACTTGCGACGCGATGGTCTTGATGCCGCCAAGGCGGCGACCGAGGCGGCGGTCACGCGACTTCGGCCAATTCTGATGACCGCGCTCGTGGCGAGTCTCGGGTTCCTGCCGATGGCGATGTCGACGACCGACGGAGCCGAGATCCAGCGACCGCTGGCGAGCGTGGTGATTGGCGGACTCATTTCCGCGACGCTCCTCACGAGTCTCGTGTTGCCCGCGATTTATCCGTGGGTCGCGAAAAACTTGCCGGTCGCGGACGAGTAAACGAGGTTGACTCGGGCGGGAGTTCCAATCCGCGAACTCCCGCTCGACGTGGCCTGGCGGATGAGCGTCCCTTTTAGGCGACTGGGTCGTAGTCGTCGGGGACGAATTGGCAGTACTTGGCGTAGGTGTGAACTCGACGAGTCGCCTTGCCGTCGCGATCGACGAGCGGGCCTTGGGCATCGCACCATGCGAACAAGCCGCCTCTCAGGTTTTGGGCCGGTACTCCGAGTCGTTTAAGTTTGGCCACGAAGCTCCCGCTGCGAAATCCAGCCGTGCAGTAGGCGACGATTTGTTTGTCGCCGTTCTCTTGAAGTTCCTCGATGCGAGCGAGAGCTTGCTCGGCCGTCCAGGCTCGGTCAATCATCGAGACCTGTTGTTCGGCTTCGCTACGGACATCGATCCAGATCGTGTTGGCGGGCTCATCGTGTAGGAGCCGCAAGGCGGCAAGCGGCTCGATCTGCGGCACCCGACGCCAGGCGGCGTTCAGGTCACAAGACCAATCGACGAGCCGTCGGAGAAGCGTTCGTTTCGCGGGAGCTGGCATGGTTGTTCCATTAGCCGAGATCAGCAATCGCGGTGCGCGAAGACGTTGGGTGAGTCGCCGCGTCCCAGGACAATTCGCGCCATTTCCTGAAGTGAGGCGTTGGAAGGCGACCGCTTTGGGTATTAACCGTTAGGAGGCGACGAACGGACGTCGCTCCGCGTTGCCGCGACCCCTTTGCACGGTGGCCAGCGGACCTCGTACGCGTGTTTTGATGTTGCGATTTTCACACTCCGCCC
>JAGQPS010000322.1 GCA_020426595.1 Planctomycetales bacterium
GTAATTGAAAATCCGAGTCACCGATTCGACTCCCGGGTCCTCGGCCACTGGGATCGATTCGACACCCTGCTTGGCTCGGTACCAATCGTAGATCCGTCCGACGAACGGACTGATCAACGTCACTCCGGCTTCCGCGCAGGCGACGGCCTGCCCAAAGCCAAACAGCAAGGTGAGATTGCAGTGAATTCCGCGCTGCTCGAGTTGCTCGGCGGCGCGAATTCCCTCCCAAGTGCTCGCGATCTTGATCAGGATCCGATCGCGGCCGATCCCGATGGCGTCATAGAGCTCGATCAACCTTTCGGCTTTCGCCAACGTTTGGTCGACATCAAAACTCAACCGTGCATCGACCTCCGTGGAGACGCGGCCCGGAATGAGTTCGAGGATCTTGCTGCCAAACTTGACCGCCAGGCGATCGATGATGTCATCGAGCAAAGCCTCTCCGCCAAGTCCGCCCTGCCGGGCCGTCTCGATGGTTTCGGTCACGAGTGCTTCGTATTCCGGCATCCGAGCCGCCTTGTAGAGCAGCGACGGGTTCGTCGTCGCGTCTTGGGGGCGATGTTTCTCGATCGCCGACAATTCACCGGTATCGGCCACCACGACGGTGTACTTCTTGAGTTGCTCGAGCGAATTCATCCCGTCCTGCCTTTCCTAGCCTTGTGCGTGCCGCGACCCTGTGAAGCGGCCCGTTTGGCCGATCGGATCGCCTAACCACGTTCAGTCTATCAGTCTTGACGACGCGATCGTATCACGCCGCGCCGACCACGCCCCACGGATGAGGTGAAGGGTGTTTGCCGTGAAGAGTTTGGGCACGGGGATATCGGAAACGAGACGCCGTTCGCTTGGCGTTCGGGGTGGCATCCCGTTCTAAAAAACCGATGTAAAAAACCGCGATCACCGCCGACACCTCGAACTCGCATTTCGGTTTTATCTCTCCACAGTCAACAAGACTCCGCGGAGCTCCCTTCGCACACCATGCCTCCGCCCCGCGGTTCAACTCTCTCGCTCCGGACAACGAGCGCGAGTTTCCCCACTCTGTCTCGTTTGTAATGCGCCGTACTACCCGCCCTTAGGCCGCCTTAGGTAATCGACACGAGTAACGAATCCATTCGAGGCTCGCGATTGTTCAACAGGCTTGGCGAGACGAAGCGACCGCTGTGGACAGTCCAACACCTCGCACGTTATCGCAGTCGGTCCGCTTGAATGCCGAGCCCGACCTCCCGCCACGTCTTTCCCGATTAGGTTCCGCATGAGGCTCGAACTCTCGAAACGCACCGCGATCGTGTTGACAGTCGCCTTGATCGTCGTTGGCTGCGCATGGAGCTGGAATTCGCTCACCAACCTCCCGTGGCATCTCGGTTTGCTCGATGATGAACCGAGCCTATCCGAGACTCGATTGCTCCTAACCAGCGATGACCTGCAACAGTTCCAACCGGACGTGGTCATCGCCAATGCGTACCCGCCCCGCGTCGATCCGCCCGTCATTTCGGTCGAGGAGGCGAGCCGCAAGATCGACGATTCCGAGTTGGTGCTCGGAGTCCAAATCAATGGCGAAGCGATCGCCATTCCGGTCAACATGCTGACCGGCCCGTCGCGCACGATCATCAACCTCGAAGTCGACGGTATTCCGCTGGCGATCACATGGTGCGAGCTCTGCCACCACGGCGTGGTTTTTCGCCGAGAAGTGGGGGAGCGGGTCCTCACGTTTCAGGTCTCCGGCATGCTGTGGCATGAGAGCCTTGTCATGCGAGACGTCGAGACCGAAAGCCTGTGGGCTCAATCGCTCGGCAAGTCCATGGCGGGAACGCTCAAAGGCACGCTCCTGGCCATTGAGCCGTCGCAATTGTTGAGCTGGAAGAACTGGAAGCGAGCTGTGCCTCACACGCAAGCGATCGTGATGGAGCGGACTCGCACCGACCTCACCACGGACTACTACCACCGGAGGGGCGAGGAGTTGTTCGTGATCGGCGCCGAACAGAACCAGCAAGCTCGCCACTGGCCCTACCAACTGCTCAAGGCGTCGCGGGGGATCAACGATCGGTTGGATGGGGCGCCTGTCTGGTTGACGATGGAAAGCGATGGGTGCGGCGTCAATCTGTTCTCTCGCATCGCGGCCTCCCGCGAACTGACCATCGTCCTTCGGCAGGATGAATGGTTCGATGAAGAGACTTGGTCCACCTGGGATCCCAGTTCGGGCAAGGCGTTGTCGGGCCCACTGGCGGGTACCCAGCTCAAACGTCTGCCGTGCCAAGTGTCATTGGAAACCGCTTGGTTCGCGTTCCATGCGGAAAGCTCGTCCGACTTCTTCGCCCCCGAAAACTTCGTCGAAGCAAGCGAAGTCCTGGGTGATTGGAATGACGATGGCGACGACGCTTCGAATCTCTTCGACCAATGACGGGGTCCGCCAAAAGGCTCACGCACCTTCCCGACGTTTCTCCCTTCATGACTCGGCCCACACGACTGGCCTTGGCGAACGCTCGGTACAAGCCAATGATCTTGTGGTGGGCGATTTGAGTGCGGGACCGTTGGCTCCGGTCGGCTCGGATCCCAAACACGCCCGGCGATGACTTTCGTTCGAAGTCAAGGATTGGGCTCGTGTCGACTAATCAAGCTCCTGAAAAGCTGGCCAGCCAGCTCGACTCCCAAGCTGATTGGGAGATCGAGGCGTTCTTCGATGGCGATTGTCCGCTCTGCGCCAAGGAAATCGCCCTGCTGCGCCGCTGGGACCGTCGACAGCGCATCCGGTTCACCGATATCGCCGCTCCGGACTTCGATCGCCAGTCGCTGGGGCGAACGCACGACGAGTTGATGGCCAGGATGCACGGCCGGCTCCCCGACGGATCACTGGTGGAAGGCGTCGAGGTGTTTCGTCGGCTCTATGCGGCGGTCGGGTTTCGATGGCCGATCGCCGTTTCTCGCTGGCCCTTGGTGCGACCGTTACTCGACTTGCTGTACCGTTTCTTCGCCAAGCACCGTTTGCGTCTCACGGGTCGCTGCGAGTCGGGTCGCTGCAAATCGGGAAGCTGCGACCTGCCCGCCCGCACCGACGCCTAGTGAGTAGGCCGAGGGCGGTTGGTCGATGATCGGTCACGCCATCTTTTTCGGAGTGGAGCGTGGCTGAGACCGAGCCGCTACCAGTTCCACCACGTGATGCTCAACTGAATCACGGTGGCGATCGACACCCACACCAGATAGGGAAGCTGAGCGACCGCGACCCAGCGATAGTGGTTCCAGATCACGGGAATCATCCACACGATCGTGCCCCAAACCACGACGATGTCGATGGCGGCCAGTTTCAAGTCACGCAGGCCGAATTGGATCGGCGTGAAGATCAAGTTGGCGACCAAGTTGATCGCGAAGGGAATCGCGACAGGCCACGGGAGTTTCCGCCGAGCCGTTTGCACGAAGACGAACAAAAACGTGACGATGATGATCGGATAGAGGATTCGCCAAATGAGTCCGATGGTGGAGGGGCTCGGGGTCCACGTTGGCTTTTCCAGTGCGTTGTACCACTCAAACCAAGTCATGGCCCGGTCCTCACGTTATCCGTTGTCGAATTGGTCTCTTGCGAAGGCGAACCGTGACAAACATACGACTCGCTGATCGAGCACCGAAGGGCATTGTTGGACTGCGCGAGTGATTCGACGAGCCGGGTTCTTGCTTGCTAAATGGACATCCCTTGGCCTCGAGTGGGCGAAGGGTTGAAGACCTGCGTCAGTTTGCCGCGGCGGCCCGACTTGTCTCGCGACTCGCGCTGCTTGACGATACTTGGGCATGTCGGGAGTCCGAGTCGTCGTCGGGCCGATCGAGTATCCACGCGATACTTGGCTCCCGGCGCTCCCACCTACCTCTTCACTCCGCGAGACCCCGCGATGAATGCTCGTGCCGACGAGATCCCCACGCCGACCACCGCCCAACTCGCTTCGTTGGATCGGGAAATGCGGTTTTGCCCGACTGAGAATCGCGCGCCCAGCGTATTGTCGCGACAACAGGTCGACCAATACAACGAATTGGGCTACGTGCTGCCATTCCGAGCCTTGGAAACCGCCGAGGCCAATGAGCTCCGCGCCTACTTCGATGGCCTTCTCGCCGCGTTCATCGAGCTCGGCCGCACGAGCTATTCGATCAATACGGCTCATTTGCGTTTCGCCAGAATCTACGAACTGGTCCAGCATCCTCGGATCGTGTCGGCCGTGGCCGATCTGCTGGGCGAGAATGTCGTCTGCTGGGGCTCGCACTTCTTCTGCAAACTTCCCCACGACGGCAAGCGGGTTCCCTGGCACCAGGACAGCACCTATTGGCCGCTCACTCCCACGAAGACGGTGACTGTCTGGCTGGCTATCGACGACACCGATCGCGAGAACGGCGCGATGAGGTTCATTCCTCGATCGCATCTGCACGGGTTGATCGACTACGACGAAACCTCGGAAGCCGACACGGTGCTCGATCTGGCGGTGCGCGACGCGGAACAATACGGCGATGAGCCGGTCGATGTGTGCCTCAGGGCAGGAGACTTCTCCATGCATTCGGATTTGCTCCTGCATGGCTCCGACGCCAACGCATCGGACCGCCGGCGTTGCGGCTTGACCATTCGCTATGCGTCGGCCGATGTGACGACTTGGTATGGCTGGCACCAGAAGGGGATCGTCGTACGTGGCAAGGATGACCGAGGGCACTGGTCCAATCCGAGCCAGCCCGATCATTGAGTCGACGGGCGGAGCTCATCGAGGACAAGTGGTTTGATGAGGCGGTCAGGAATCCAGGGAACTTAACGGGCCGCAATCGCATCTCTTCCTGGTGGACTTGTGCGACATCAGGAGGCCGTGGTCCGCGACCACGCAATCGTCGCTAGGCCCCTCGGCTCTCATCTTAGTGGTGCGTTTTCAGGGATGGGGCGAAGCGGAAGTGTCGGTGGTGTAACGGGTTGAACGCGTGTTTGAGAAGTCGAAGAATCCCTCGCTCACGCTTCGGGTTTCCTTTGGTTTTTCACGCTCTTGACTTGGTCGCCTGGGGCAAAGCGTGAAATGCGCACATCAGAATTCTTCTTCCTCCCGGCTCGGTGAACCATGACACGTCTCGTTGCCCCGATTCCCTCGTTGCTGGCCTTGCCGCGGCTTCTGGTCCTAGTCACCTCGCTGTTAACCGTCGGTTGCGGAGCTCCGCTGGAGCCCTCGCGTGGGCTTGTGGCGGCATCGAACGAGCTGGTGGGGAAGTGGTCGGTCACCGCCTTGGTTACCGAGGGCGAGGAGATCACGGGTTCCGAACTCGCCTCGGTTCAAATCGAATTCGGTACCGATTGGTTTTCCGCGACCGCGGGATGTAATTCCGGGGGCGGCTCGTGGGAGGTCGGCGAGGACCGGAAACTCACTTTACGCGATGAAGGCTGGACGGAACGCGGGTGTGACGACCAAACGGCGATGCGATTGGAAGGGAAACTTGCCGCCATCTTTTCACGCGTCAGCCAATACACTTTGGAAGACGGAGTGCTAACGCTGTCGGCCGCAACGGATGAATATCGACTCGTGCTCGTCCGACAAGAACCTCCCATACCATCGCCATTGCTAGGTACGACTTGGCGGCTGCAAGGCTTCGAGGAAACGTTCGGCGATGGCCCCGGTGCCGCCGTCTCCTATGAGGTGGTCCAGCCCGAACATCTTATCGAGATGCTCATCACCGATGGCGAAGTCACGGGATCGACAGCGTGTGGCGGCTTCACCGCCCAAGTCCTGGTTGCAAACGATTCGATCGAGTTCAAGGACATTTCAATCGAGGACATGGACTGCTCCGCCGAAGCGATGGAACAACGCGATCGGTTTAAGCAGCAACTGATGGATGTCCGGCATGTCGGGATCTCGGGGCAAAACCTAAGACTCTCCAATGCCGACCGCTCACGGTCATTGCTTTTCACGGCACAAGACTAAGCCGAGCCGGAGCGAGCCCCGCGTTTGCGAGCGGAGTC
>JAGQPS010000323.1 GCA_020426595.1 Planctomycetales bacterium
GGCCCGCCGCGCGGACGGCCCTGATCGCGATCAGCGAGGACAAGGATTATCGCGGCATTCTCAAGCAGCTTGCCGGTCGGTTTGATCGGTATCTCTTGACTCGCTTCACGGAAAACCCACGAGCGTTGTCTCCCGAGGCCCTGGCCGACGAGTTGCGAGGTCTTCAGGCGGTGGCGGACGCGGGCCCGACCTCGACGGAACCCGGGGCCGCGAGCAGCGCGATCATCCAAACGGCTGAAACGCCGGCCGAAGCTCTGCGAATGTTGCGGCAGTCGGTCGCCCACGATGAATTGGTCGTCATGACCGGCTCAACTTTCCTGATCGCCGAAGTTCGACAGCAGCTCCTCGAGTCGCCGTTGGGTAACGGCCGATCAATCGGCCACTAAGCCGACTTCAGGGGTGGTTCCAACGGCTTCTCTGTTGAGTGGCGGCGATTGGATTGATACCATTTTTACTGAATCGTCCTTCCTGTTTCGTCAGGTGTTGGCCTGATTCCTCGGTGACCGCACTCGGCTGATTCGCTCGAGCGACATCGGGTGGTCGGTGCCTTGCCGGGGTGACCTTGGCGTGCCTGGGGAACGAAGTCCGAAACGGACCGCGGCGACTTTGACCGATGCATCCCTCTTGGGCGTTTGTTGGCCTCTTGGGCGTTTGTTGGATCGACAAAGCCCTCCTCCCCCTTCCCTCCTGGAGGTTTCGCGGTGCTCACCATCCTTGGAAAACCAGAGCGCGCCCAGGCTCGCATGTGCGACGGACTCAGTCGTCGGTCGTTCCTCACCATCGGTTCGATGATGATGGGAGGACTGAGCCTGCCTCAGTTGCTTCGGGCCGAGCAAGCCGCTGGCGGCTCGCGGTCCCACAAGGCGATCATCAACGTCTTCTTGCCGGGTGGTCCGCCTCATCAAGACATGTGGGACGTGAAGCTCGATGCGCCGGCCGAGATCCGTGGCGAGTTTCGCGCGATTCGCACCAACGTGCCGGGCATTGAAGTCAGCGAGATGTTCCCGCGTTTGGCCGCGATGATGGACAAGCTCGTCCCCATTCGCTCGGTGGTGGGAGCCAGTGGCGCTCACCATTCGTTTGAGTGCCTCACGGGGCGGCTCAACAACAATCCTCCCGCCGGCGGTTGGCCGACGATGGGCGCTTGGGTCTCGAAGCTCCAGGGACCGGTCAATGAAACGATTCCGCCTCACCTGAGCCTCTTCTACAAAACCGACCATGCCCCCTGGGGTGATCCAGGCGAAGGCGGATTCCTCGGTATCAAGCACGCACCGTTTCGACTCGTCGGGGGACGCAATGAAACCTCGAAGGTCGACAACATGGTGCTGCAGGGCATGACGCTAGAGCGGCTAACCGATCGCACGAGTCTGCTGGGAGCACTCGATCGCTTTCGCCGTGAGGCCGATCAGAGCGGAGCGATGGATGGAATTGACGCCTTCACCCAGCAAGCGGTCGGCATCCTGACCTCGAGCGCGTTGGCGGAGGCCCTGGATGTCTCGAAGGAAGACCCGGCGCTCGTCGAACGATACGGCAAGGGAGAACCCGACTTCCGCGCCGATGGCGCGCCGAAGATGACGGAGAACTTCCTGATCGCCCGGCGACTTGTCGAGGCGGGAGCTCGGATGGTCTCGCTCAACTTCAGCCGGTGGGATTGGCACGGCGGCAACTTCACTCGCGCCCGTCAAGACATGCCGATGCTCGATCAAGCTCTGTCCGCGCTGATCGAGGATCTCGAGCGACGCGACATGCTCGACGATGTCTCCGTCGTGTGTTGGGGTGAATTCGGGCGGACTCCCAAGATCAACAAGGACGGTGGCCGAGACCACTGGCCTCAGGTCTCCTGCGCGTTGCTCGCCGGAGGAGGCATGCGAACCGGCCAAGTGATTGGCGCGACGAATCGATTGGGTGAATACGCCACCGATCGTCCGGTGACCTTCGCCGAGATCCTGGCGACGTTGTATCACTGCATCGGCGTCGACTTGGGGAGCGTGCGGGAGTTTGACCTTCGTGGCCGGCCTCAGTATCCGGTGGACCCCGAAACGCGGCCACTCCGCGAGTTGGTCTGATGCCCGGCGCGGTGTGAGCGAATCGCTGGGTTTGAGCGACATGCGGGATCAGCGAGTCGTTTCGTGGTCGAGGCACGGCCCCGACGCAAGAACGGCGCGACCTCCGGCGGCCCGTCCGAAGCCGCGTAAGGTGTCTCGCCGGCCAGGAACTTTGTCGACCGGCTGCGAGTGCCTGGTCTGGCCGGTTATCATGTGGCCTTGGTCAATCACTCTTGTCTTATTCCGTCCCTGGTCCGCGCGGACAGTGATCGGAACGCCCCCGACCATCAGGTCTCCCAGTTGTTGGATCACCCATGAAGTTCATCGAAATGACCGGAGCCACGTTGGAACAGATCATCAACGATGGCGAGATTCACGCGTCCGACTTGATGGCGGTCGGTGTCGAGCCGGCGACGATTGTCCGAGTCAACCAACATGGCGATATCGAAGTTCGCCGTCCTCATCGCTGGGATGTGATCGGAGGATTGTTGGGTAACTTCGATGAACGCATCCGCAAGACGACCGGCTTTGATTGGGCCTAGCGATTCGCGACGTGTGACATCGCACTCACTCGCTGCTGAACGCCGCTCGTGGATGAGCGCGGACTCAATGTTGAGCGGGGCTCGCTGTTGGTAGCCGCCGCTCGACAGCGCGTACCTGACGAACCTCAGGGTGACGGGGTTGGCGCCGGAGCCTGCCAGGGGACTCGGCCACCTTCTTGAAGATGGAGCGCCATCGCGGCGGCCAACTCGCGGAGCCGAGCGGGCTCGGAGGCCGCCAGGTCGGTTTCCTCGCCGGGATCGGTCTCAAGGTCGTACAGCTCGCGCGGGGCGAATGGGTCGTTTTGAACCAACTTCCAACGCCCTCGAATCAACGCCCGAATCTCCTGACCGGCGTAACGCTGCCCGCCTTCCCGGCGGACGAAGTACATTTCTCGCTCCTGGCTCTCGAGCTCTGGCTGATTTCGCAGAAGTGGAGCCAGGTCGATCCCATCGATCGAGGCCGGTGGTTCGACTCCCGCGGCTCGGCAGAGAGTCGGATACAGATCCATGGTCATCGCGGGCGCCGAGACTCTCGTGCCCGGCGTCGTGACACCGGGCCAATGGATCGCGCAGGGAACGAGCAGTCCGCCTTGATACATGCTCTGCTTACCGTCTCGCCAGGGTCCGTTGTTGGCTCCGACATCGATCTGTCCACCGTTGTCACTGGTGAATACGACGATGGTCGAGTCGGCGAGTTGTAATTCCTCGAGTGTGGCCAGGACCTGACCGATCCCGTCGTCGAGGTGCTCGATCAGCGCCACGAGTTTCTGTCGCTTGGGCGGCATGTTCGGGGCCCGCTCTTGAACTCGCTCCAGATAATCGGCCGGGGGCTGAATGGGGGTGTGAGGAGCGTTATACGCGAGATACATGAAGAACGGTTGGTCCACTTCCGCTCGCACACGGAGCTCTTCACAAGCCCACTGGGTGAAAAGATCGGTGGCGTGACCTTCCACCTCGATCGTCCGCCGGTCGTCCCTCAGGTAGTTGCGCTCGTGTCGCAGGTGCGTGTAGTAGTCGTCCATCATGTCGCCGAGAAACCCACGAAAGCGATCGAAGCCGCGATCGAGAGGCGTGTTCGGCGAATCGAGCCCGAGATGCCATTTGCCGATGATCGTCGTGTGGTAACCCGCCTGGCCCAATTGATCGGCGAGCGTGGGGACGTCGGCCAAATAGCCCCAGTTGTTTTCGGCGTGAGTCCGAATGACTCCTGGGACCCCAACCGCATCGGGATAGCGACCGGTCATCAACGAAGCTCGAGTCGGAGAGCAGACACAGCAGTTGGCGTGAAAACGGTCGAAGACCAAGGAGCGTGAAAAGAGCCGGTCGATCGAGTCGGTCCGCAGGTCGGTGGCGCCCTGGCAGCCCAAGTCCCCCCAACCCAAGTCGTCGACGAGGATCACGAGGACATTCGGCCTCGTTTGAGTCGAGTTCCGCGCAAACCCATCGGCTGGCTCCGAACCATGGGCGAGCGCCGAACCGCCAATCAGGGCAACCGCGAGGAGCCAGCGAGAAGTCGCGACAACCCAGCGAGAGGCCGAGTCAAATAAGTGTCGATGCATCAACGTCTCGGTACTTTCTGCGAAATCATGGGAACGCCGCGACATCACGGAAGGCCTCGGTAAGCAGGAGCGGTGTGGGAGCGTCTTAAGGTCTCGGACGAAACCCGGTACCACGGGTAGATCGAGTATGGCGGACTCGATGAGCCCAGTCGACCCAACGCCAAGTTTGGCGCGGCTCGCGACCGAACCGCCATTTGCCCGAGTGTTCCCAGGGGTGTCGTTTTCCGACGAGGGGTGGGGTATCGTCACCTTGCTACCCTGACTGGCGACCTTGCTTCCATGACTTGTTGGCGGACTCGATCCGGTCCGTCGTCAATACGTCCCACTACCGCTAGAATCACTTGATTGCACTCGGGAGCTCGGCTTCAACCGACGGGGGGCTGGGAAGAGGACGACTTCTTCGCGGGTCTTGATCGTGGCCGAGAGACCGATCGCACGCCGCATGAGGCAGGTGCTAAGGTCTTGATGAGTTCGTAAGGGCGAGTGGCGAGACCGCTGGCCGGTAATAGACATCGACCGTCGAGTTGGGTGGCTTCGCGTTCCACGCAACTCCTGACGCTGATAGAGGATACACAGCATGCCGGAAAACGGGGGGAACGAAAAAGAGCCAGTGGGCGAGGAGCGACCAGGTTTTCGCGGCTGGAATCTTTGGGTGGTGATCGTGCTCTCGATCACGGCGTTTGGTCTGCTGTGGACGGTTCAATCCTGGTCCGCCCCGGCCCGAGTCCCCGTCTCGTTCGTGTTGCAGCAATTGCAAGGTCTCGATGAACACGGCAAGCGGATGGTCGACGACGACGGCAAGGAAGTCGGCGTGAATGTCAAGTTCCTGGTCTTCCAGGGCCAACGCGTCGATGGCGAGTTTAAAACGCCTCCGCTGGAACCCGATCCGCAAATGACGGGAGCGACGACCGGCCGCAAACGAGAGCGCTTGGGCAAGACGTTCTTTACCTACGTCGGTTCGCCTCAGTCGTCGGACTATCAGGAGATCGAGCGGCTCGCGCGCGAAAACAATATCGAAGTGCGGCACACGCCGGAATCGAATGTCTCCACCATCATCTCGTTCGTGCTGCTCGGTCTCATGATCGGAGCGGTATTCTTCGTGTGGAGCCAGGTGCGGCGCCAACAAAACCAGTTGTTCAACGGGGGTGGTTTCCTCAGTGGCTTCTCGCGGTCGCCCGCCAAGCGGTACGAGGCCGATCAGCAGCAGATCACGTTCTCGGATGTCGCCGGGCTCGAGGGAGTCAAAGCCGACCTCCAGGAAATCGTCGAGTACCTGAAGGAACCCGATAAGTTCCGGCGACTCGGTGGACGCGTGCCCAAGGGGGTGTTGTTGAACGGACCTCCGGGAACGGGCAAGACCTTGCTCGCCCGCGCGGTCGCCGGCGAGGCCAACGTGCCGTTCTACAGCGTCAACGGTTCCGAATTCATCCAGATGTTCGTGGGTGTGGGGGCGAGCCGTGTGCGCGACCTGTTTGGCACCGCGAAGGAAAACTCTCCGGCCATCATCTTCATCGACGAAATCGACGCGGTCGGTCGTCAGCGGGGAGCCGGTTTGGGTGGCGGCCACGATGAACGCGAGCAGACTCTCAACCAGATCCTGGGAGAGATGGACGGCTTTTCCCGCAATGATTCGGTGATCGTCATCGCGGCGACCAACCGTCCCGACGTG
>JAGQPS010000324.1 GCA_020426595.1 Planctomycetales bacterium
CGCGTCGGGTGGCGGGATGGCCGAACGGTACCAACGCATCGCTCGGGCTTGGTTCGGCGGTGCGGACGATCGTGAACAAGACGCTATTGCGACCGGGATTCCGGTTCCCGCCAAGCCCGTTGGTGCGGCACCGGCGGCATGGTCCGCCGCCGAGCAATTCTATCGCGAGCACGGACTTCGGGCCGACTTCGATACGCGAGCGATCGCCGACGCGGCGAGTCGAGGCGACCTGTTGGCTCGGCTTGTTTTCGATCAAGCGACGAGAACGCTGGGCTGGGCGATCGCCCAAGTCGCGACGATCACGGCGGCCGAGCGGTTCGTGATTGGAGGCGGAGTCGCCAAGCAATCGGACGAGCTGTTTTGGGAGCCGGTCCGCGCCGCCTTTCGGGAATACGCCTTCGGGCCGCTGCGTGAGACGACCGAACTCGTCCCCAGCGCCTTGGGAGACGATGTCGTACTCGTCGGCGCGGCCGCCGTGGCCGAGCGAGAAGCGGCGTCGACCACCATCGATGCGACCGGTCCGAGGCAAGTCACGTGAGTCGGTCGCCTGTGCCGCGTGTCCCAGCGCCCATCGCGCGACTGATCGAGTCGTGGCCGCCGGAATCGTGGCGAGCTCACCGCGCGGTCGTCGCCGTATCGGGCGGAGCCGATAGCACCGCCCTGCTCCTCGCGGTGTCCGAACTGCATCGTTGGACGGGAGCCGCGCCGGCGATCGTCGTGGCTCATGTCAATCATCAACTGCGCGGCGACGATTCGCTCGAGGATCAGCGGTTCGTCGAGGAACTCGCGGTCCGCTTGCGAGTCGACTTGCACGTGACGCGCATCGATCCCCGGCGATGGGAAGCAGGTTCGGACGGGCTCGAGGCCGCGGCGCGGGAAGCGCGGCTTGAGTTCTTTCGCCAAGTGGCGGCGGACGTCGGCGCTCGCTATGTGCTCACGGCTCACACCGCCGATGATGTCGCCGAGACGCTCCTCTTTCGATTGCTGCGGGGAACGGGAGTCGACGGGTTGGCCACGATTCCTCCCGTGCGGCTGCTCGCTCCGGACGTGACGCTGGTCCGCCCATGGTTGGGTCTGCGCCGCGCCGAGATTCTCGAGTTTCTCACCGAATGCGACCAACCCTTTCGGCACGATGCGAGCAATGACTCGGCCGCTCACACGCGCAATCGGATTCGGCACGAGTTGTTGCCGTTGATGCACGACGTGATGGGACGCGATGTCACCGAGTCACTGGTGCGGCTCAGCGAGCAAGCCCGCGCGATGGTCGATATGCGCGTGGCCTGGGAAGCGAACTTGCCGGAGTCGTCAACGCTCGAAGCCGACTCGGAATCGGCTTCGTTCACGCTCGAGCGTGAGCGAATGCGGTGCGTGGCTCGGCAAGCGGTGGCCGATTGGCTTCGCTCCGTGGCGCGTGTTCGCGGTTGGCAGCTCGGTGATTGGGATGCGGCGGACTGGCGGCGGTGGACCGCGCAGTGTCTCGAGGCCGAACCGCGCGTCTGGACCTATCCGGGTGGGCTACGAGTCGAGGCGAAGGGAGAGGTGCTCGAGGTTTCTCGAGTGAGTGTCTGACAGCCGGAGTGGCGTGCCTCAAGTCGTCTCAATCGCCGAGCCACCAGTTAGTTTCTGGGCGGTCTAGCCGGCTGGAGTCGCTGGGGCCGACGTGCCGAGCCGGCCCTTCCCAGTCCTAGGGACCCAACCGCCTCGAATCAGCCCGCCGACTTGTTCGTGGGCCTCAAGAAACGGTTGTGTTCCAAGGCTCGCGAAGCTAACTTAGGCTCCGCGCCAGACGCTAGCACTCATTGAGGGTGACGATCCCGCCCTCAGAGCATCGCTCAACGACCTGGGAAACTGAGCGGCCCTGCTATTTAGGGCTGTCTTGGAGGTTTTGTCGAGCGGCGTTCCGAGCCGCCGTTTTATTGGGTTGGTGAAGCGGCCTGGCTGACGAATCACAACAAACAGCGGAAGAGCGGGAGTTCATTGTATGAGCAAAGCGGAAGGGGGTGCCGTCAGGGCACCCAACGCCCACATGCTACTGTGGGCCGGGTTCTTGGCGATTCTCGCCGCGGGCGTCGGCTTCAGTATTCGCAGTGGTATCGTCGCCGACCTAAAGCGTGAGTTCGGCTTTAGCGACACTCAGTTCGGTAACATCAACGGTGCCGGGCTTACCGGTTTCTGCTTCGGCATCATCATCGGCGGTATCGTGGTCGACAAGATCGGCTATCGAGCTCTCGTCATCGCGGCCTTTGTGATGCACGTGCTCAGCGCGGTGGTGACCTTCGCCGCCGCCGGACAAGAGTCGGAAATGGCCTACCAGTTCCTGTACTGGGGATCGTTCATTTTCGCCGTCGCCAATGGAACTCTCGAGGCGGTCGCCAACCCGTTGGTCGCGACTCTCTTCCCGGATCGCCGCACGCATTACCTCAACATCCTGCACGCCAGCTGGCCTGCTGGATTGGTTCTCGGCGGCATGGTCGGTTGGTACCTCGGTGGCACGCTGGAATGGAAATACCAGTTGATGCTCTTCCTGGTACCGACGGTGCTTTACGGTGTGCTCTTCATTGGGCAACGTTTTCCGAAGTCGGAAGCCGCGGAAGCGGGCGTGCCTTATGCCGACATGTTCAAGGACGTGGGATTGCTCGGTGGCGCGGTCGTTTGCGTCCTCTTGGCTTTGTTCCTTGGTGGCATTGCTGGAACTCTGCTCCCGTTGTTGGGATCCCTGAGTCCCTCATTGGAGATTTCCGACCAATGGATCGGTCGCATCTCCACCGGTATTGGTTTCGGAATCGGTGGATTGATCCTCATCGGTCTCGGCATCCTCACGCGATTCTCCATTGGTTCCGTTTTGCTGTTTGTTCTTTTCATTACCCACGCACTCGTTGGGGCGGTGGAACTTGGAACCGACGGCTGGATTCAGGGCATCACTGGAAACTTGTTGACCGAGGGTCAGGGCAAACTGCTCTTCGTCTACACTTCGGCGATCATGTTCGGTCTCCGATTCTGTGCCCACTTCATCGAAACGAAACTTGGTCTTTCTCCCGTCGCGTTGCTCTTCGTTTGCGCCGTGCTGGCCTGCGTGGGTCTGAACCTCGCGAGCATGATCGAATCGTTCGGCATGGCGTTGCTCGCTCTTGGTGTCTACGCCTTGGGCAAGACGTTCTTCTGGCCGACGATGCTTGCGGTGGCGAGCGATCGCTTCCCGCGCTCCGGAGCCGTCGCGATCAGCATCATGGGCGGCATCGGCATGTTGTCGGCCGGTATGTTGGGTTCGCCTGGACTCGGTTACCTCAAGGACAAGTACAGCTCCGAGGAATTGCAGGCCAAGGCTCCCGTGGCTTATGAGCAATACCAAAACGAATCGGAGAACACCTTCCTTTGGGTCTTTCATGCGCGCGGTCTCGATGCCAAGAAGATGGAAGCTGAGCTCAATAAGCTGAAGGACGAGCTTAAGACCGCAGAGAATCTCACCGACGAGCAAGTCGCGGCTCGTGTTCCGGAGTTGATGGAGAAGCTCTCCGAGGACAACCGGGCGGCTCGCGCGGCGTCGATCAAGGGCGACCGGCAAACGCTGCGGATGGATGCGGTGATCCCGGGAACGATGGCGGTGATCTACTTGCTGCTGATGCTCTACTTCAAGTCGGTCGGCGGCTATCGCAAGCTGGAGGTGGAGGGCGACGAGCATCGCCCGGCCGCGGATCCAGCCGGTGGCGTGACTGGCGAGATGTAATCGGTCGGCTCGGTTTTATCCGAGCACGGTCCGGCTGCTAAGCTAAGGACTCGGTCTTCATCCATGCGGATGGGGGCCGAGTTTTTTTATTGATGATTCCCACACCGAGACGCTCCCTTGTCCGGCTCCACCGAGCAATCGAATTCCACCGCGACATGCGATCCGCTACCTACCGTGACGCACACGAGTCGCGTGACGTGGAGCTTCGTGGTCGTGCTGCTGGTCGCACTCGTGGCTCGAGTCGCGATGGTCGTGCTCTGGCAGCGGCAGCTTGGCGCGGAGCCTTTCGGCTTTGGCGACAGCACGAGCTATTGGGATCTGGCTCGTGATCTGGCGACGGGTGAGTCGTATGCCTATGGCTGGAGCGAGGCCCGGTGTTTTCGCACGCCCGGCTATCCGCTAATTCTCGCGCCACTCTTCTGGCTTTACGAAAACCCACCCGTGCTCGCCGCGCGAGCGATCAGTGTCGCGTTTGGCATCGGCCTCGTGGCGCTGACCTACAGCGTGGCCCAGCGGTTCGGAGGCCGCGCGGTCGCGACTCTCGCCGCTCTGGGTGTCGCCCTCAGCCCGGAACTTGTTTTCTCGAGCGCCTTGGTGCTCAGCGAAACTCCCTTCGATTTCCTGCTCGTACTGCAATTGCTGATCTGGCTCTGGTACCGCGAAGCTCGGAGTCCGATCGGCCGAGCCGGACATGCGGTGTTGCTGGGAAGCGTCACCGCGTTTTCGATCTTGGTTCGTCCGAGCTGGCTACCCGCGGCGCTGGTTTGGGGAGTCGCGCTCGCCTTCGCGCGCCGAGGCCGCCCGCGATTGAACGAAGGAACCGTTGCTCTAGTATCCGACGAAGCGTTCGAGCTGTCCGTCGCTTCGCGCGGGCAAGCGATCGCGGTTTATGCGCTCGGGCTGTTGTTGGTGCTGAGCCCCTGGTGGGTTCGCAACGCGCGTCTCTACGACACGTTCGTTCCCACGAGTCTCCAGACGGGCGCGAGCCTCTGGGATGGACTGCAAGCCAATGCGACCGGGGCGAGCGACATGAGCGAAATCGACGCGCTGCGGCTACGCTACGTTCGCGAGCGAATGACCGCGCTGCTTGACGAGTCGAGTCGCGCGAGCTGGGAAGCTCGGTTGCCTGTCTCGGCCGATTCGCCTGATTACTGGCCAACGATCAAACGCGAGTTACCTCCGCTCTGGAACGAACTGCGAACGCGAGATACCAGCCTGCCTCGTTTTGAATTGGCGTTCGATCGTTACCTCGGGGACCTAGCGAAATCCCAGGCCGCCGACGCTCCTGGGAGAGTCGCGTCGTTAGGGCTCGAGAAGTTCTGGCGCATCTGGAGCCCTTGGCCTCAAGAAGGGCTCGGACGATCCACCGTGGCTCGCGCTGTGTTCGCGCTGGGTTTCGGTGTCTTGCTCGTCGGGTTGTTGTTCCGCGTGGCCGCGATTCTGACGGACGCTGGCTCGATTCGTCATCTCGACACTTGGATGCTGGCCTTGCCCGCCGTGTTCTTCACGCTGCTGCACATGATCTACGTCGCCTCGATCCGCTACCGCGAACCCGCCCTCCCCGGCCTCTTCATCATGGCGGCCGTGGGAATCCACTACTGGCAAAGCCGCTGGGCCGTGAATCGTAGCGCAAAAGAACGTTAGTCGTTGTTGCGAGGAACACGTGCTTTCGTGGAACGAAATCCGACATTCTTGCCGCTTGCGGGGCGCCGTTCGTGAATTGCGTGAGGTACTCGCCGCAATCCCGTGCGGCGGCGTGGCAATGCCTTGCAGGCGGCTGGCGTTGGTTCGCTTCTGCTTCCCAAAAACGTCTTCGCCCTCGGGGAATACAAGGTTTGGCTCGCAATTGCCATGGGCATCGGCGACAATTCCGACAGCGATCGGGCGATGCTACTTCCGAGGATGGCTTGTGTTGCCGACCGCCCTGCTTTGTCCCTTGGAGGTTGCGTTTCCAGGATTCGCGGGAAGCAGAACTGTTCGTGGCGCGACGAGTTGGCGGCTTGTTCGAGAATGCGAAGAGTCCCTCGCTCACGCTCTTAGATGTTGCGTTTTTTGGGAATGGTAGGAGACGGAAGTGTTG
>JAGQPS010000325.1 GCA_020426595.1 Planctomycetales bacterium
GTTGATCATGAGCGGCATGGTCGAGTTTTCGATCTTGATGTTCGTGCTCGGTTTGGTCTTCGTTGACGAGGAATTCTGGGAGCCGATGTCCGCCAGGCGGTCGACTCATGGCAGCGCGGCCATCTAGCCGTTCGTATCGACGGATTGGGTTGGCGACCAACGAAAAGAGCCGCCTGTCGCCAGGCGGCTCGTGATTGCCAGTGATTGGCTCGTTTGGCGACCGGTCATGCCCGCTTGCCGAGAGCCGAACAATATTCTCCGTCGCGGCTCACTCCGGGTAGAGCTGAGTCGACAAGTAGCGTTCGCCGAGGTCGGGTAGGATCACCACGATCAGTTTGCCTTCGTTCTCGGGACGCTTGGCGACCTGGATCGCCGCCCAAGCCGCGGCACCGCAACTGATGCCGCAGAATAGGCCTTCGCCCGTCGCGAGTTGTCGAGCCGTCTCGCCCGCGTCCTCGTCCTTGACCTGCACCACTTCGTCGATGACGTCGACGTTGAGCACGTCCGGGATGAACCCGGCGCCAATGCCTTGGATCGTATGCTTGCCTGGCTTGAGCTCCTGGCCACTCTTCTTTTGAGTGATGACCGGGCTATTGAACGGTTCGACCGCGATCGCCTTGAAGCCAGGCTTGCGGCTCTTGATCACCTCGCTCACGCCGGTGATCGTGCCGCCGGTGCCGACTCCGGCGACCAAGATGTCGATCTGGCCATCGGTGTCCCGCCAGATCTCCTCGGCGGTCGTCTTGCGGTGAATCTCGGGGTTGGCCGCATTCTTGAACTGTTGCGGCATGTAGTAATTCGGGTTCTGTTCGGCCAGCTCCGTGGCTCGTCGCACCGCTCCCGGCATGCCTTCGGCCGCCGGAGTCAGCACGAGATCGGCGCCGAGCGCCTTGAGCAGTCGACGTCGCTCGATCGTCATGCTCTCGGGCATCACCACCTTGAGCTTGTAACCGCGAGCCGCACAAACATAGGCGAGGGCGATACCGGTGTTGCCGCTCGAGGGCTCGATGATCACGGTGTCGCTCTTGATCGCTCCCGCGGCTTCGGCCGCATCGATCATGGCTCGACCGATGCGATCCTTCACACTCCACATCGGATTCATGTTCTCGATCTTGCCGGCGACCGTCGCCACGCAACCAGCCGTGACCTTGCGCAGACGGACTAGCGGCGTGCTACCGATGCACTCGGTGATCTCGTCTCGTATACCCGAAGCGTTAATCGTGGACATGCTGCGTTTTCCTCCGATGGGTCGGTGCGGAAGCGAACCGGTGGAACGGTTAACGGCGAAGTTCCACCGATCGGTGTGATTTTGGTGGGTAGGAAATAGGGAGCTGGGTGCTGGCCGATCGTTCCCACGGATGACTGGCCGTCAAGTTCACGTGAAGTCGTGTCCCGTGACGCCGCCGAGCGAAGCACCGCGCCGCGGAACCAGCGACTTGGTCGTTCGGCCACGGTCGGCAATTCGGCGGAACGCCTCCCGCGCGAACCTCGACTCTCTCGCGCAGTCTACCCGAAGGCGAAAAACAGGGTCAACTCAGCCAGCCTGGCGACGCTGATACAAGTAAGGATTGAGAGCCGGATCGTTGTACATCTTGAATTGCCGATAGGTGCGGTGCCGTTTGACTCCCGCTTCGATATCGGCGAGCAGTTCGCTCAGCGATTGCGACAGATCCGCGTGCTGCAACCGACAAACCGCGATCTTATGAGCCACGTTTTGGCGGTGCTCGGGCGTGGCGTCGGAGCGATCCATTTGCTCCTCGAGATGATAGAGCCTGAGCGACATGATCGAGAGCCGATCGATGGCGCTTCCCGGCGTCTCTGTGGCCAGCTTCGCTCCCGGCGTCGCTTCGATGCACCGGCGCTCGAGTTCCTGCGTGATCCAATCGTCGACTCGTTCGATCCAATCATTGCGCTGCTGATTGAAGCGGTCGATGGCTCGCTTGACTTGAGCGATTCGCGCATCGCCAACATCCGGACTCCGCGCGATGTCTTCCTCGTGCCAGAGCTGGAAATTGAAACCATGCTGCGTACAAATAACGCCCCACACGCCGTCGTAGGGCGCGTCGACCGGCTCGCGGTGCCACCGAGCCACGGTCGAGGCATGGAGTTCGTGCAATTGCTGAATGTCGATCATCGGGCGCTTCCTTGCGCATTGGGGAGCCGGATGGCGATGAGCGGGGTGAGCCCGTTGCCACGGATTCATGGTCAGGCGGGGCCCGCCGACGGCCGTGACCTCGAGCTGGGCCACCAACGGTCCGCGAGCGGATCGTACCCCAGCCCCCGAGAATTACCAACATCAATCGCTCCCGCCTCACCCCCCGACTCTTTGCACGATTCGAAGGTCTCCGGTTTCACCCCCTCGTCAAGCCTGACCATAATGAGTCGAAGGGCGTTGACGGGCCTCGGCCCTCGCGGACACGACGACCCGAACGAAACCTCACGGGCGCGGTAACCGACTCCGTGAAGCCGACGCGGTGAAGGGATCGCAGTAACGGGAACGCAGTGAAGCGATCGCGGTTCAACAAGGAACAAGACTTCATGGATCGGAATAGCGACATGCCGAATTCGTCTGGGGCGCCGAGTCTCGGACAAACGTCCCGGCGGGGGCCCTTTGCCGCTTCGACGGTCGTCGCTCGCCGCGCCGTTTCGCGATTCCAGGTTGGGTCTCCACGCGGAGGAGAGCGGCCGCGGCGCCCCTGGCTCTCGCTGGCCATGCTCGGCACGTTCGCCGCGTCGCCGTGGCTCGGGGGGGAACTGTTCGCTCAACAAATCGACTCGCCACCGCCCGCCGTTGCCGGGACGCAAGACCCTCCGCCAACCGTTCCATCGGCCCAAGTCGCTCAATGGATCGCCGATCTGGGCGCCCGAGACTTCGATACTCGTGAAGTCGCCACCGAGAATCTCTGGCGAGCCGGCATGGAGGTCTCCCCGGCTCTCGAGGAAGCGTTGAATCACCCCGATCGCGAAGTGGCTTTCCGCGCCGAACGAATCCTTGAGTGGTTTCGTCTCGGGATCTTCGCCGACACGCCTCCTGAAAAAGTCAGACTGATTCGGGGCTACTTCCAAGCGACCGAACAACAACGCTTGGTGCTGCTTCGCCGCTTGATCACGGAGGGCAAGATCGATGATGTCACCGTGCTGCTCGATCGCGAAACCGATCCGCAGCGCCGCGGCCAGGGCGAAGCCCTTGTGATGGCTCAGCTCGAAATGGCCGTCGCCCCGCTGATGCGCTCGGGCGACGTGGACGAGGCTCTCGCCATTCTCGAGCGCTATTCGCTGAATGGTTACACCCAGTTCATGCATGTGCGGGCGGTCGCCGGCTTGGGGAGTGACGCGCTACGGGATTTGCTCGACAAGAGTGAGTCTCTCGCGTCGGAAAGCGATCCAGGCCGAGTCGTGCGATTGCGCGTGCTCGCCCTTTTGGAACTGGGGGAAATCGATGCGGCCTTGTCCGAGGCTCAAGCGTTTCCCGATCCTCTCGAGCAACAAGGGTGGGAGGCCTCGATTCTCGTCATCGATGGACGTTGGCGAGCGTATCGTGAGTCGCTACTAGGGGCCGACGCGGCGGTCGATCGGCTCGACCCAAATCTCGACGTGACGCGGCTCCAACTCGCCGCATGGGCGGCCGGCGCGGGCGATGAGTCGGAGTGGTACGAGGCCCTTAACGGACGACTGCACCAATCGCTCGGTAATCAAAACTGGGTGCAACGCGTGATGTTCGAGAGTCTCGTGGGCGATGTGGATCGAGCCGTGGAGATCGCCGCCGAACACGATCGATCGATCGCCGCCTTTCTTCGCTCGGGCCAGGACCGCTATGCCGAGGCGTTGGCGGAGTCGGGCATCGGGACCACTCCCGAGGCCCGTAAGGCTTGGTACGAGCAATTCCTCGGCGAGTTGCAGCAGAGCGAAGGCAAGGAGCCGGTGGGCGATCCGCCGATGGATCCCAACGTGAAGCTCAAGTTGGCGATCGAGGCGGCGGGATGGCTCGTCGCCGTCGGGCTCGAGGAGGAAGGGGGCGAATACCTCGATCGGTTGCTGCACAGCCTCCCCGATGGTTTCTCCACGCGACGTTCCTTCGAGCAACGGATCCTGTCACTGGAATTCACCAACGGCATGGACGAGGCGTTCGTGGAGCACGCCTCGCACGTCTATGGACGTCCGCAGTTCTTTCAGGCGTTCAACGAGATACGCGTTTCGACCGCCTATGAGACAAGCCATTACACGATCTGGTGGCAAGTGCTCGAGGGAGAGCAACGCGACCCGCTCACGCGGTTCAAGTTGATTCGCAATCTGCTCGGAGACGACCATTCCCAACCGGTGGAGCCAGCCGACCTGGACCGGCTCGTGACCGCCGGCACCGAGTACTTCGCCAACGCCCGAGGCAACAATCGGGGCGTCGCGGATTGGCGGCAAGCATTGGCTCACGCCTGCTTCGCCTACGAGGACTTCACTCGTGGCGAGCAATTGCTCCTAGACGGGGTGCAGCAAGACAACAACAACCGAGCCGGCCAGATGCTGCTCGACTACTACCGAGAGACCGAACAGTGGGAGGCGGTCCTGGACTTGGCCGGTCGTATCGCCACGATCAATCAAACGGCCCAAGGCTCGAACCGCTTGTACATTGTCGATCCGCGCCCCTTCGCGGAGACGATTCGCGCGCTGCGCGAGCTGGGACGAACGAACGAGGCCAATGAGGCATTGGCGACCGAGTTTCGTTCCCGCCTGAGTTCGGGTTCGATTAGCTCGCTCGGTTCGGCCCTCGAGGATGTCGGTTTGATCGACGAGGC
Source organism: Planctomycetales bacterium (assembly GCA_020426595.1). Taxonomy (GTDB): domain Bacteria; phylum Planctomycetota; class Planctomycetia; order Pirellulales; family Pirellulaceae; genus UBA11682. The sequence goes on from JAGQPS010000325.1 coordinate 4,788, forward strand.
TCGGGAGGCGTTCCGTTCCTGTCGTTACCTGCCGATGGGAGATAGCTCGTCGGGCTTCGCGACCAATATGTTGCAGAGCTACCAATATCTCTGCTTCGCTCGCACCGATGATCCGTCACCGATCGACCCCAAGGATATCCAAGGGATCGCTCCTTGCTTGCTCGCCAGCAACCGACCGTTCTTCATGAGCACCGATCCCAACGCCAGTCCGATGACGGTGTATCTGCTGATCTTCAACGAGACCATCCGTCAGGCCAAGGCTTGGGAAGCCATCGAAACGGGTGATCTCGCCGCCGCTGAACGAGAGATCGCGAACGCCTGTCGAACTCGTCCCGGCAACGTCGACAACGTGCTTGAGTTCGTCGAGGCTCTTGAAAGTCGAGCGGGCGAAGCCGAGCTCGATCGGGTCTTCGCCATTCAGCGAGACCTGTTGCGGGAGCAACTGGCGGAGTTTCCCGACAGCGCCCTGCATCTCAATAACCTGGCTTGGCTTTGTGCTCGCTCGGGACGCGACTTGGAGGCCGCTCGCGACTACTCGTTGAAGTCGACCGAACTCAAGCCGTTCGAGGACAATTACCTCGACACGCTCGCCGAGGTGGAGTTCCGACTCGGCAATGTCGAACGAGCCGTCGAGCTGGCGGCCAAGGCGGTCTCATTCAATCCTCGCTACGCCCACTATCGACGGCAACTCGAACGATTCCGCTCGGCGCTCGGCAATTGATCTCGCGCCGCGGGGTTACCACGAAGGCGGAGAGATTTGATTTACCACCGACGCGGAGAGATTGATTTACCACTGAGGACACGGAGAGCACGGAGGGGAAGAATCGGAAAGGCTTCGGATCGCTCGGGCGCGGCTGGCTGAGCCCACGAGAGTCCGGGATTGGGTTGGTGAACACACCGAGTTTTCATGCCTCGCTTCGTAGCGACTCCGTCAGCCGGCATGGTGTGGAAAGCAAATCGTGTGGAAAGCCAAAGGAAACCCGAAGCGTGAG
>JAGQPS010000326.1 GCA_020426595.1 Planctomycetales bacterium
GGATAATGTCGTTGCGGCGTCGCATGAAAACTCTGAGCCGTGATCTCCAATCCGATGAAGATCAGAATCGGGAACACGATCGGTTTGGGGATCAGTATGTACAGGTACGCGAAGCCGCCGCTTAACCCGAGCAATCCCACGAAGAGTGCGGTCGCCAGAACATAGGCGGCTCGCCCCCCCATTGCCTTGTAGGCGGGGTGTCCGATGTAGGGAGTCGTCTGAATCACTCCGCCACACAACGATGCGACCAGCGTCGAAAACGCCTCGACGCCAATCACCGTACCGGTGTGAAACTCATCGCCAGCCGCCGCAGCGCTCTCGGTACAGTCGATGCCGCCCACCACCGTCGCGAGCGCGAGGGGCAGCACGATCGGTAGGTAGGCCGTCGCCGCCCCAAAATCCTGTACCCACTCGAAGCGGAAGGCGTTGAGCCAACCGGTGGGACCGAGCCCCGCGTAGGCATCGAGGTCGGGCTTGTCGATCTCGAGCAGGTGAGTGCCCAGCCAGCCATCACTAGCTTGCATCGCATAGTAGAGCCCTCCTGCGACGAGCACCGCCCCCAGAGCACCGGGAATGTTGCCGGGGAGTCGCACCTTGCCGACGAGAGTCGCGAGCACGATGCCGAGAGCGACAAAGCCAATGACCGGCTGATGGAGGACTTCGAGAAATGGGAGGAAGGCGATCAGCACGAGGGCGATCGAGGCGAGTGACCCAAGAAGTCCCGCGCGGGGCAACATGCGTCTCAGCCAGCCCGATCCGGCGACAAAACAGAACTTGAGCAGCCCACTCATGAAGATCGACGCGATGCCGACATGCCAGGCGAAACGCTCCGCGCGAGCCTGAGCGGCGACGCTGAGCTGGCCGTCGACCGAGAGTTCCGCCGCCATCGCCGAGTAGGCCGGCCCGAGGACAAAAAAGATCATGACGTACGTACTGGGGGTATCGAGCCCCAATGGCATGGCGGTGATGTCCGATCGTCCCTCGCGGCGCCCCATTCCGAGGGTGAGAAAGAAGAAGAGCAGATCGGCGACCAACACCCCCACCGCGGTGCCAGGAACCATGTGTTGGAGAATGAAGTTTGTAGATATTCCACTCGTGGCACTCAGCAAGGTGACGAGCAAAATGAGTCCCGCGACATTATCCAACATCAAGCCAAAGAAGGCGTTAACGTCGCCTGGAGCCGCCCATGAGCCTCGTTGTTTCGGCATGTTGATCCCTATTGGCACAGGCGTTGCATTTAGGACGGTCGTGAGTTTAGGAGCGGTAAAGACGACTGTCAAACGCGCAAGCGATGTGACGAAAACTGGCTTCAGACAACGGGTTCGATTAAACTCAGCCCCACCGGCGGACACTCGCTCGTCCGCCGCGACTGTCTCGAAACAGGACGGTTGTCTCGAACTTTCCTTCCGAGGGTTCGTAGTAGACATGGATGCTTCAACGACATCGACCAGCGCCGTGGATCGTAACCTGATGAGTTCCAGTTCCTCGGCTCAGAGTCAATCGATGACCCTGAGTCAGGCCACCGACGAGCATTTGTTGGCCACCTATCGCAAGACGGGTGATCGCCAAGTGTTCGCGGAATTGGTTCATCGCTACGAGCGGGAGTTGTACAACTTCCTGCGGCGGTACTTGGGTGACGCGACGCTTGCCGAGGACGCGTTTCAAGCGACCTTCCTACAGGTTCACTTGAAGTGCGAACAGTTCGACGAGGGTCGCCGATTTCGACCGTGGCTTTACGCGGTCGCGACCAATCAAGCGATCGATGCCCGACGACGCGTCCGACGACAGCGCATGGTGAGTCTCGATCAATCGACGGGCGGAGAGCACGACGACGTGCTGCGGCTCGTGCAGGTTCTCGAGAGCACCGAGGAAGATCCTTCGGCTCGCTTGGAACGCAATGAGCGGAACGCGGCCGTGGCTCAAACCCTCCAGTCGCTCCCCGAGTCGATGATGGCTGTCGTGCAGTTGGTCTACTTCCAAGGGCTCAAGTACCGAGAAGCCGCCGAGATCCTCAACGTCCCGGTTGGCACGGTCAAGAGTCGTCTCAATTCGGCGATTGGCAAACTGACTGACGTATGGAACGCACACCACGTCGAGACTCCCTGAACCCCGACGACGACGGCGAGCGAGACTCGGTCGACCTGCTCGGTTACTTGCTGGGTGCGGTCGATCCCGAGGAAGCGGCCGAGATCGCGGCTCGTTTGGAATGCGATCCGGTACTGCGTGAGCAGGCCGACCGCATCTATGCCTCGCTCCCTAGAAGCGACGAGTACTGGTCCAACGAGCCACCGCCACCTGGCTTGGCCGATCGCACGCTCGCGGGACTCGAATCGCTGTTGGACAGCGGCAAGGTGCCGCCGGTTGGCGCGAGCCACGGCGATACACCGCTGACGCCGACATTCCCATTGGAAACAACACCGGATTCGGATCCGGTGACGGACGGTTCAAGCGATACGGCTTCGCTGTTTCCCATGTCCCGCTTGTCGCCACTCGCAGCGAGCGATCGGCTTCCCGCCGAGTCGCGCAACTGGCGAGCTCTGGAATGGTTCGTGGGACTCGCGTCGGTCGCGATCATGGCGTGTCTGTTGCTGCAGGCACTGCTCAATAGTCGCCACCAAGCTCGGCTATTGCTCTGCCAAGACAATCTTCGTTCGCTCGGCAGGGCCTTGCAGGATTACGCGATGATGCATCGCGGCCTGTTGCCTCAAGGGGACTCAGGAACGCCTCTCGAAGTGGCCGGGGCCTACGCTCCGCTCTTGGCCCAAGAACGATTGATCTCGGACGAGCAGGTGCTTTGCCCGAGTTCCGATGCGGCGCTGACGCGAGTCTCATTCCGCATCCCCAAGCCGTACGAGCTTGAGCGCATGTCGCCCACGGCCTTGGCATATGCCCAATCGAACATGGGCGGGGATTTTGGTTTCACGCTCGGCTATGAAGTCGACGGAGAACTGCAGGACCTTTCGACCGATGGAAGTCCGTTTCGGGTCATCATGGCGGATCTCCCCACCGCCAAGGGCGCGCGTCACGCCGGGCAAGTGATCAATGTGCTGTTCGACGATGGCCACCTCTCCCCCTTCCATCGCCCGGCGACTCCGCTGATCGACGATTCCGTCTTTGTCAATCGCGCGGGGCGAGTCGCGCCGGGACTCGATCCGGACGATAGCGTGATCGCTCCGAGTGGCGTTAGCCGCGTTCGTGCCCTCGAGTTCAACTAGCCGTTCGGTCGCCAAGTCAGACGATCCGCGATGCCCGGTATGGGACCGCTTCGTCTGCGTTTCTTAGTACCTTGCTTTTGCGGAGCAAAAGCACGCTACCCGTTCTCACTCGCAGCTTGCCAACGAACACCGTCACTCCGTGATGCCGCTCCGTGATGTCAAATGGCGACACGGTTGCGTCTCCGCCACATCATTCCGGGTCGCGAATCGCAATTCACAACGCCACGACCCGTGTTTTGCCTGGGTAAATCGAACTTTGCCCTCCCGCGGCCGAGCATTTCGGCGATTGGCATCCCGCTTGCCTCTCTTCGGCCCGGACATCGTTGCCACCGCTCCATGGTGCCTGAGGGCAACGGCTCACTCCGGTTCCTTTCGCGCCTCTTCGTCCGAGAGTTACATGCACGCAATCGAGTTGGCCATTCTCGTCGCCCGTTTGATCGACGGCACGGTCTTGATGCGGAACAAGGTCGATTGGAAGCAGTTGGAGCTCGAGACCTACTGGAGCGCGTCGCGCATTCGATTGGATCGCTGGACCCAGCTACTCAAGCAACTCCCCACCGCCGCGCAACTGCTCGAGGCGAGCCAAGATCGCATCGGCTCGGACTTCGGCGATGAGCCGATGAATAGGCCGGCGCCCAACACCTCCGAGGCACCCACGACGGAGTCATCCGAAGCGCCGGTCCCATCGTCGTCGATGCGTCGGGCTCACCGAGCCACCACGCGTCCCCCGGGTCCTCACCTCGCCGCCGATCTGTTCGGTTCATCACCGGCCGACGAGGCGAAGTACGACAACGCACGAAACTCCGCGTCCGATCCGACTCAAGCGGCATCGGATCAACTACGACGACTCTTCGAGGAGATCCTCGTCTCGGAAATCCAGTGCCGCGTCTTCACCTGCTTGCTCCAACAAGCGGGCGGGCGAGAAACGACCCAAGCCGCGGCGTCCGTCGTGCGCAGTATCTGGCTCGGGCATCAAGAGATGCGTTGCCGAGTCCTGGCATGGCTGGCCGATGGCATTGGAGCCGGCTTGCCGCTGGCCGATGAGGTCAATCGAACGCGCCGGCGTTGCGAACGATGGAGCGACCTACTTCTGGCGAGAATGGGAGGCGAGCTGGCTCAATCGTTCGCCGTGGACTCCGCTCGTTACGCTCAATTCGTGGAAACGGAAGAGTCGACGCTCGATACGGAAGTCGATTTGGAGCCATTGATTCGTGGTTCGCTCGAACAACTCGTGGGCTTGAACTCGGACGATCTCGCCGCCTGCCCCGACCTCAATCATCAGATCTACTCGGCGCTGGAATCGATGGTTGGCTCTCCGGTGGCCGGCCCCTCGCTCGGCAATCTACAAGAGCAAATCGCGCGACTCGTGCAGCGCATGGAAGTCTGGATCGAGCACTGCAACGAGATCTAGTCGGAGCGGTGGTGACCGAGCTTCGATGCCGCTCACGCCTCGCGACGTCCCTCGAAACCAACGGCGCGGAGCAGCGCACGAAAAAACCCTCGCGGTGACCGGATGGTTCCGCGAGGGCTCTGTGGAGGAGTGTGGGGAGTAGAGGCGGCGGGGAATTGGCCGCGTACCCACCACTGTCGATAAGCGGCGACGGTTGTTACTTCGTGGCCGACCAGAAGGCTAGGGGAAGCCAAACTGGCTCGCCGCGAAAGTCAGTCGAGCTGACCCGCCGCCGTTGCTCGCCGAACTCATCGTCGAACACCCTCCAGTGTCCGACTCATTCGACGTGATTCTCGCGATCGTCTAGTAGCGACGAGGTCCACCGGCGGGACGGCGCTCTTGAGGCTTGGCCTCATTCACGCGGACCGCGCGTCCGGCGATCTCCATGTCGTTGACTCCATCGATCGCTTGTGTTGCTTCGTCGTCGTTGGGCATTTCAACAAAAGCGAAACCGCGGGAGCGGCCCGTCTCACGATCCATGATCACGCTAACGCGGCTCACCTCTCCAAACTGCGAAAACGCATCGCGGATGTCATCTTCGCTCGCTTGGTACGACAGGTTGCCGACATAGATATTCTTCACAAACTCTCTCCCAAAACCTAACCGGACGCGGAGGATTCGAACCCCTGTTCTCCTCTAGACCCAATCCAGACCGACCGCAGGGGTACTCAGCTTGCTCTCGTGAGACGTACTTCGCTCCCGTCCAAACCGGCGGGGATTATGGGGACATCTACGCCGTTTGTCAAACCTTGTGGAGCCTAAACTGCCACCAAAAGTACAAATTCCCCGAAGGAAGGCGGTACTCCATCTCACTCGCCCCGTCTTACTCGCCCCGATTTCCACCCGTGATCCGAGTTAACCGGCGCTCCTCGCGGCCAACATCGCAACCTGACGCCTTCTCCAGGAACGCGATAACCACGGGCCAAGGTCACATTGATGGACGGCGGAGCTATCGCCGCACGAGAGTCGATTCACGTACAGCTAGGCTGGCGAAGCCAACAACCGGCCGGTTGCTAGAGAAACGCACGATGGAGTCCGCGGATCGCGCAACCCGTTGGGTTCACTCCGCGTCGTCGTCGGTCG
>JAGQPS010000327.1 GCA_020426595.1 Planctomycetales bacterium
CACCCTTGATGGCTTGCCCACCAGCCTGCTTGCCGCTCGCGCCAAAACCGCCTCGCGGTGACTCCGCGTGCGGCATGCCACGTGATCCTCTACGATAAGCCGACGGAAAAGATCGACAGGAGCACCGGAGTGATGGGATGAGTGAGTCGGCGAACGGCGTGCACGGTTCGGCTACCGAGTCGCCGTGGTTCTGGGCTTATCTATTTGGCATGGCGGGGATCATCCTCGGCTGGATCGCGGCGCCCACGTGGGTCGCGCGACAGGCCCGTTTGGAACGCCGTTACCTTCAGCCATCGGCTCTACCGCGCGCTGTCGAACAAGGTGTTCCCGCCCAGTCGCCGACCGGTATTCGCTCCGACGCGCACCTTGCGGACGAGGCCCAGCGGATCGCGACCGAGCGGGCGATCGCGCGGTGGAGGCAACTGCTGTGTTTTTTGGCTATCCTGGTGTCGTTCTGTTGGCTGGGTTGGATCTGGCAACGACGCCGCATACCGGCTCATGCACCTGACTCGGAAAACGGGGATGCCGATCGCGTCCCCTCGTGAACGCATCACGCTGATTGAGCCGTCTCTTGGAGTCTGGATGATGGTGTTCTTGAGCTTCGGCAGCGGTATCTTTCTTTCGATCGTGCTGTTCATCCTCGCGCGGCAATTCCGCTCTCGCCCCTTGGCTCTCACTGGCGTGGCGGCGCTCCTGCTTGGGCTCGGCGGCGCCGTGGCGTTGACTCTGTTCGAAAGTGAAGCCGATCGCGTCAAGCAGGTCGTGCAAGACTTGGCGCTCGCCGTGGGCAGCAACGATATCGCGAAAGCCCAGTCGTTCGTATCTTCTTCCTCACCCGAATGTCACGAAGACATCGGTCGCGAGATGAAGAAGTACGAGTTCGATTGGTGCCGAGTCAACTCATGGGATGGTGTGGAATTCGACCCCAACAATCCCAATCTCGCGGTGGCCACCTTCACCGTCTGGGTCCATGTCAGATTGATCGACGCGGGTGTCTCCTATGACGGCAATGCCACCCAGGAAGTGAGGCTCTGGTTCCGCAAGGAAGGCGAGGACAACTGGAAGCTCTACGGTTACGGCCATCGCCGACCCTCGAGCGGTGGTTGGCCGGATACTCCGCCGAATGGCATGATTGGCGGTTACTACCCGTAGTCGGCACGATTGTCTTGTGCGCGTCGGCGATCGAAAACGGCTACAAAAAAACCAAGCGACAGGGCGGGCCCCATCGCTTGGCTCGGATTGTTCGGCGGGCGTTCGATCCTCGCGGTTCCGAAGTTCGGTCACCGCATGATCGCACGCTTCTCGGGCGGCGAAGTCGGGCTAGTTGCCTCCTTCGGCCTGTCCTTCCACTTCGCCATCCCCTTCACCTTCCTCCATCGGAATCTCTTGGGGTGGTGGAGGCACGGGATCAAGCCCCTCGCCCGCGATGATCTCGCATTCGGGCAGGGCCTCTCGCAAACGAGCGACCCCCTCGGCCGTCACTTGGCTTTGCCATAGATACAGCTTCTTGAGCGTCTTGATCTCGGCCAAATGGGCAAGCCCCCCATCGGTGACCGGAGTCCCGTAGAGGTTCAAGTATTCCAGTTCGGGCAAGCTCTTGAGTTGCTCCAATCCAGCGTCGCCCACACCCGTCTTTTCCAGGTGCAGACGTGTGAGACCGGCGCACTGAGCCAAAGTCGCCATGCCCGCGTCGGTCACCTTCGTGCCTCGCAGGTTGAGCCACCTGAGATCGGGCAAGTAAGTCAGGTGCACGAGCCCCTCGTCGGTGAGCTCGGTCCCCGACAAATGAAACGCCGCCTCCAAGTCACTGGTGTTCGCGGCGATCACTCGCACCGAACCACCGAGTGCCTCCAATGCGGCGATCGCGGCTTCCTGTTCCCCTTCCTGCACGGCGGGAGCCGCCAGGGAAGCCAACAAGGATCGGAATAAAGCCATGGTCCAATCTCCCGGACTCCGACCGCCAGGGTCGGAGTCAATTCTGTGGTGAATCGAGGTTCGCCTTGGATTCGAGAATCACCGCCGCAACTTCCGACCTGTCGGTCCAAACGGATGAACCAAGGCGGATTCGTTGGTGAGCAACGAGCCCTGTCCGACTCTCGCTCCCAACGACTGTCGCGGCGTGCCATCGCCGCTTCGACTCAGTCAAGTTCCTTAAGCATCACGTCCTTGAATTGGACGATCATCGGCGGGCCGACGTGCAACTGGAACGCCAAGATTCCCGACTCCTTCGACTTGTCGGATTGCTCGTCGGTGATGTCGATCGTGACATGACCGTTGATGGTTTGAGTCAAGTGATTGCCATTGGCGGTGATCACGTACTCATTCCAATCCTCGTTCTTCAGCGAGGCAAGCAACTCTTGCTCGTCACAAGTTTGTCCAAGCTCTTCCTTGGTTCCATCGGCGTGGATCAGCACCTTTTGACCACGATTGGCCAAGATGCCGCGGCCTCGCTCCTCGTACAGGATTCCCATGAATCGGTTGGTCGCGTCGATGTCGGCTTGGTAGCCACCGACCACATGGTCACCCATGTCGGTGCTGCGGTATTGGATGCCGCTATTGCCGGCGACGATGCGGAACTTGAGCCTCAACTCGAAGTTCTTCAGCTCGCCCGCTCGCCAGATCAGAAACGTATTGCTGGTGATCGGCTTTTCAGCGGTGGTCCGTCCGGTGATCGCTCCGTCCTCGACACTCCACAGGCCTTCCGCTCCTTCCCAACCCTCGAGGTTCTCGCCGTTAAAGATCGGCTTGAAACCTTCTTGAGCCTGACTGGTTCCGGCCACCAGCGACAAGCAAAGAGCCCAGGTCAGCATGCCGCTCAAAACGGCACTCAGTGTTGTTCGCTTCATCGTCTCGTTACCTATGGTTTGGAATTCGATCGGTTGTTGAATAGCCGAGATACTTCCCGCGCCGCTCCCCAGCAATCCGCCTCCGCGGCGGCAGCGGGAGGACCGCGGCTCGAGGGCGGCAGCTGGAGGACAGCGGCTCGCCTTGGGCGGGGTCCGCCTATTCGGCGATCCGCAGCGCGAAGTCGCCGTGCGGATTACGCCAAACGGCGTGAATATGGGCGGCTGGATTTCCATCCGCGTCAGCCTGATTGTTGTTGAACTCAATCAGAAAGCTCGGACCTTGGATGCGATACGCGTGACCGATCCCCGGCCGCGTCGCGCCTTGCCAACAAAACTTGATGTTTTCCCAGCCCGCCTCGTCGATCTCCGAGCGGCGCTCGCGAGCGACGTCGGGAGTCATGTTGCGAAGGTAGGTGTCGACGATGCTAACGAGCCGCGATTGTTGCACGGTCGTCAGTTCGCCAAACGCGATGCCTTCGGCGGCATCGGTCGGAGGATGGGCTTCACCCGCGTTGCGAATATCCGCCGGCGCTTGCTCTTGAATGATGGCGATTTTTTGTTGCTCATCGGAGAGGCTATGAACCAATTCGAACGCGAGCAACTCCTCATCGGCCAGCACCCGTGCTCCTCGGCGAAAGCCCTCGAAGTCTCGATTGACGACGGTCGGATTGAGCCCGAAGAACATCGGGGTCATCGACACCACTTGTTCCCCTTCGACCACGAAGTTCAACGAGAGATGGTGCCCCTCGATGCTCAGTCCCCAACGGCTCTCGGGCGACACCTCCCCGAAGATCGTCACGTAGTAGCGGGCCGAATCACGAATCTGAGTCCCACGACCACGCTCAAGTTCGGCGAGCAGATCCTCAATCGCCATGATGCGACGGGCCTTGGTGTAACCGGCTCGGCTCAGGCACGAGCTCAGCAAGGCATAAGCCGCTTCCCGTTGCTCGTCGGTCATCTCCTTGACCTGCACGCCCTTGCGCGAGGCCTTGGGAATGAAGTGCCAGCCGATTCGTTCCTCGGCGTCGTAGGCATATTGCCCAGCCGCTCGTTGCTCGTCGTCAAGAGTCTCGAGCCACGCCGTCGCGGCTTGAGTCATGGCGGGAGCCGTCGCTCGACGGCCTTGCTGCTGAACCACCGCCGCGGCCAGGGCGACCGAAACGATACTGGTGAGACAAAGGCCGACCAAAAGCTTTCGGCGCATGAACATCTCCTAGCGCGAGAAGGCGAATCATAGGTGGGTAGGAAAGCGGGGCGGCCAACGGGCGGGCCCGCGGCGCTCGCCCAATATAACCTCGCCAGGATCGCTTCGCAGCAACTCCGCCGATGCGACTTTGGTTTCCCACCAAATCGACCGGTCCGATCCGAGATCGTCAGGCGGATCGGCCACGAGCTAGGCCACGATCACCGTCCCTAGGAAATCGCGGCTATCGCACGCGAAACCGCTCGGCCTGCTCGACGAGATCGAAACCAGCGATCTCATTCCAGCCGCGTATCAGCGTGCGCCACATTCGTCCCGGGCACTCCGCTCCGACGGGCAACCCGTCGATGACCGAGCCGGCTAGCACGCAGGGGCTGGTGCTGCAGAGCAGCACCTCATCGGCGTCGAACAACTCCGCCGCCTCGATTTCGCGATGCGAGAACCGGTGCCCCATTTTCGCCGCCATCTCGCGGATCGTCCCCAAGCTGATGCTCGGCAAGATCTGATCGACCGGCGGCGCGACGAATCCCTCTTCCTCGAACCACAAGAACAAGCTCGCGGTCGACGCCTCGGCGACCATCCCTTCCGTATCAAGCAAGATGGCGCGAGCCTGCGGGTCGACTCGGCGCGCTTCCGCGTCCGCCAGGTAGTAGTGCATGCGCGAGCGGCATTTGAGCGACGCGGGCCAACAACTCGTGGGTACCTCACGATGGTTCGAGATCACGAGCGGCTGTCCTTGCTCGTATAGCTTCGCCCAGTTCGCGAACGGGAGCGGATAACTGTGCATCACGAGCAGCGGTCCGCGTTCCCCGTCCGGCACAATCCCCGGCGCCGCGGCGAAGGCCGCGTACGGACCGGGCGTCACGAACACAACGAGCGCCAAATCGTCCCCCTCCGCCAACAACCGATGGTTCGTCGAGGCGACCTCCTCGGCCCATGCCATCAGTTGCTCGCGGCTCCACGGCAACGAAACTCCCACGATCTCGAGTCCGCCAAGCAATCGGTCGATGTGCTCCGCGAGATGGTAGAGCCGCCCGGCGAACGTCCTGAGCTGTTCGGCGACCGTGACGCCCTGCACGAATCCACCGTCGAAGACCGGCAAGGAAAGTTGCTCGGCCGGCATGAGTTGGCCGTTCTTGAGACCAATGGGATGCATGAAGCCCTGCGTGCGTGAAAGCCATGAACCGCGTGAACCGATGACACCGTGGACGGTTGGGAAACGTCACCGAGGCGCCGGTCCCGCGACGAGAAATTCTTGATCCTCGATTCGGTCAATCCCCACGACGTGAGCCTCGACGAGCGCCCCAGGCTCGGGCGTCGAACCGCTGGCGACGTCGCCAAGCAGCACCGGCGCGTAACGGCAACTCGTGCCACGAGCCAACTGAGTCGTGTCCGTCGTCAACGGATCCTCGACCAGCACTTGTAGGTCGCGTCCTACCAACGACTGGTAATAGTCGCCGCGGAGCTCGCGCTCGAGTCGAGCCAGTCGCTGCATTCGTTCGGCGATCACCGCCTTGGGCACTTGATCGGGATCACTCGCCGCCGGAGTTCCCTTGCGCGGGCTGAACGGGAACGCATGGATCTTGGAAAACCTCGCTTCGTGGCAAACCTCGAGCGTCTCCTCGAATTCCGCCTCGGTCTCGCCCGGGAATCCCACGATCACGTCGGTCGTGAGAGCCGGTTGGTCGAGACGTTCTTGA
>JAGQPS010000328.1 GCA_020426595.1 Planctomycetales bacterium
GAGGAGTGCCCACCCCAAAACCAATCCGTGAGACGACCTCAATGGGTGTCTCACGGCCGCACGAAGCGGCGAGTCTGATTAAATCGACAGGCCCGGTCCGCGAAGGATTCTTCCCATCCAGAGACAACCCAACAACTCGTTGCGGCACCAAGACGTCCCAGCGGTCAAGTCTCTGAAAACGCAACTTCCAAGCGGCGTCGCCGAGCCGTTAACGAGTCGGTTCATCTTGAAAGAAGCCGCGTCCCGCCCGACTCTCAACCAGTTCCTCGATTCGCCCCCATTCAATTGGGCAATGGTTCTTCGCGACCGCTTCCGCCAACGGTAGCGCGAACCCAACTCGGCGGACCGAGCGATCCTCGAGCAGCAAATAGGCTTCGAGCCAATCCTCGAGCCGATCAAAGTCAAACAGCAGCACTTCGGCGATGCGAGCGCTGTCCTGCACGACTAAGTCGACGCCGAACGGCAGCAAGAACCGGAGAAACTCGGCGGACTTCGGAAGCCGGGCTCGTCGCACGATATCAATGCAGCGCAGTTGTCCATTGCGTGAGAGCTTTGGTAATGCGTCGGCGATCAACTGCTGAACTTTTTGATTACGGTAACGCACCAACGCGATCGTCGCGGCATCCGCCGCGAACGCATCGTGTCGATCAACGAGCGGCAACAAAGCCTCTTCAAACCCAGGGACCTCGTGTCGCGACATGAACTCGAGCACGACCGAGGCAAGTTGGGGCAGTGATTCTTGTTCTCCGATTTCGGACAATCCTCGCTCGATCCAAGGCCGCGCCTCACCGCGATGCAGGAGGCACTCCAAGGCATTGGCCATGTCGGTTGGCGAGCCATCCTCGAAGTCGATCTCGATCGAGTTCGATTCGCGATGCAAGGCTTCCGCGCGAGCTCGCATTGAGTCGATCGAGATACGAAAGAAGATCTTGGAAGTCTCCTTCAACCGTTCGATGTCGTTCAAGTACGCGGCGAATAGCGGCGCATGAGCGACGGACAGTGCTTCGATCAGCTTTCCCGCGCAGCGACAGGTGCGATCAGTGATCTTGCGATCGGCCGACATGGCTTGGGCTCGCCGCAGGCATTCGGGAACCAATTCGGCCGGGATGGGAAGGTGCGAGATGAGCGGGAAGTCGTGGAATGCCACGTCCGCTCCAAATCGATCCCAGGACTCGAACACGGCCGGCAGGATCGCTTGCTCGTTGGAGTAGCTGCCGGTCAACAGGTCGAGAGCGGCTCCCCGCACGCGTGGCTTCTCATGTGCCAACCAATGGATCAACTGCGAATCGCTAACAGCCATCGACCAGCTTCCTCCGCATCTCGCGATCGTTCAAAACACACTGGGATTCGCGATGAATCCCCGCTGTCCGGTACTCCAACGGATTGATACTCAAGTCAACCGCATTCGGATTCCTAAACCAACACCAGCGCTCGTGATCAGGAGAGTCGCGCGGCGAGCCCGCAGTGTAGCGATCGAGTCTCTAGGCGAGCACCCCAGCTTGACAATCCACAAAGCCTCGAGCCAGCGGCTTTGGGGAGCGGTGTTGAGCGCGTTTCTCGCTGAAACTGGCTGCGCCGTATCTCATCGATGCGTCTCGCCACCCGAGTCTTACCTCGTTCGTTCGGATGGACTACGATCAGCGGGAGACGACACCGATGTTTTGCTGAGTTCGGAGGGAGATTCGTATGACGCGAGCGCGATTGGATGGCTGGGTTCGACTTGCCCCGGTGGTTTTTGTCTTTGTCCTTTCGTTGCTTGGGCGGCAAGCGGGGGCCCAGGACCGCCCGCCCAACATCGTTTACATCATGTCGGATGAATTGGCGTATTACGAATTGGGGCACATGGGGAACACCCACATTCGAACTCCGCGAATTGATCGGATGGCTCGCGAGGGACTTAGATTCACGCGTGCCTACGCGGGTTCATGCGTATGCGCCCCGTTGCGCTGCAATTTGATGACGGGACTCCATGCTGGCCATGCCTCGGTTCGGGCGAACGACGGAGGTACTCCGTTGCGAGAGGGTGAGGCGACGATCGCCTCGCTGCTCAAGGAGCGAGGCTACGCGACGGGAGGATTCGGGAAGTGGGGCTGTGGCGGTCGAGACTCGACGGGTGTACCCGAGTCCCATGGCTTCGATCAGTTCTTTGGCTACTACGACCAAGTTCATGCCCACTCCTATTACCCTCCTTATCTCATCCGCAACAGTGAGGAAGTGAGCTTGGAGGGCAATGTTGGAGGAAGCGATGGCCAAACGTATTCGCACTACGCGATCATGGATGAAGCCATTGATTTCATTCGGTCTCATCGAGATCAGCCGTTCTTTTGTTACCTTCCGATCACGCCGCCTCACGGCATGTACAGCATCCCCGCGGACGACCCGGCTTGGGACCTTTACGCGGAGGACGAATGGATGCGAGACCCCACGGTTTCCCAGGAGGTGAAGAACTACGCGGCGATGGTCTCGATGGTGGACCGCAACGTCGGAGAAGTGCTTGATCTGTTGAACGAACTCGGACTCGCGGAAAACACCATCGTGTTCTTCACGGGCGACAACGGCGGGCAGGATCGGTTTCGCGATCCCGAACATCCGCGAGGCTTCTTTGGGCCCAACGTGCATCCAGCGACGGGAGTCGAATTTCGTGGAGGCAAGGGCAACTTGTACGAGGGAGGTTTGCGAATTCCGTTCTTGGTTCGTTGGCCAGGGCATGTCGACGCGGGACGAGTGAGTGATTTCGTTTTCTATCAGCCTGACATCTTGCCGACCTTGACGGAGCTGGCCGGCGCGCGTACCCCGGAAAATGTGGATGGTACGTCGATACTTGCCGAGATATTTTCAGCGACCGATCGAGCGGCCTCGCACGAGTTCATGTATTGGGAGTTTGGGCAGCAAGTCGCGGTGCGCCATGGAAGGTGGAAAGCGATTCGGCCGCGAGTCAATGCGGCTTGGGAACTCTACGATCTTGAACAAGATGTCAGCGAGTCCCATGACGTTGCTGGTGAACACGAGGAGTTGCTCGCTAAGTTGGTTGAGTTCGCGAAAGCGAGCCACGAGGATCCAAGGCCTGGAGAGTACCTCGATGCGGCCCGGACTCGGCACGAGCAAGACCGTGCCGCGAAATGGGGTTCGAGCCGAAACGCGGCGGTTGATCGAGGGCAGCAGGTGCAAGAGATCGTCGGCGAGAACTTGATTCCGGCCGACAAACTCAAACTCGTTGAATTCAGTAGCGAGAGTGATGGCAATCGTCGCCTTGCGGCGTTCGCCGTGGATGGTGATCCTCGCACGCATTGGCACTCTCGCTTTGGCGACAACATCGCGGAGCCTCCTCACACGCTGGTTATCGACTTGGGACAAGCCTACGACGTCACTGGCTTTGCTTACTTGGCGAGGCAGGACAACAGCTGGAATGGCTGCTTCGGTGAAACGCAGTTCCTGTTGAGCGATTCACCGGACGGCTTTGACGATGTGGCGTTGCAAACCAGTTTTCGCCGAGTCAAAGCTCCTCAGCGAGTTTCGCTCGAGACTCCGATGCGAGCTCGCTATGTGTTGGTGCGTGTCAATTCGGAGGCCAACAATGGCCCGTGGGCATCGGCGGCGGAGATCGGCATATTCGGAACTCCGGTGGTCGACTAACGAGGCGTCTTGCGTGCACGTGGTTTTGTCGGTCTTGCTTCAAGGCGCGATTTCTCCATGGCGAGGCTCGGAACCACTGACTCGACATCGACTCTTGGCATGCGACTACAACTGATCTCCCAAGGAAGCGAGGAACCGATCCACGGGGCTCTTGACCGCGAATCCATTCTGGTGGAGCACGTGGGTGTAGATCTGAGTGGTGCGGAGGTCGACGTGACCCAATAGTTCTTGAACGGTGCGTATGTCGGTTCCTTGCCCGAGGAGGTGAGTCGCGAAGGAATGGCGAAAGGTGTGGCAGCCGGCGTTCTTGTGAATGCCAGCGGCTCGAACGGCTTGTGCCACCGACTTCTGCAGGTAGGTGGGCCCCACATGGTGCCGACGGTAGTGATTTGAACGTGGGTCGTGCGAGAGTTGTTCAGCGGGAAAGACGTATTGCCACTTCCACTGCCGATGGGCATTGGGATATTTCACGTCAATCGCGTTGGGCAAGTGAACATTGGCTCGTCCTGCCATCAGGTCGCTCTGGTAAGTCGCGAAGACGTTGGTGAGATGCTGATTGAGCGCGGGAATCACCGCCTCGGGCAGGATCGTGGCTCGATCCTTGTCTCCCTTGCCCGACCGGACGGTAATCTGTCGCCGGTCGAAATCGACGTCTTGGACTCGTAGCCGCAAGCATTCCATGAGTCTCAGGCCGGAGCCGTACATCAGCTGTGCCATCATGCGGCGAGTACCGGTCAGTTGCTGGATAACCGCGACAGCTTCGGTAGGAGTAAAGACAACCGGAAGCCGTTTCGGCTTTTTGGCCCTAACGACGTCCTCTAGCCATCCGAAGTCTTTCTCAAGCACGTCCCGATAGAGGAAGAGCAGAGCGGAAAGCGCTTGATTCTGTGTTGAGGCGGCGACGTTGCCCTGAACAGCGAGGTGCGTAAGAAACGCCCCGACCTCTTCGGCGCCCATCTCCAGGGGCGGACGCTCCTTGTGAAAGACGAGAAAACGCTTGATCCATCGACAGTACGCTCGTTCAGTACTGAGTGATAGGTGACGCACACGGCAAGCCTTGCTAACGCGATTCGCCAACTCATCCGACTTGTCCTTGTTTGCGGCCTTCGACAACGCACCGCGCGATCCAGGGTTGGGCCGCCGCTTGGGAAAGTACTGAGAGTGAAACCGCCACGACTCGGCAACGTCGACTAACTGCGTGTTAGCCTTGTTTTGATCACCCATACATCACCCGTAATTTCAAAAGCTCCATCAACGTCCGTCCAAATACGGCACTCATCCAGACATGGCCGAGACTCAAGCAATCACTACCAACGATGAAACTGAGCCCGACTAAACTCCCGAAACCAGTCGACACCCATTTCGCGAAAGCAGAGCCACCCCTCACGGAAAGCCAGTTAGCCCTTTGAAATGACTACGCTTGGCGTGCAGGCAAACGAAACCCTTGCATCAACCCATCACCGCCTTATCGACGACTCAAGTTCCTCACGCATGGGCGAGTCACTCGAAACATTTGCGACCTACCGTCCGGACGCGGCAAAAGAATATGAATCGCGGCGAGGCATGACCAGTTGGCGAATCGTCCAATTCAGAATGCCGCATCGTCAAACACTTCTATTGTGCGCGGCTACCGACCTACGTCCCGTGATCGAGAGCTCACACTCTAAACTGGACACTTAGGAAGAGAACGAACTTCGTTCGAATATCACAAACTAAAATATGAGACTTTCCTCGCGAAATACACCTCCGGACATCGACCAACCCTCGTAACGCCGCTAGCGTTGTAAGCCAAGTTGTCCCAGACTTAGACTTCTATTGGAACGTCCCTTTGCACAACAGCGAGGGCTCAAGAACCGCGAAACTCCTACGAATGAGCGAACGGGGATTCATTGTTTCGTAAGGCCGTGAGTGGATATCGGATTCACGTTCTGCCGCGGTCGACTTCGCAGACGCGATCGGCTACCTCAACAATCGCTAAGAGAGACCGAGAAAGTACATTGCGAAATCCTTGAATGGGAATCGCCAAAGGCATAGAATTTCGGTGGAGCGAGGGAGACGAGGAAACAAGCACTCGTACTGCCTGGCGGAACGCACGCGTCG
>JAGQPS010000329.1:0-800 GCA_020426595.1 Planctomycetales bacterium
GCTGGATTCGCGGATGGTTGGACCGCGTATCGCTGCCGAGTCGAGTTGCCGAACGAATGGCGAGACCACCCGCTCGACTTGTTCTTCGAGAGCGCCGATGACGCTCGTGAAATCCGAGTGAACGGCACGCGCGTCGTTCTGTTGGGAGATTTTCCGCCGAACTATCGCAGCGGCCTTGGCGGGACGGGACGCTACGGAATTCCCGCCGATCTCGTTCGCTACGGCGAGACCAATAGCGTGGAAGTCCGAGTTTATCGCGACCGAGGACGCGAGCGTTTCAACGTCGCCGCTCCCGCGTTTTTCACGGACACCGAAGCGATCCACTTGTCGGGTCGCTGGGAGGAGTTTCGCGACGACCGTCTGCTGGGCCCCGATGAACTGCCACCCGAGCAATTCATCTTTCGCGACGTGAAGCCGTCGGCCGAGGTCACGGAAGTGCTGCAACGAGTCGACGGAGATCGCGGACGACAAGCTCCCGCCGCCGCCGCTCGATTGATGCATGCCGGCGAGGGCTTGGTCGTCGAACAAGTGCTGGCCGATCCGATCATCGCTCAGCCACTCTCGATCAAGTGGGATTCTCGCGGTCGTTTGTGGGTCGCGGAGTATCGGCAGTATCCCGATCCCGTGGGTCTCAAGGTCGTCAGTCGTGATCCGTTCCTACGCACTGTTTACGACCGGCTTCCGCTTCCTCCACCGCATCATGATCAAGGCATGGATCGCATTTCGATTCACGAGGATCGCGACGGCGATGGCCAGCTAGAAACGCACCAGGTTTTCGTCGACGGACTCAACCTCGCCAC
>JAGQPS010000329.1:809-5730 GCA_020426595.1 Planctomycetales bacterium
TTCGATTCACGAGGATCGCGACGGCGATGGCCAGCTAGAAACGCACCAGGTTTTCGTCGACGGACTCAACCTCGCCACCAGTTTCGCGATTGGTCGAGGCGGCGTTTACGTACTCAATCCTCCGTACCTGCTGTTCTATCCCGATCGCGACCAAGACGATCACCCCGACTCCGATCCGGAACTTTTGCTCAGTGGATTCGGCCTCGAGGACAGCCACTCGATCGCCAATAGCCTTCGGTTCGGACCGGATGGTTGGCTTTACGGAGCCCAAGGAAGCACGGTCAGCGCGGCGATCACGGTCGAGGGAAGTGATGCCGAACCCGTGCGTTCCGTGGGGCAGCTCATTTGGCGATTTCATCCCGTGAGCAAGCGATTCGAGATCTTCGCCGAAGGCGGCGGCAACACGTTTGGTGTCGAGATCGATGCACGCGGCGACGTTTTCTCGGGACACAACGGAGGAGATACCCGAGGTTTTCATTACGTGCAGGGAGCCTACCTGCAAAAGGGATTCAGTAAGCATGGCGAGCTGTCGAACCCCTACGCGTTCGGCTACTTCTCTTGGATGAGCCACCACAGCGTGCCTCGCTTCACTCACACCTTCGTCATCGAGGAAGGTGGCCGCTTCCCGGCTCCGTGGTCCGGCCGACTGTTCGGAGTCGAACCGCTGCAGGGACGAGTCGTCATGAGCGATGTTTCCACTCGAGGCTCCACGTACCAGACGCAAGACGAAGGCTACGCGTTGACGAGCGAGGATAGCTGGTTCCGCCCCGTCGACATTCAAACCGGCCCCGATGGCGGCTTGTACGTCGCCGATTTCTACGAGCAACGCATCGATCATGCCAGCCATTACCAAGGACGCGTCGATCGTGATTCGGGCCGCATTTATCGGCTCGTTCCCGAGGATTCCACTTTCGCATCCAAGCCGTACTCGTTTGAAACGCCAGAGGACATGGTCGCGAGTCTTCAACATCCCAATCGCTGGGTCCGGCAAACGGCGGTCAACCTAATTCATGACGAACCGACTCGAGTCGATGTCAGGGCGTTGCGTTCCCACTGGGAATCGGATTCCGATTTCGCCGTGGACATGTTCTGGGGACTGTACGCCGCGGACGCCTTGCAAGAGCGTGACTGGCTCGCGGCCCTGCGGCATCCCAATGTCGATGTCCGACGTTGGGCGGTTCGACTCATCGGTGATAGTCAAGAATTGCAATCGCCCGAACTGCTCGATGCCTTGGTCGCGGTCACCATCACCGAGCCCGATGTGCGCGTGCGAAGTCAAGTGGCGTCGACGGCCGCTCGTCTGCCGATCGCGATCAACCTGCGGCTCATTCGCGGACTCAGCCGTCACGCGGCGGACGCTGACGATCCCTATGTTCCACTCCTGGCTTGGTGGGCGGTCGAGCGAGCTTGCTCGCAGGCCCCCGATGCCGTGGTCGAGTTGGCAGGCGATCCAAGTTTCGCATCGAGCGACCTGGCCGATCGTTTTTTGCTGGAGCGAATCATGCGGCGTTTCACGGCGCCTGGGGACCGACGATCACTCGTGGTCGCCGCTCGTTTGCTCGAGTCCTCGCCGAGCGATCAGGCGGCCGCGAGGTTGCTGCAAGGATTTGACACCGCCATGCAAGGGCGGTCACTTGCGGCCATACCGGATGAACTAGCGCGGCAACTGCTGGAACGCCGTCCCGATTCCTTGGAATTGAAAGTGATGCTGGGGCAGGCCGATGCGCTCGTGAACGCGCGGAGCGCTGTTGTTGATCCTGGTGTGTCGTTGGAAACGCGGATTGGCCTAGCCCGGGTTCTAGCGAGCCGCGGGGATCAAACCGAATTGGAGACATGGTTTCAGTTGCTTGCCGCGGATATTCCGGAACCACTTCGCACGGCGGCGCTCGCGGCATTGATGGACCTGGACGATCCCAATATCGCGGAGCGCGTCCTGTCGACTTGGGATTACCTCTCGGGCGACGAGCGACTGGTCGCGCAAACCACTCTCGCCAGCCGCGAGCCTTGGGCCAAACAACTGTTGGACGCGGTGGATACCGGGCGTATCGTGGCCGATGCGATCACGCCGGACACCGCGCGGCGCATGTTGTACCACCAAGATCCGCGGTTGACGGAACGGATCGAGGCCCTTTGGCCGTCGGTCGGCACTGTGGCGGAAGTCGAGGACGAAGCTCAAATCGCGGCGTTCACCCAGCGTATCGTGGAGGGCAATGGCAATCCCTACGACGGCCGCGCCCTTTTCACGGAACATTGCGCCAAGTGCCACAAGTTGTTCGGGGCGGGAGGCGATCTTGGTCCGGAACTCACGAGTTACCAACGGACCGATTTACGGCGACTGCTCTCCAATGTGTTGACGCCGAGCCTCGAAATCCGCGAGGGCTTCGTGACTCAAGTGGTCGAGACCGATGACGGGCTCCTGCTGACCGGCTTCTTGGAATCGCAAGATGAAGCGCAGTTGGTGCTCCGCCAAGCCGACGGACGCGCCGTGGCCATCGCACAAGACGCCGTGGTGGACCGATTTGACTCACCCCAGTCACTCATGCCGTCCGGACTATTGGCGACGCTGGACGACCAGCAACTGCGCGACCTATTCGCCTATCTCCGCTCGGCTCAGCCTCTTCCCTAGACTGCCACGCGGGCCGAATCGGCTCTTGAATCGGCATTGACGCTCCTAGCGGGATTTTGGTATCGGACTCTGTGAAGGAACTCGGGCGCACCGCGATCGCGGCTGTCCGTCATTCATATTCGCAGGGTGAAACCGCAATGCAGCACCAGGCAAGGAGGTCTGGCCAGGCAGTTCGGCCGACAAGACCGCACCGTCCCACGGACGTCGTGCGAGCCTTGCTGGTCGTCGCGTGCGCGCTGTCTCTCTTTCCTGGGTGTGTGACGCTCGATCAGGCTTTACTACGCCGCACGGCATTCGTCGCCCAACTGGGAGCGGGCTCCGCGTTGAGCGTCCGGAAAACGCCACGGAATCCACTGCAAAACGAGCTTAACCTTCTTGGCTGGCAGGGGCCTTCTCCCTCCGAACGGACCTACCAAGTACTGCGGCGTTTCGGACTGGAGGGAGTCTATCACCAAGACCCTCAAGACGCCCTTGGTCAACTGCGAACGATCGTGGCGAGCGAGCCTCACCTGGAACCGATGTACGCCTTGGCGGAACTCTCGTACATCCAAGGCTTCAAGGCGAAATCAGCGCGGAGCCATGATCGCGCGATGTCCCTGTTCGCCGAGAGCTTGGTCACTTCCTACGACTACCTGTTCTCGCCTCGCCTCGCGGGGGAGCGGAACGCTTACGATCCACAATTTCGCGGCATCTGCGATCTCTACAACGTTTCGCTCGAAGAGATCTTGCGACTGCTTCGCAAGAACGGCTCGCTCGAGAATGGCGGTTCCACTTCGCTGGTGGTCGACGAACGAGTCTTACCGATCGAGGTACGGCTCGAGGGTCGTTGGCACGATTCCGAGCTCGAGAAGTTGGAGTTCGCCTCGGACTACGAAGTCGAGGGGCTTGAGAACAAGCATCACACCTATGGACTGGGTGTGCCGCTCATCGCCGTGCGCCGCGACGGGGCGGTACCGACCATCGAGGATGCGTTCTTTCCCAAGGGGCTTTCGTTTCCGGTCACCGCGTTCTTCCGAGAAGCTCCCGACTCGGCGACCAATGTCGCCGGAGCCCCGCGATATGTCATCCAGCTCCTCGATCCGCTCGATGGCCCCGAAGTGGAAATCGCCGATCGGCGCGCTCCCCTCGAGAGTGACATTAGCACTCCCTTGGCGTACTTCATGAATGACCCGGTCGTCGGCACTCACGTCCTCGCGACGTTCGCTCTTTTGGATGCCGACTTCGCCGAGGATTACGTCGGTCTCTACATGCTGGAGCCGTACGATCCGAACAAGATTCCCGTCGTCATGGTGCATGGACTCTGGTCGAGCCCCACGACATGGATGGAGATGTTCAATGACCTGAGATCAATGCCGGAGATCCGCCAGAACTACCAGTTTTGGTTCTACATGTATCCCAGTGGTCAGCCATTTTGGAAAAGCGCCGAGCAGATGCGCGAGGACCTCGCCAAGGTGGTCCACACGCTCGACCCCGATCGTCGCTCGACTCAAATGGAACGCATGGTGCTCGTTGGCCACAGCATGGGCGGTCTCGTTTCCCGATTGCAGACAATCGACAGTGGCGACCGATTTTGGCGATTGGTGTCGGACAAACCTCTCGAGCAACTCGCGGCCGACCAAGGCTCGAAACACGAATTGCAGCAGGTCTTGTACTTCGAGCCCAACCCATTCATTCAGCGCGTGGTCAGTATCGGCACGCCGTACCACGGCAGCCACTTCGCCAACGGTACGACTCAGTGGCTCAGTCACCAACTCTTCGCGCTTTCTAGTCAAAGCACGAAGGAGACTCGCGAGCTAATCGAGCAGAATCCCAATTTCTTCAACAACACCGACTTGCTTACGATCAACACCAGCGTCGATAGCCTCTCACCGGAAAGCCCATTCCTACCGGTGATGCTCGAGGCGGAGACCGCTCCGTGGGTGCACTACCACAACGTGATTGGCGTACTCGAGGACACTTCGCTCCTCGGCAAGATGGGAGTCCAGTTCCAACCCGAAGGGGATGGAATCGTGCCGCTGGATAGCGCCCGCATTCCCGGCGTGGAATCGGAGTTGATCGTCCCCGCGGGGCACATGGTGGTGCATCAACATCCGCTGACCATTCTCGAGGTGCGGCGGATTCTGTTGCTCCATCTCGCGGAAGGGGGACGAGACGTCCGCATTGATCGCTCGATCATGCCGGCGAGTCACGAACAATCACCCGCCGATGTCACGGTCAATCACGCGATCCCCGCGAGCAATCCCCTGCCGGTTGTTCGCCTGGACGACAACGGAGTCCCTCTCGCATCCGAGCCTC
>JAGQPS010000032.1:0-24051 GCA_020426595.1 Planctomycetales bacterium
TGGACGGCCGACGGAGTCCAACTCCCCGCCCTGCGACGCTGTAGTGAGATCTTCGCATCGCTCTTCCAAGAACCGGCGGGTGGACTCGCGGCCCAGCGACGGGCACTGCGACGCAAGGCGAGCGTGCTGGATGACAACCTGGCGGAAGTGCGGCGGCTCGAGCAACAAATGGGAGCGGCCGACCGCGGGCGACTCGACCAATACCTCTCGTCGGTTCGCGAAGCGGAGATTCGCACGCGGCGAGCCGACGCTTGGCTCGACACTCCCCTCCCCGAGATCGCGGAGTCCGATCGCAATCGCACCAACCGCGACATTCCCCAGACTCAGGCGGGCGACTACTTCCGCACGGTCTATGACTTGATCGTGCTCGCCTATCAAACCGATGTGACGCGCGTGGCGACGTTTAGCTTGGGAGGCGAGGGAGACGCGTTCGCGATTCCCGAGATTGGCATCACTGAATCGCGCCACCAGCTCAGCCATCACGGCGGCGACGCGGGCTATATGGAGAAGCTCACGAACTACGACACCTTCGCCATCGAACAGTTTGGCTATTTCATTTCACGATTGAAGGAAACCGAGGACCTCAACGGCAAGCCGCTGTTGGGCTCGACCATGGCGCTGTTTGGGAGCGGCATGTCGTATGGACACAGTCACGGCAACGCCAATCTACCGCTGGTGCTCGCCGGTGGTTCCGATCTCGGGATCAAACACGGGAGTCACCTTGATTTCAATCAGGGTCACTTCAACGGCTATCGACTGGACCAGCCGGGTGAGCATTACTCGCTGTGTAGCCGACCGGCGAATCCAGACGCTCACATGAGCAACTTGCTGCTCATGATGGCCCAGCGAATGGGCGTGGAGACCGATTCGTTTGGCGATAGCAACAAGGTGGTTGAGCTATGAACTTTGTCCCACGATCTGGTTTCGCATGGGTAGGCCGTGTCTTGGTCGGTTCGACGCTGTTGTTGGTGGCGGGCTCATTGCTGTTGCACGCTCCGACCGTGGGCAAGGAGCCGACCAACGCCGCCCAGGAAGAAGACACCGAACCGTTTCGTCCCGAGGCGGGCAAGTTTCCGCCTCTGGAACAGGCGCTGTCGTATCGAGGTGAATTGATCTTCGTCGACCATGCCAATCGCCGAGGCAGCATCCGCGTCCAAGGGTCGGGAATGTTCTTCCGCAATGACCCGCACCCGTTCGCGATGTTGCCCTATGGCATGGTGCGATACCACAACGCTCCCGCCGATCTACGCGACGTTCCGCTCGGTACCGTCATGCATGCAAAGGCGTTTCTTCCGCCCGACCCCAGGATCTCGGCCGTCCCAGTGTTGCCGATCGACAATCGAACGCGGGATGGCAACCACAATCGTGGCGCCGGTATCTTTCCGGCCGAGAATCATGTGCTGTTGCTCGAGGATGAACCAAGCCACTGCCGCCGCGAGGGGCTGGTTTGGAAGCTTCAAGAGATCGACATTCGGAACAACGCCGGGATGATCGTCGCATCGCTCGAGGCCGAGGACGGCAGCGAAGTGTTGATCGGCGATGAGAACATGACCTTCGATGCCGGCACTCGGATTTGGGTCGGCCGAGAACTCCTTGGCATCGACGAGTGGGTGGCCGAGGGAGATTTGCCGAGCGAAGGCAAGCACTCACTCGGCGGTCAGTCGGTCCTGCTGGGGATCATTTGGAAGCCGACCGCCGACGGTATTTTTACTCGGTTTCATATCTCGGACATTTGGCTCGATGACGCCGCCATGGAACGAGCGGCTCATCGACAGACGGAAACGCACAAGGCGTTCATTCGTAGCCGCTGGATGCCGGCCTGGATCGATGCGGTGGAATACGGCGAGTTTGGACAAGCGATGGTGACCGCGACACTCTTTGGTGGCATGGATGAGTCGCTTTACGCCGACTTCACGGAAGGACGACCGGCGATGGTGAATGCGGTCGAGAATACTCTCAAGCACACGCACGGCGCCTATGGCGCGGCTCACATGGCTTCACGAGGAACCATCCGTGAGGTCTTGAAGTCGGACGGTGAAGTTCCCTTGGGGAGTAGCGGCATCCAAATTCGCTTTGAAACCGACTTGATCATCGAGGGCATTCGCCCAGGAAGAGTCGTGCGGGTGCGTCCCGATAACTGGCCCCAGGTCCAGGTTCCGCGCGAGGAGTATCTCAACGACGCCAATAGCTTGGAGGAACGATTTCCGAGTCCCTCGATCTTTCCACGTTATTGATGGTGAGTTGTCGGAGCAGCGGTTCGCGATTCATGCCGAGACGCGAAGACGCCCAGGCCTGAGCGAAACGAACGAACCGGACCCTCGCTGATCGAAGGCCCGGTTCGCGGCAAGGCTTTGTTCGCCGGTGAGGGGCGACTCGAGAGCGTCGGCCTAGCACGGCCGCCGCTGATTGAGCCTACTGATCATCTCTGGACAACCGCACGAGGAAGATCGATCGCACCGGGCCAGTATCCGCCATGGCGAGGCACATCGTCTTACCTTCCTTGGTCAGAAAGCTCACCTCGAGTGATGACTGGACTTCCTCTCCCAAGATTCGCGCGGTGAGTTGAACGTCGTACTGCTCCGGCCCAACCATGGCGAAGGTGCCCATGACGGATAGCGACATGCCGGCAGTGTTGTCGCCAATCCCTTCTCCCTCCAATTCCCCGGGTCGATTGGGACCGACCACGGTTTGCATGCTGAGGCGAGAAATGAGACTCAGATCAACAAGCTCGAAGCGATCCAGTTGCGGCTGGATTTTAGATAAGTCGATCAACTGCTTCTGTGCATCGGTCATCGGCACAAGCATGAATTCCCCGGCAGCGGAACCGAGCCAGAAGATCTCGACCCGCACGTTCTTGAGTTGGTCGACTTCGACGGTCGATTCGACTGGATCCGTCGGTTGATCCAAGAGCTTCAAGAGATCTCCTACCATATTGGTCTGCTCTTCGGTCCCCGACACGATGAGCGTATTACGACGGGGTTCGACCGCGATGCGAACCTGCGGCGCGGCGCTAAAGCCTCCCGCGCCCCCACGTTGTTCGAGCAACGCGCTCAGGATCTCGGCACAGTCCGCCGCTTCCACATACTTCAGAGCGTAGACCACAAGAGTCGGCATCGGCTGCCGGTTTGACTCGGCTTGAGCCACGTCCTCTGATCGTTGAGCCAGAACGGTTGCGGGAGTCCCAACCGCGACGACGACGACCAACAGGCACAGGGCCACGAACGAACGACATGATCGGTGCATTCAAGAATCCTCCGAGTGAAATCCCGCTGAGGGAGTGAACTTGTTTGTCGGTTAGGCAAAGGTCGTTAACGCCGCGGTTCCGGGGGTGTGACGGACCAAGGCCGTTGACGGCGTAACGTGTTGATGAATCGTGGCTGGGCTTGAAGGCCCTCTCGCCGACGCTTTTTGATGTCGCGCTGTTGGGAATCGGGCGAGACGGAAGTGTTGGTGGTGTAATGGGTTGATGGCTTGTTTGGGAATGCGAAGAATCCCTCGCTCACGCTTCGGGTTTCCTTTGGCTTTCCACGCTTTTGAATCGTTGACCTGGGCGACGCGTGAAATGCGCGGCATCAAACCTGACGCTTCAGGTTTCCTTCGCACCACCACTTTTCTTGTTGCGGGTGTCGAGCGCGAACTTCTTCTGGTCGAGGCGTGGGGGCTATGACACGACAGCTCGCCTAGTGAACGGACTGCTTATCGGTTGCTCCAGTCGAGACCACGGGGTACACGATCACGAAGGTGAATTCGTCGTTGTCGATCGCGGTGATTCCGATGTGATCACCGTCAACCCGTACGTCACTTGGCGATTCGATCGTTGTGAAGTCCGTCCTCCATGGCGACGTCTCCTCGGGCGGTTCGATTGGCTCGACGGCAACATCGGGAGCCGCGGGTTCGAGCCAGGACGTCACGATCCAACTCGAAAACAACACCACCGCGCCGACCGCGACGATCGCGGCGATCCAAACTCCCGGTCCGACACGTGTTGACCGGCCGATGGGCGACGAGTGCTCCGACGCATCCGTCCGCTGCCACACCTCTTCGATGACTCCGGCACGCGTGGGGCGAGGCTCGCCCATGACATGCTCGCTGGCGACTTGGGACCAAGCCGTTCGCAGCGACTTGTTCCACCGAGCGTCCCGGCGCAGCGACTCACTGCAAGCCGGGCAGGCAGCCGCCGCCCGCAGAAACTCAGTGGCTTCAGCAGTGGTCAGCTCACCATCGAGATAGTCATCGAGTTGGTGGCAACAGTTCACGAACGGGACTCCTCGGACGGCATCGGATCGCATGTTTCTCGCATCCGCTTGCGAGCGAGGCTCAAGGTCGCCTTCACGTTGGCATGGCTTAGCTGAAGTGTCTCGGCGACCTCCGCCGCGCTCATCTGCTCGATCGCTCGCAGGTACAGCACCTCTCGCTGCCGGTCGGGCAGATCCATCATGTGCCGCCATACCCGAGTAAGCTCTTCGTTGAAGCTCGCGACGACGGCGGGATCACGTTCGTTGCCCGAGAGGGAACCCAGATCCTGTCCCGCGTCCTCGCCGCGAACCTCTCGTTGACGGCAGCGATCCAACCACAAGTTACGAACCACGCGAAAACACCAAGCCAGCGGTTGCTCGGGTGGCGTGGTTTGGCGATTGATCCTCAGGAAACACTCTTGGGTCAGGTCCTCGGCATCTTGCGTGTGTCGCGACAAGCTGAGCGCGAATCGGTAGACCCGATCCCACGGATCGCCGTCCATCGATTGGCGCTCTCTGTCGTGCCGCGTCATGCCTTGCCAGCTTCCTCAGAAACCCGTCGCCGACCTCGAGCGTCCCAACAACAGCCAAGCAACGTTGTTCGCCTTGCCTGACAAAGGGATGACGCGAAAGGAGTGAAAAGGTCAAAGGGAATTCTAGGGAATTGTGTCGGAGCGTTAGACTCCAGCAAACCCACGTCGTAAGGGGAGACGTCAAGGCAACGCGGGGAGGAAAGGGGCTCACGCCAAGTCGCTAAGACGCAAAGAAGACCAAGGTGTGTCAGTGTTGTCGCCAAGTTTGATTCAGCGAACCTTCACTTGAGGAAAACATCCTGCAACGAGCCTCCGTGCTCTTTGTGCTCTCCGTGTTTCAAGTCCTCGATCGCCCTAATCCCAATTCGACTGCTTGGTTGAGTGATTGCTCCGTCGCGCTCTTTCGTAAGTGGATGCCAGGAGCGTTGACCACACTTTCCTTGACCCGATTTCCACTCTTCTAGGAGAATACGCGAGGTCGGATCGGAGAGTGCAACTTTTCTTCGCAGGGGGAGGTTCTGGGGTTTCCGCCCACAAGTGAGCAACTCATTGGATTCAAGCCACTCGAGGCATCAACACCATTGTTCTCCTTGAGGGTGACGACGTGCGTCTCGCGACACGAGGGACGTTTCGATGGACATATTGACTCACGCTCTCATTGGCTCGGCGACAGCTGCTGGCTTTTTGCCTGCCTATCCGGGTTTCGCCTGCGGCGTGGCGCTTGGTAATGTCCTGCCCGACCTCGACTCGCTCTCTCGTTTGGGAGGAAAGCGAGCGTTCTTGCGGTTTCACCAAACGGTGTCTCATTCGCTCGCCGCCATCGCTTCCGTCGCCGTCTTGGCTTTGCCTTTCTACGCGGCGGGGTTACCGATTCATGGTCAGGCGTTCCTGGGTTTGGCGGTCGGCATGGCGATGCACGTCGCGACTGATCTCACCAATTCCTATGGCGTGAGATTGCTATGGCCATTTCATGGCCGACGTTTGGCGTGTGACTGGATCTTCTTCATCGACGCACCGATCCTCGCGTTGTCGATCCTGTCGCTCGGCGTTGCGTATCTCGTCGGCGAACGGCTCAAGCTCTGGCCCTGGATTTCGACCTGTTACTTGGGGCTTTTCGCGGCATATGTGTGGGTGCGATGGAGGATTGCCCGCGAAGCACGGAAGGCATGCCATCAAAGGTTTCCAAACGCCGAACGGGTTGTGGCGATCCCGACGACCTGGTCGGTTTTCAAGTTCCTCGTCTGCGCTGATTTTGGTGATCGATGTATCACCTGTCAGTTGAATGTCCGAAGCGGACGGATCAGCAACGAGCAAGAGTTCCCGATTTTCGACGGAGTACTGCCTGACTCGGTGTTGGCCTTGAGCGAGTGGCGGACCATGAGGGACCTATCACCGTACTACCATGCCGTGGAGTTTATTCACGATGACAATGCCGCGATCCTTGTATGCCGCGACCTGCGTTTCAGGAATTTCGGCGTGCATTATGGCCGGCTCACATGTCGCGTTTCCGTGGGGAACGATGTGACTTTCACGAATTGGGAAATCTAATGAGATGGGATCATCACCCGAGTCATGGATTTCGATTTTCGGCGACGGATGCGATCGCGATTCTTCTGTTCGGCGCGGCCACCGCCGCGGGTCTTTGGATCCTTGGCTCGGTCGCGTGGCTCATCGCGTTTGTCGCGGGACACTTCTTTCTGTTCTGCAATGTCTTTCGCATTCCCCGATTCCTTGAGCTGACCTGGGCTGGTTGCTTCCTGGCGGTGGCATCGATTTGCCTTGTGCTGGACGTCGAGATCCTCCACGTGATGTGGCTCACTCCGCCGTTCACGCTTGGAATTCTCTGGTACGGAGTGCGGCGGCCGGAGTATCGCGGTATCGGCTCGAGCAAACCAGACGCGGCGGCTTGAATCGTGGTCCCGTCGATCGCACCCAAGCTTTCGATAGGGCCCTCGTCGAGTTATTCCGCTAGACTGGTGATCGTATCGATTCGGCCAGCGGAGCGACTGGCGTTCGTGCACGGTCTTGGTTGTGACCGTCACTTCAACCCCCATTTGGTTTCATCGATGAAACGCGATTCAATCGTCGAACGGCGGTTAGTTTCCACCTTGCTGATGTTCTCCCTGCTGTCCATCGCTTGGATGGCCGTCGGCGGGAATGGATCTAGGGCCATGGCCCAGGAACGACAGAACTCGCGGCGGACCGCCAGCCAACGGCAACAGGAACGTGAGCGCCGCGACGAAGACGACGCTGAAGGCGAGGGCTCGCTTGAGTTATTCCCGCTGCAGCTGGGCGAGGATCGAGTCGAGTATGAACTGCCGGCGGCGTACGACGATGTGTGCCTGGCGGGTTCGGGCCGATTCCTGATTTTCCACTTTCCCTCGCTCGATCAACTCGGCTTCTTCGACATCTGCATGGGGCGCATCACGAAGTACGTGCGCCTCGAGGATGACGACGTGCGGATCGCTGGTGGAGCCGAGAACTTCTACGTGGCGATCCGATCGACGAACATCATTCAGCGTTGGAGCCTCCGGACGTTCGAACGAGAGACCGCGATGAACCTCCCGTTGACCAACCCGGTCGATGCCATCGCCACGGGCGCGTCGGCGACGGGTCCGGTCTACGCCAGTGCCATGCACGAACCGGGGCTACTGCTGGATCCTCAGCGGCTGCGGCCGATGCCGATCGAAGTCGTTGACCACGTGTACCAACAACGCGATGCGAAGGTACCCGGCGCCGGCCCCGAGTCGCGAGTGCGAGCGAGTAACGATGGACGCGTCTTCACGTTTCGAGAGATCAACGTATCGCCCGGCGGGTTCCGCACGATGCTAATCGATGGCCGACAAGCCCACGTCAACTACAAGCACGACACGATGGGATATATCGCCCCGAGTCCCGACGGCGAGTTGATGTATACCGCTCGAGGCATATTCACTTATGCCACGGAGGATTATTCGGCCAACTTGGAACTGCGCGCGGAGAGCTTCCCCATTCCCGCGGTCGACGGACCTTACTCGGTTTGGATCGCGCGAAGCGACAACGGGAACACCGGAGTCGATGCGACGGCTCGAGCCACGATTCACATCAACGGGGATGCCGAATCGATCATCACGATCCCGGAGCTCTCCATTCGTTCGGGCAACTACGGCGACTTTCACGCGCGTGAAGCGATGACGCTCGACCGGCGAGTCTGGTTCGTGCCGGCGGCCGAGACGATCCTGACACTGCCGACCTCGGATCGCAGCGTGGTGATGCATCGTTTCGCGCTCGACCGAGCCTTGGAGGAAGCCGATATCGACTACCTGTTCGTCACGTCGCGTCCTCCGGCGGCGGTCCGTCGAAGCGGAACCATGCGTTATCCGATCGAGGTGAGTTCCCGTCACGGCGGACTGACCTACCAGCTCGAATCGGGACCCGACCGCATGTCGGTCTCCGAGGACGGCATCGTGACATGGAGACCGGCGCGACGAGACGCCGGCAAGGAGCAAGTCGTGATCATCTCGATTCGCGATGCGTCTGGCGGCGAGATCACTCACACCTTCCGCTTTACGGTCGAGTGAAGCGGAGCATCTCTCGGGACTCTCGCCGAGTCGACATGCTTGTCGCGCGTCCCGTCGATTGATGGGCAGGAAACGCTGTTGGGGCAGGGGCGGCCGTCGTTGACTCGCGAGCGACCTCCCCCTTGTACGGGCTTTGAGATGTCGCATCACCCTGCGCGACAATCAGCGATCCGACTTGCCGCGTCTTCACCCAATGATCGCTTCAGGAAGGCGGAGTGATCCTCTTCTCGGTGATCGCATCTGCCGCCGCTGGTCGCGATCCGCTCGGGGTGTAGCACATGCTACCTCGCTGATCAAGACAAGCTCCGTCGCCCGCGACCACGGTTTTTTCTAACTGAGAAGCAAATCGTGTTTTTCGCTGGGGCCTTTGTTTACGCCGCGCGCCACGCTGTGCTAGGTTCGGTCCCTTCACCATTTCGGCACACGCCGAATCGCCATTGCCGCGGCGTGTCGGACTCATCCAGGCGTGAGCCAACGCCACGAGATCAAGCGATCGTCGAGTCCGACTCTCCATTTCCCCAGGAGGTTCTCCATGCTCTCACTGATTCGAAGCCGCATGGCTATCGTGGCGATGTCCGCGATCGCCGTGTTCGCCACCACCGCGTCCCTTCGCGGGCAAACGATCGGCATGGTCGCCGATGATTCCCTAAGAAGTGTCAACGTTTTCGATGCCGACACGAACACATTGCTCGGATCGGTGTCCCTGCCAACCAGCGGGATTATCGGAGACTGTGCGATCACGGCCGATCAAACGCTGGGCTTCGTCACGGACTTTCGAATGAATGTTTGGGTGATCGATCTCACGACGTCGCCACCAAGTTTGGAACCGACCCCGATCGTGATTTCAAACAATGGCGAGGATCTTTCGTTGTCGCCCGATCAAAGGTACCTGTTGGCGACGGATGGCAGTGCATTCCAACCCGTGTCGGTTATTGACATCGCGGCCCGAGCGGAAGTCCAAGCGTTTAGCACTGGCGGCGACAATAACTCGATTACGGTTTGCTGCGATGGTTCGGTCATCGTTACCAGTTTCAATCGGCTACAGGTACGTCGCCTGATCCTTGCCGATGACGGAACTCTTTCGAACACCGGCGAGATCGTCAACTTGGGGAACGTTCGGCCCAACAATACGGCCTGTTCCCTTGGGGCTGAGTCTTGCGTGGTTGTCGGTCGAGGCGACCAGCAGATCCGATCGTTCCTCATTCCGGGCATGATCCCGGTCGACTCGCGATCGATTTCTGGGTTTGGCATCTCGGCCAACATCAGCGACGACGGCACGCGGCTTTATGTCCGCACGACCACCGGGATCGATGTATTCGCCTACGATGCCCCGACTGGTTCGATTGGCGCGGTTCCGATCATGAACATTCCCACGGCGTCCACTCCGACCTATTTCGGATTGGATCAAATGGACCTGACCGACGATGGAACGACACTCTACGTATCGGAACCTGGTCGACTCGCGGTTTTCGACACCGCCTCGGGGCTTCTGATCGACCAGATCTCTGGCCCAACGATTCGTTTCCCCACGGGTGTCGCATTGCCTTCCTCCTGCGATACCGACAGTGAGCCGCCCGTGATTTCGTGTGAAATCGAAACGGCTCTCCTGTGGCCTCCCAATCACGCGTTGATTGACGTTGGCTTTTCGCTTTCGGTCGTCGATGACGTCGATCCCAACCCAACGGTCACCGTCGCGATCCTTAGCGACGAGGATGACGACGAAACGACCGGCGCTGGCAACTCGGGTCCCGACGCCGTCTACGACGGCGAGACCTTGCAATTGCGGGCCGAGCGAAAAGGCAATTCGGATGGCCGCGTCTATCTGATCGTGATTACCGCGACGGATGAATCGGGCAATACCGCGATGAAGTGCTGCACCGTCGTCGTGCCCAAGAGCCAAAGCGCGAAACACATCGCTTCCGTCGCCGACCAAGCGGCCGCCGCGGAGGCGTACTGCGAGGCCAATGGATCGGCGCCGGAAGGATATGTGCTGGTGGGAGAGGAATAGTCCGGCAAACCGATTGCCTCGACATTCCAACCAGTTACCAACCAAAGCCCCTTCTCGCGACCGTTCGTGGGAAGGGGCTTTCTTTGTTGCGTGCCTGACTCGCGCCGAACACAGCTCGAGCTATTGACGCAACCGACTGGCGTTTACTAGACGTCAATGCGATTCGAGCATTCATGCGAGTGTGTTGACCTCTCGATGACCGCCTGATGGATCAAACTTCCCATATCGTCCTGGAAGCGATGCTCGAGTTTCTTCCGCATTCCCTGGTCCATTCACTGCTGGACCGCGGGTGCGACGTCCCAATCCTTTCGCCACGGCGGCCTTGGCAAGGAAAACCGATTCTCGCCGAGTACTCACCGCCCAACTCCTCTTGCTGATTCTCGCCAACACGCCATTTCTGGGTGGATTCCGAGGCGGACTCTTGTTTACAACGTGAGTTGAGCGGGTCTGGCGTGACAGGCCGACCGTTCGTCATGTTTCTCTCGCGGCAGGAAAGCAGAGGCCCGAATCATGCTCAACCTCGATGTGGGACGCGCCACGCCAGGCGGTTCGTCCGCCCGCCCAACGCGACGCAAGATGCTGGAGATCGGCACCCTCGCGGCTCTTGGCGCGGCGGGAGGCTGGAGTTTGCCGACGTTGCTGCGAGCCGAGGAGGCGGCGGGCATTCGGAACAATCCCAAGTCGGTCATCATGATCTATCTGGTCGGCGGCCCGCCTCACCAGGACATGTTCGACCTCAAGCCCGACGCGCCGAGCGACATAGCCGGGCCGTGGCGGCCGATCGCGACGAATGTCCCAGGCATGCAAATCTGCGAGGCTTTCCCGCAACTCGCGCGTCTCGCCGATAAGTTCACCATCGTCAGATCGCTCGTGGGCAACCAGGCGGACCATGACGCGGTGCAGGTTTTCAATGGGCGCGATCCGAGACTTCCCAAACCGCCTTTGGGTTGGCCTCAGTTCGGTTCGATGGTTTCACGCGTCCAAGGAGCCGCGTCACCGGCTTCCCCAGCCTATGTCAGTCTCTGTTACCAGTGCACGCACGGACCGTACAACGAACCGGGATCGGGATTCCTCGGCCCCGCCCATGCTCCGTTTCGGCCGATGGGACCGACTCGCAAGGACATGGTGCTTCACGACATCTCGCTCGAGCGTCTTTCGGATCGCATGTCGTTGCTCGCCGGAGTCGATCGATTGCGGCGCGACGTCGATTCGTCGCGAAACATGGAAGGCCTCGATCGATTCGCCGAGCAGGCGATGGGCTTACTCACGTCGTCCCAGTTGGCCGATGCGTTGGATATCTCGCAAGAGGATCCACGAGTCGTGGAACGCTATGGTCTCGGCGATCCCACCGTGTTCATCGACAGCAATGGGGCACCGCGCGTTCCCCAAAGTTTGTTGGTGGCTCGGCGGCTCATCGAGGCCGGAGTACGAGTCGTCACCTTGAACTACAGCAAGTGGGATTGGCATGGCGGCCGCAATACGGAAGGACGAGCCGACAATTCAATCTTCACGCGCGAACGAGAGGAGTTCCCGATCTTCGATCGCTGCGTCAGTGCGTTGCTCGAGGATCTGCACGAATGCGGACTCGCCGATGACTGCGCGGTCGTCATTTGGGGTGAATTCGGTCGCACGCCCAAGATCAGCGCCCAAGTCGGCCGGGACCACTGGCCGCAAGTGAACTGTGCGATGTTGGCGGGGGGCAAGTTGCGACACGGACAGGTCATTGGCGAGACCGATCGAATCGCGGGCGAGGCGATCTCACGCCCCGTCACCTTCGGAGATATCTACGCGACCCTGTTTCATCACCTCGGGATCGACATCGATCAAACCACCATCACCGACACGACGGGGCGACCGCGATATCTAGTCTCGGATGAAGGACGCATCATGCCAGAGCTGGTATGAGCCGACGCGATGCGGGTCGCTTGATCTGTTTTGTCGGTTCAGACTATCTCGTCGGCCAACACGTGGACGCCTTGCGGAGCCTGGCCAACCCTACCGTGCTCTCGCGTTCGCGAATTCTTCAATGCAACGACGTGACCATGGAATCGTCGGAATGAACGCACGCGATGACCTTGATCGTGATGGCTTCATCATGCTTCGCGATATTTTCGCGAGGGATACGATCGAGAGTCTTTGCCGGGTTCTTTCCACGGTCTTGGAGGACGATCTCTCGTCCGTTCGGGCTCGCTCGAGTCGTGGCCATGTGTATGCCGCAAGGAATCTCATCGAGTCGATTCCGGAGGTTTCGACGATTTGGTTACAACCTCGACTGCTCGAGCTACTCACTCAAGAACTCGGTTCCGATTTTGGACTCGTTCGGTCCCTGTTCTTCGACAAGCCACCAGATCGAACCTGGAACCTGCCTTGGCATCGCGATGCATCGATCGCCGTCAAGGACAATCAAGTTTCCAGCCCAAGCTACTCGCGGCCCACGGTGAAGGCCGGAGTCCCTCACCTCATCGCATGCGACGATATCTTGCGCCGCATGTTGACGCTCCGCATTCATCTGGACGACGTGACCGATGAAAACGGGCCGCTCCAGGTGATTCCCGGCACCCACACCAGTAGCGAGAGTCTCGGTGTGGGACTTGAGAACCGAGTCACGATCCATGCCCGAGCCGGCGACGTCCTGGCGATGCGTCCCCTGATCAGCCACGCAAGCGGATCCTCGGTGCCAGGCACGGCGATGCATCGCCGCATTCTGCACTTGGAATTCTCAGCCGACCCCGAGCTGCCCGAGGGAGTCGAGTGGCACACGTTCGTCCGACCTATGCCGCGAACTTGACGATACGTGAGGGACGACGTTCAGTCCTCACCGAGAACTAGCTAGAAAACAGGTACGACGGGAGTTGAACCACAAAGGACACGAAGAGCACGGAGACGATTCTCAAACGCGGTTTCGATGGACCGGCAGGTTGCCGGGAAACTCCTGGTATCGTGCGAAGTCCTGCGTTCCGTCTTCCTTGCGTCTTCGCGCCTTTGCGTGAGTCCTGATTTTTCCCTCGCTGTTGGCGCGTCGCGACGGACCCAATCTCGGCCGTGGACGAAGGCAATCGCATTGCGATCATTTCAGATTACAATGCCGGGCCATGAGTGTTTCGATTAGCGGCACCATCTCGTTGAAAAGGCGGTACGGATTCATGTCGAACTTAGTATCCAGCGTGTCCATTACGCGATTCTGCGTTGGCCTACTCATTTGCTTAGGCGCTACGTTGGTCGGATGCTTCGGTTCCGAGGACCATTCCCCTCAAATCTCGACTCTCTATATTCCCGATGACGCCGAAATCGATCGCCACTCGGCTGATCCAGAAACAGCTCTGGATATGTATGACCTGCTCGTCGACAAATCACCGAGAGAAGCCGCGACCGATTATCGAGCCCAGATGGCCAGCCGGGGATGGAGCGAGCTTCACAGTCGGGAGGACGACGAGGACAGTTTGGGCTACACATTCGAACAAAACGAGCACATCGTATTGGCAGCGTTCATCGCGCTCCCCGATGGCCGAACATCGATTGGAATCCTCTCGAGGAAGAAAGACCCGTATGGTCGAAATAGCGCCAATGGGAATTGAACTTGTGTTCGGGCTTTTCGTGCGAGCCGACAAGTCGTGCTCAATGTAGCGGGCACGTCACGCGTGGAGCTTTCTCGCCACGAGCAAGCGACACGTCCCCACCGACGCACTCCTGGGCCTGCCAAGGCGAATTACCGTAGCGACACATCGCTCTCGTTTGGCGCCATGTAACTCATCGGCGATCACAAGCGATGATCATGTCGCGCGAC
This sequence comes from Planctomycetales bacterium, assembly GCA_020426595.1. Taxonomy (GTDB): domain Bacteria; phylum Planctomycetota; class Planctomycetia; order Pirellulales; family Pirellulaceae; genus UBA11682. The sequence continues at coordinate 14,121 of JAGQPS010000032.1, forward strand.
CGCCTACCAGGAAACGACGGGGCAAGGAGTCTTCCTTGGCCCGTCGTTTCGTGCCGTCGCTTATCGCCGAGGTGGCTTGCGATAGAAGTCGAGTTCCTGGGGTTCGCGGTCGATGCCGACATCCTTGAGGTATCGCGCGAACAGTCCATCACGAGTACGCAGAACTCGTTCCAAGTCAACGGTCAAGAAGTCTTCCGTCGGTTCCTCGACGAGCCGCGTGAGATCGCGAATCACGGCTCGATGACCTTGCTGGGAGACCGAACCGCCTGGCTCCACCGCTTGGAATGCCTCGATGAGAGTCGCCAGCTTTTCCACGAAATCATCGCTGTTGTCCGCTTGCTCGACCTCGCCGATCGCGTCGGAAACGTCGGATACCGCCGGGTAGTCTCCGGAGTTTTCCTTATCCTCGGGCGCGCGAACATGCCACATCGCGAAACTCAGGAAATCGTCGTCGGTGTAGTCAGCTTCCGCCGTCGTGAAAATGTCGCGGCTGCTAAACCAAACGATGCCCGACGTTCCCACGACGGATCCCGTATCCACGAGCACGGTCACCGTCCCGGTCCTGGGATCGGTCTTCACATTGGATACCGTCGGCTTGATGACACCGGAATCGAGGATCTCGTCAATTGAACCGGCTGGGTCGCCTTGCACGAATCCGTTGGGCTGGAGTTCCTGAAGCACCGCGGTTTGAGCCGGCAAGTTGCCGGCGCGATCCCAGACGACCTTGCCGTTGATCCCTCGACGTATGCGAACCGTGAATGTGATCATCAACGTATCGTCGGGACAAACAACGGTTTGAGTAATGTTGCTTTCGACGCGATAGGTCGGCTCGTCCGCCACAACGACACTGCCAGCGACTAACACCCAACCTACTAAGAAAGCGACTTTGGAATTCAACATCCAGGACTCCTCGCTTGCGACCTCGAACCGAATCCACCGCGAGGCCAAGAAACAAAACTCAGGAAAGCGACAACCCCCGCGAGGGTAGCATGCTCGGCCTCGAGATGAAACCATTTTCGCCGCGAGCCCAAATCGCTCTTCTCAAGCGATTCCAGGGCCGACAACCCGACTCACGCGGAGGTTTGAACGTTTCTTGCTCGTGATGTTGATTCAAGCACTCGGCCCCGCCATTTGCCCCGCCTTGATCACGCCGCCCTGGATGACCGCCACGAAACGTGAGCGATCCTGCAGTAGATCGATCTGCTTCACGACGTCTCCCGCCACCACCAACACATCGGCCAACTTGCCGAGCTCGAGCGTGCCGAACTCGTCTCCGCGTCCCATGATCTCCGCCCCGGTTCGAGTCGCGCATTTGAGCACGACGAGCGGATCGAGCCCGACATAGTCCACGAAGAAGGCGAGTTCCTTGGCATAGTCTCCGTGAGGATTCCAAGCGAATCCATAGTCGCCTCCCATGCCCAGCCGGCCTCCCGCGGCAAGGATGCGGCGTGCGCTCTCCGCGCCTCCCTCGAGCGTCTCTTGATGACCATCGATCACCGCGGGCGGCAAACCAAACTCAGGGCCTCGTTCCACGCTGGCTTGCTCGAAATAGAGGGCCGGCACCACGGGCACATCGCGCTCGAGTAATAGGTCGAGCGCTTCATCGTCCATGAACGTCCCATGCTCGATGGCATCGTATCCGGCTCGCAGGGCGTTCTTGATGCCTTCGGTCGCGCGGCAGTGCCCGGTGACCTTGAGCCCGTGGTTGTGAGCCGTTTGGACGACCGCGTGCATCTCGTCGAAGGTCATGCAGAGCGTGTGATGGTCGTTCACATCGGGAGCGGCGGCGTCGCCCGTCGGATACGTCTTGACCCATTCGACACCATCCTTCACGAGCCTCCTCACGGCGGCTCGGGCTTCATTGGCTCCGTTGACGAGAAGCACGAGTCCTTCCATCCCGATCTTGCGAAAATCGGGGTTCCAATCCATGAGCCCTCCGACGCCACAGATCTCTCGACCGCTCGAGGCCAAACGAGGGCCAGGCAACAGGTCGGCCTCCAACGCCTTTTTCAGCCACACATCGATATTGAACAGGCTGCCTCCGCTACGAGCCGCCGTGTATCCGCATTCCAACGCCAAGCGAGCATTGCAGGCCGCCAAGAGCGTGACGTACTCGACGGGATATTTGATGTCGAGATCCTCGAGCGCGGCGACGTTGAAGTAGGTCGGATGAAAATGAGCCTCGACCAACCCCGGCATGATGGTCCCGCCCAGAGCGTCAACGACCACGGCGTCGGGCGGAATGGTCGGAGCCGTGCTCGCCGGCCCAGCGAATGAAATGACGCCATCACGAGCCACCAAGCAACCATCGTTGATGGGCGGGTTACCATTGCCATCGACGAGCTGACCGTTCCTCACGACCAGCGTTCCATTCGCTTGCTTCATCGAGTTACCCCTTCGTATGCCGCGACTCTTCGATTACCTATGTTTAGCGCCGCGACTCTCGGGCGGCGCGTGGCGATCCCTTCAGCCTTGTCTCCAAGGCAACGACTCCAAGAACAACGTCACCTCACCAGTCAACCACGTGGGATCGGCCCAGTGCATTTGATGGCCCACTCCCGCGCGACGCAAACAAAGAACATCATCCGCGCGTTCGGTCAACAATCGAGCGTCGGCATCGGTCAACATGCCTCCCATAGTGGCGTCCGCCTGCAGCAACAACGTCGGGACGCGCAGCCGGTCGGCGACGGCGGTCAGGTCGTATCCATCCAGCCATGCGGATCGCACGATCGGTTCAAGCACGCCGCGAGGCAATCGACTCAAACAGCTTGCCATGAATCGCAACGCGGCCGCCGATCGGCTCGCTCCAAGCAAACTCACCTGGCCCGTTCGCGGATCGGTCAGTGGCACTTGGGCCAGATCCTCGACAAAGGCCCGCATGTTGTCGGTGCTTCTTCCCGCGAAGGGGAGCAGCCCTTGGAAGTAACTCAGCAACGGGGTCCGTGCGATGTTGTGACCCATGGTGTGGAACGGCGGGTCCTCAAGAATCGCGGCGCCCACCAACGCGTCAGGGCGACCCGCGACCTCCGCGGCGAGCATTGCTCCTAGAGAATGCCCGTAGACCACGGCGGGCGACGAGAAGCGTTCCCGCATCCACTCGTGAATCACGTCGGCGTAACACGCCACGGTGTACGGGTCGCAATGAAACGACGATCTTCCGTGCCCTGGGAGATCAACCGCGAATACTTGCCAGCGACTCGACAACGCGTCGATCACCGGGAGCAGACACTGCCAACGACGAGTCACGCCGTGCAATAGCACGAGTGGAGGACCGTGGTCGGGCCCGATCGCCACGTTGAGAGTGCCATTCGCGAGGCGATGTTCGTGTTCGCGGTAATTGCTCATCGCATCCCTCTCCGCTGCTTGCGACGTCGTAGGCGCCAATCTGGTCAACCATGGTACCCGTTCGCGCGGCGTAGGAATGCGATGGGGCGGACAATCGGATCGAGACGCTTCGCCGGGAATAAAGGACGATTCCCAACCGGCGAATCGACGCTCGGTCACGACACACTCGACTTCTGATCGAGCGCGCTTCGGTCCAAACCACGTTCGACCGATCCGTTTGGACCATGGAGCGCGCGGTCCAAGAAATAAATTCCTCGCCTTGCGGGCTACCGCTTCAGCGTCGTCCGAGCCGTGCGGCCCCTCCCCATGACCACAGCAACAGGAGTTGCCGGGCCTGACGCGACTTTTTCTTACGAAGAAAAGCCATCGAGAAAACCGAGTGAAGCAGCGGTTTTGCCGACGATGTCCGAGGCCACGAACGCAGGCCTAGCGTTACTCAAACCGAAAACCTCCATCGCTCCCAGGCGGGCAAAACTCATGGCGCAAGTACTCGAAACTCGACTGGTGTCTCCTTCGATTGCCTTGGTCGCCGAACCACCGGCCCAAGAGCTAACAGAGCTGCGATCGCTCCGTGAGGCGCTCGAGAGCTCCTACGCGATCATTGAGTTTTCCACCGAGGGAGAAATCCTCTCCGCCAACAAGAACTTCTTGGACGTGATGCAATACCGATCCAACGAGATCATTGGCAAACATCACCGGATGTTCGTGTTGCCGGAGGACGCGGCGGGAAGCGAGTACCAACAGTTCTGGATCAAGCTCAAGAGTGGACAAGCCTTCTCGAACGATTTCCGACGAGTCAAGAAGGACGGATCCATCGTGTGGATTCGAGCGACCTACACACCTCTGAAAGTGGACGGACGAGTCACGAAGGTCACCAAGCTCGCGCAAGACATCACCCGGGCGAAATCGATCGCCAACGATAGCGCTAGTCAGTTGCAGGCGATCGGCCGTTCCCAAGCCGTGATCGAGTTCGATCTGGACTGTCGAGTCCTGTCCGCCAACGAGAACTTCCAGAAGACGATGGGGTACACACTCGCCGAGCTGATCGGAAAACAGCATCGAGAGTTCGTCACGCGGGAAGAGGCCGAGTCTACCCAGTACAAGGCCTTCTGGAATTCACTCCGTCGAGGCACCTTCGAGGCCGGTCTGTTCAAACGGATTTCAAAGCAGGGAAACGAAGTCTGGATTCAGGCCACCTACAATCCAATCATCAATCTCGAAGGCAAGGTTTATAAGGTCGTCAAGTTCGCGACCGACGTTACCGAGCACGTCAAGGCTCAAGGGCGCACGGAAGCCATTCGCCAAGTCGTCGCTCAAACGGTCGGCGAGATGAACCACACCATCCGCGAAGTCTCTCGGCGAGTCCAAGATACCGCGACCCTGGCGACCCGGGCCGAAACACTGGCCAAGGCGACCGAACAGAAGACTCAACACCTCGACCGATCGAGCAAGACGATCGGCGACGTCGTGGGGGTCATCGGCGATATCGCGAGACAAACCAACCTCTTGGCGCTTAACGCGACGATCGAGGCGGCTCGAGCGGGCAATGCGGGCCAAGGCTTCGCGGTGGTCGCGAGCGAGGTCAAGCGTTTGGCCGACCAAACATCGCACTCACTGAGCGAGATCTCCAGGAACGTCTCTTCCATTCAGACCAGTGTGGTGGATGTCATCAAGGGCTCGCGAGAGATCAACCATGCGATCTCGGAAGTGTCGGCCAACACGACCACGGTGGCGAGCGCTATCGAGGAACAGTCGGTGACCATGGCCAACCTCAATAAGACCGCCGAAGGAATGGTGACGGTGCCTCGCGAATAGCTCCGTCACCCATGACTAATCGACCTCCGCGGGTTTCCTAACGATTAGCTTCGAGCGCGGACTCACCGACTGACTTTCACCGCGACGCACGCCCCCGAACGCCGGTGCGGATTCGTCGAATCGCGTCTCCCCCTTGCGCGATCTTGGCGGCTCCCGCACCGGCGTTCCCCCTTGCGCGCGACAAGTCTGGCGAAGACCTCGATGGATAATCGCCGATCATCGGCCCGAAGCGAGATCCGTGAGGATGCAACCGTCGCGCGGACCAACTACGATGCGACGATTCCGAGTCCAAGAGGCCCTAAGCCGAGCCCGAGTCTCGACCGGGCAGGCAAGCCTCCTTGAACGAATCCCAGGAACGTCCCATCACCTCGAGATTGTCCAGGCCTTCCATGTCCCGAACCGTTCGCGAGCTTCTGTTGGTCCCCGGTTTTCTTCTGGTCGCCAGCTGTTTTTGCTGGCCTCAAGCGGCTCATGCCCAACAGGAAGGCGACGCCAACACTTTCGCCTTGCGGGATGGTGACGTGGTGGGGTTTCTCGGTGACAGCATCACCGCGGAACGAACGTACGGGAAGATCATCGAGCAGTACACGCTGCTGAGATATCCCATTCGTAAAGTTCGGTTCTTGAACCTGGGCATCGGAGGCGACACCGCCGCCGGCGGACTGGCGCGACTCGAACGGGATGTCTTCGCCAACGATGTCACGGTTCTCACCGTGGCCTATGGCATCAATGACATTGGCTGGGGCACGCGAGCGGATGATGAGCATCGCCAACTCTACTTGGAATCGATCCGGGAAATCGTGCGACAGTGTCGAGCCCGCGGAGTGAGAGTCTACATTTGCTCCGCTGCGATTACCGCCGAAGACCCTGAAACGTCGGAACAGTCCTACTTGCAAAGGATGTGCGACGAGGGACTCGCGATCGCGGCGGAGGAAGGGGGCGAGACCATAAGGCTCCAACGCACGATGCGGGCCATTCAAAAGCGAGTGATCGAATTCAATCAACACTTGCCCGAGAAGGATCATCGAACGTTGCATCACCCGGATGGCATTCACCTAAACGACTTCGGCCAGTTGGCCATGGCTTACGCGATCCTGAAAGGCCTGCAAGCCGATCGACTCGTCTCGAGCCTTGAGCTCGACGCGGCGGAGAATCGCACTCTCCGCGAGGAGCGCTGTCGCGTCTCGGAAGTGAACCTCACGACGTCGGGCGGGACTTTTGTCCGGTTGGATGACGCGTTGCCATTCAACAACGGCCCCTTCGCCGGACTCGACTACGGCTTCGTTCCGATCCCAGAGATCAATCAGTACTTGATCAAGGTAACGGGCCTGGAACCCGGCCGTTACGAGTTGGTCGTCGATGGACGAGGAGTCGGATCCTATCCGGCGGACTTGCTCGAGCGAGGCGTCGACATCGCGACCGCCACCACGAATGGATTCTTGCCCGGCGGCCCCTGGGACGCCCAGGCCAACGTGATTCGTCAACTGACCGAGGCACGCAGCAAACTCAACGCGGCGAATGGACAACGAGCGGAGTACTTTGGCGAGGCTCCCTGGAGCCTCGAGATGGCTCGACATTCCGCGGACATCGACGAACGCTTCTACGATCTGCTGCGAGAAATGGCCAAGCCGAGACCGTATCGTTTCACATTGACGAAAGAGGAAGTCGATGCCGAGTGATGACAAGGACGTGCTGGAAGACGACGACGCCTGGGATGAAGTCGACCCACAGTGGGAAGGCTCGATAGCGGCCGAAATTGGTGGGGCCTTGGCTTGGCCGATCGCATATCAGTTGCTCATTACGATGAGCATTTTTTCCGTACTTGCCGGTTTCTTCCTCGGTGGGTTGCATTTATCCGCCGCAAGAGAGGGCATGGGTGACTTGCGAGGGAACGAGGTGTTTTTCCTTTGGGGATATTGGCAAGTCATGCTGCCCCACCTCGCACCTCCCGCGCTGCTGTGCATGGGAGGCTTGCTGGTTCTCATCACTCGACTGCCGACCAACATCGAGTGGTCGGTGGGTTACCAGCTTTCAGCGAGTCTGGGCATTCTCTTGCTGGCCATTGCAGGAATCTTGCTGCGCTACAACGCGGGCAACGAGGCGTACATTAAGGACCAAGTCCGCGCGGTAATTCGGGCCGCGGACCTCGATCCCGATCCACGCCCCGGGCCTCCGTTAGGCAATTGATGAACCAGAATGTTCGCGACTCGCGGCAAGTTCATCGCTGTGAGGAAACGGCGAGCGGAATATCCTCGCAGGTTCCGGCATCCGGCACCCCGTATCGAACGACTATTGGCCAGCGAGAGCTCGGCCCTTACATCGTGAGATGCTTGCTTGCCTTTCCGACGCATTGTTGATGTCGCGTTTTCCCGTTTCAGAACAAGCGACAAAGTCATCGGCATGGAAAGCCAAAGGAAACCCGAAGCGTGAGCGAGGGATTCTTCGACGTCTCGAACAAGCCGAGAACCCCTTACGCCTCCACCAATCCCATCCAGCGGCATCCCTGAAAGCGCGACATCAGAACCAACTCCACGAGATCAATTCCAGCGCGTGGTCTTGCCGCTAAGCCAATGCAGCACTGGCGAAGCCAAGGGTGTGACGACTAGTAGCAGCAATGCCAAGAGTGGGACGAGTGAGATTAAGAGCGACTCGGTCAACCGACCGAGGCTCAGCATCCACAAGCTTCCCGCGATCAGCGAAGGGGGAAGCGTAAGAGGCAACCACCAACGCTGGCAGCCTCTCCAGGTTAGCGCGAGTCTCTGCTGACGCTGAACCACGATGCCAATGAGAGTACTCCACAAGGTGAACCACACGACCTCGCATGAGACCGAGACTCCCATCACAAGCCACGCCGTCCAGGGTGAGCGAGCTCCCGCCGCCGACGATGCTTGATGACTACAGGCCAGTTCGATCGCCGCGGCGCCCCACATCAAAAGAATCGCGAAGCCACTCATTCCCAATGCGTTACCAAGGAGCAAACGCAAGAGACCGCCTCCCAGGCCCAGATTCGACCAGGGAAGTAACCAGCCCGCGAACGATGCTTCTCCGGTGGGCCGTCGACGGACTTGGCGCGCATGCGAAACCGCGACGACGAGCGTGAACAACGTGATCGCACCGAGCGTCACCGCGAGCCCACGCGTTGGCCCGAGCCATTGGCGCGCGAGCAGAACCAACGCCGCCTGCACTGTGAGAGATAAGAGCCAAGTCGCGCGCTGGACCATGATCTACTCGTGAGGCTCGGACCGCGACGGATGATTCGACTCTCCATCGGTGTTTTCGTTCGCCGCGCGCCCGATCCTCCGCAAGAGCTCCGCGAGCGCCTCGTGGCGGTCCGACTCGTCGCCCGCATGGAACCGCAACAAGAACGGTCGAAGCTCCCAATCGAATGGCTCGGCCGAGGCACCATGCAGATAGAGCAACATTCCGGCGAAGTGCACGGCGACTGGACCGGGATCGTTCGCCACTCTCGCCAACATCGCGTCGATCACCGCGGGCGGATGATGAGTTTCGATCTGTTGGAGTGTCAAATCCAATCCATGGTAGGGCTCACAATCGGCGATGCACGCCACCAATCGCCGCGTTCGTTCATCGGCGGTAAGCAATTCACTGGCGAAGTGAAGTATGGCGGCCTGAATCTCCGGGGCGGCGTGTTCGAGTGCCTCCCGCAAGGCGTGCGTCGCGGCTGGCGTCGCCAGGGTCGCGAACGCCTCGACGTCCGAGGGAGTCCGTGGACCTCGGTTCAGGAGAAAGCTTTCGATCCGTCGGAAATCCTCGTCGCTGGCCAGCCGTATCGCCTCCAGATCGTGGCTGTGATCCCGCCAGTTTTCTTGAGACACTTCCGCGCCACGTCGGAATCGCTCGAACATCGAATCACCGGGCGACGGAGTGGCCATGGGTCCTGACACCTATCTGGGCATCCCGTGATCTCGTTCTCGGTGCGACTTGTCTCCATTCCAGCAAGTCGCGGGAACACGATCACCATCGCCAACGTGAACTCACAATCAACAAACGGGGACACTACGGTCGAGTCGTCGCGGCGCGCAGCGATTTCGTCGCCATGACACAACGATTGAACGGCCACAAGAGTTCGTACTCGGGAATCGTTCGTTCATGGCTAACGGTGTGGACAAGATTGAGTGCATCCACGGCGGCACGGAGATTATTGATACGCTCGGCATCGGGTACGAAACGGATATCCGCGACGCCACGCTGGAAACATCGATGGGCCAATGCGTACCAACTGGGCTGCTCCTTGCCCCGCAGAAAACAATCCAAGCCGAGCCATGCACAGGCTCGCACGGCGTTGACGATCGTATCGCACTTGGTGCGCAAACCCCACGACCTTACCGACTCGAAAAGTGGCACCGCTCCATCCACGTCGTGGTCCACCAGGATTCGCTTGTAGGCCCAGCCCAGCGCGACACTCCCATGCCAACGGTAGCGAGGAATCCGGGAGCGAATTCGCCGCGCCGCATTCCACGCCTCCTCCCAGATCGCCTCGCCTTCGGGCAGCTCGACTTGCTCGATGATCTGTCGGTAGCCGATCGTGCATGCCGCCTTGCAGGTACTCTCGAGTCCCTTCTCGCGGGCCTCGGTCAACCATTGCCGAGCAATGGAAAGGCGCGTCTCCCAGGGCGAGTTGACGTCGCGTAGCAGTGATGCGGCCGAACCATCCAGCGGAACCGACATGAACCCAGGAACTCCAATCGTGCCCGCACCGCGCGATACGAGCCGCGCGAAACCTACCGCGTGGAACATCTCGTGCGCTGCG
>JAGQPS010000032.1:24151-27808 GCA_020426595.1 Planctomycetales bacterium
CCCTAACGTGTCATCATCGAGGCAAGATACCCGGTCAATGCTCGTCAGCGGGCATTCCGATGTCCATCGGTATTTCCACTTTCTCGTCGCATTGAGGGCATTTTCGGAGCGTCCCACGGTACATCGCGTTCACGAGGAAACGATGCCCGGCCGAGCAACTCACGTTGATCTCCGCCACCGGGGAAACCGGCGGCTCGGCCTCGAACGAGTTTGAATCGGGTGCTTGCCGCCCATCAGGCGAGAACGTTGGCGACCGAGAGGCATCGAGCAGGGCTTCCCGCCCCGAGGACCACGCACCCACTCCCTCGGTCGCTTGGCCACGCTTCGACAGTCCCACGACTCCGCCGATCGCGAAGGCCAAGCCGACGACGATCATGAGACCAGCCGCCCAGCGTTCGTCTTCCTTCGTATCGAGGTAGACCGGCAACGCGAGATCCTGGAGAGTCGGAGTCGATCGTCGCGGCGTGGTCGCGAGGCCAGTGGCGATTCCGGGAGAGAACCCCGAAGGCCGCGCGCCGAGCGTTTCTCGTTGAATCGCCTCGAGGTCCAGCCGCATGTCCTCGAAACTCTGACTGAGCGACTCCATGGAAAGAGCCATCTCGATATCGCTCGACAGTTCCTTGACCGTGCCACGATACGACCGCCCTTGATGGTCCATCGGAACGAGGACGATCAACAAGCCTTCGCCCGCGGGAACCGCCACCATTCGGCCGACTCGATTGGTAGGGTCGTTCCGCGTCAGTTCATTGCCTGGTTCGTATTGGATCTGAAAGCCGACCTCGAAGGCCTCGCTGGCTTCGAGCTGGATGTAACGTCCCTCCTGCTCCGACGCTTGAAAGTCCTCTGCCGCGACGACGGGGCAGGTGAAGTACCGGGCGACCATGAAGCCACCGCCCACGATGAACAGCGTGCCCATCGCGATGGAGAGCAACGAGACGATCCATGGTGTTTGTTGGGTTTTCGACATGACACTCGCTTCTTCGCGTTCCGTCAGCGGCTCGATCGACTTACTCGCACGGCCCCATTCGAGCACGACCGCTGCGCGAGGATCAACCCGCTTCCTGAAACGTCCATCGAATGGTGGCGATGAACGAAAGGGGGAGCGCGGCTCGGTCGCATGGAGAGCCCCAAGTGCCCCACTCCCGTCACGAGAGTGCCTGGACCGAAGCGTGCGGGCCGCGGGGTGTCCATGCCGAGTACGTTTGATAGCAAACCGACCCGTTGCAGCGATTAATACGCCGCGGATCATGGGAATTGCCCGGAAACTCGAGCAATGGCCCTGGCTCTAAATACCTTCGTGCCTTATCATCCGCTGGTCGCGTCGCCCTCAGGACAGACGCACTCCGTTGCTTGAATCGCACCAATGACGGTGCATTCCACCAGAAACTCCGGTCGTCAAACGAGCGAATCGACGACTTGGATAAGATCAAGAAGCAACGATTTAGGGAAAACAAGGTCGCATCCTGCTCTGATGCGTCCCCCTGTGGGTCCAGCGAGGTTTGTTCCATTCCTCGCCATCCGTCAGCTCCTGAGAAGGCATTTCCGCCTTTCCAAACGCTGCTTAATAACGGTCCTGTAGACCGCTCTGTAATGCCGCACTGGTGCCCTTCGGGGCGAAGAGAATTCCGCGGTTTCTTGTTTGACCAGGGTTCCTGGCTCAGTCCTACCAACTGAGCGATCCTCGTCGTGACGTCGTTTGGCGGAGCTGTTGATGGCCCGCTCGCGGTGTCGCGTTAGCGTTCCTACCCTGATATTTCCGAGACGGTTTGTTGACTACTTTCAAAGAACTGGGGCTCATCGCGCCCCTGCAACGTGCACTGGACGATTCTCGCTACGAACATCCGACCGAAATTCAAGCTCGAGCCATTCCGCCGGCTCTCGAAGGTCGTGACATTCTCGGCTGTGCCCAAACGGGAACCGGCAAGACAGCGGCTTTCGTGCTTCCGACGCTCGACTACATCGCGAGTCAGCTCGGCAGGGCGGCCTCCGGCAAACCCTTCGCCCTAATTCTGGCTCCGACCCGCGAGCTCGCGATTCAGATTGGCAAGAGCATCGACACCTACGGGCGTCATCTCAAGATCCGCTCGGCCGTGATCTACGGTGGTGTCCACCAAAGCAGTCAAGTGCGGGCGATGCATCGCGGCGCCGAGATCCTGGTGGCGACTCCCGGTCGCTTGCTCGACCTGATGCAACAAGGCTTTATCGATCTCAGCCGCATTGAAGTCTTCGTCTTGGACGAAGCCGATCACATGCTCGACATGGGCTTCTTGCCTGATCTCAAGCGAATCATCCAACACTTGCCCCGCCAACGACAGTCGCTGTTCTTCTCGGCGACTCTGGACGCGGAGGTGTCGGAGTTCGCCAAGAGCCTGTTGTTCGAGCCGGTGAGTGTGACCGTCACGCCCAAGCCCGAGAAGAAGGGCAAGATCGAGCAACACTTGGTCCTCGTCGCCGCCGCCGAGAAGCCTCATCGCTTGCACGAGATCCTAACCGGCTCGGACATTCACTTGGCGTTGGTCTTCACCCGCACCAAGCGATCGGCCAACCAAGTCGAGAAGCGATTGCGTGAGCAAGGTGTGCGCGCCGCGGCCATTCATGGCAACAAGTCCCAAGCCAACCGCCAGCGAACGCTGGAGGATTTTCGCAGAGGACAAATCCAGGTACTCGTCGCGACTGATGTGGCCGCGCGAGGCATCGATGTCTGCAACGTGACCCACGTCGTCAATTACGATCTACCGGCCGATCCCGATAACTACGTGCATCGCATTGGACGCACGGGTCGAGCGGGAAAGGACGGTACCGCGATCACGTTCTATACGGCCGACCAACACCGCGAGCTGCAGACGATTTCGCGTTTGAGCGGCATTCCGTTTGAAGGGCTCGAGCCGACCCGGAGCGAAAAGCGCCCGCGAGGTCGAGGCCCTCAGCGTTCGTTCGGCCCCCGACCTCGGGCGGCTGGATACGCTGGCGAGTCGGCGACCAAGACGAAGCGCAGGAAGCCAGGCTCGCGGCGCAATGCCACGAAGTCGTTCAATTCGCCCGCTCGACAAGATCGACGCAAGCGAGTTTCCGCTCCGCGTTAGCACTCATGCCGTAGCGAGGCATGGGTGACGATCAACCAAGGCTTCGCGACGGCGGACACCTCAGGTAATTCAGCGTTACCGCGGCGGGACGTGAGAAGTTCTCGGCTCGCCAGCGGTACGAAAGACTCTTATTCGGACGGAGAAATTCGAATGGAAGGTACGATCAAGCGAATCACGGACAAGGGATTCGGATTCATTAGCTCGGATGGCGAGCAAGACATTTTCTTTCACAGCTCGTCGGTCGAAGGCTGCTCGTTTGACGACCTTCGCGAAGGTCAACGGGTTCGTTATGACGTGGGTCGCGGCCCGAAAGGCCCGCGTGCCGAGAACGTCACCGTGGCCGACTGAGCATGCACGCTCGGCAGACACGCGCGTTCACGAACCGTCGCTGAAGATGATTCGGGACGCGCGAGACTGGGATAATCACGAACGGGCCCGACTGTATCTCGATACGGTTGGGCCCGTTGCTTTTCTTGATCGGACGGAACCGGATCCTCCGCTCACGCTCTTGGATGTTGCGCTTTCAGGCATTGGACTAGGCGGAAGTGTTGGTGGCGTAACTAGTTGCCGGCTT
>JAGQPS010000330.1 GCA_020426595.1 Planctomycetales bacterium
GTTCGTACCTCGATCCGTGAGAGACTGATTCCATGCTCCATGCCATGCAGGTTGCTGCTCGAAGGACCGGCTTGAGCCAGTGGCCGCTCGCGGTGCTCGCCCTTTGCACCGCGGCCTTTTCGGGTTCGCTTCCCTCGCGGACGGTGGGCTCGGAACTTCCCAACATCGTGATCGTCTACGCGGACGATCTCGGGTATGGCGACCTGTCGTGCTACAACGCGCGGTCGGCCTACCAGACTCCGAATCTGGATCGCATCGCCGCGGAGGGGATTCGTTTCACCGATGCCCATAGTCCGTCGACCATTTGCTCGCCGTCGCGATATGGCTTGTACTCGGGCCAACAGATCTATCGCTCGACGGGCGGCGGTGGCGGAGCGTTCGAAGGGCCTGGTGGTCCGAGTTATCTCAAACCCGACACGCTCACGATCGGCCAGATGCTTCGCGATGTGGGGTACCGCACCGGCGTGTTCGGCAAGTGGCATGTCGGGCTGACATGGTATGACTCCGACGGCAAGCGACTGGGGGGCGGCTTCGAGAACTCACTGCTGATCGACTACGAGAAAAGCACGCCGTTGATCGATGGTCCCAACGCGCGAGGCTTTGACGAATCGTTCGTGACTCCGAATTGCCCCACGACCGATCCCCTCTACATCTACATCGAGAATGGCAATGTGCCGGTACCGGCGAGCGAGCGACATCGCCGCGATACGTTGCCCAACCCTGGCGGCAAGTGGAGGTGGGACAACGACGAAGGGTGGAAGGCGCCGGGCTATGAGTTCGTCGAAGCCGATTTGCTGTTCTACGAGAAGGCTCGTGATTTCGTGACTCGGCATCTCGACGAGCATGGCGAGCAACCATTCTTCTGCGTTTTGTCGACTCAGATTTGTCACGCGCCCGTGTTACCGGCACCCGAGTTCGCGGGGACGAGTCCCGCCGGGCCGCGCGGCGATTTCGTGCAAGAGCTCGATCAGATCGTGGGACGGTTTGATCAATTGCTGGGAGAGATGGGCATCGCCGACAACACGATCCTGATCATTCACGCGGACAACGGTCCGGAGACGATGCACGCCGTTTGGATGCGCGAGGATCATGCTCACGACGCGGCGGGAGGCTGGCGGGGAGTCAAACGTGATGGCTGGGAAGGGGGCCATCGGGTGCCGCTGCTCGTGCGCTGGCCGCGGTACGTTCCGGCTCAACAAGTTTCCCAGCAGCCGATCAACACGACCGACCTCTTCGCGACGCTTGCCTCGGTGGTCGGCTACACCCTCCCGGACGATGCCGCCGTCGACAGTTTTGACTTTCTGCCGGTGCTCGTGGGGAAGCAGCCCGAGACCGAGTTGGTCCGTCCCTATTTGTTGACTCAGAGTTTTCGGGGCGAGTTTCAGTTGCGGCAAGGAGAGTGGAAGTATCTCGACCATGCCGGTTCGGGCGGTAACCGCTACGATCAAGGCATCATGCAGCGGTACGCGCTGCCGGAATCGGAGCCAGACGCGCCGGGGCAGCTTTACAACTTGGCGAACGATCCTGGTGAGACTCGCAACCTTTACTTTACCGAGGCGGAAAAACGCGAGGAGCTGCAACGGCTACTCGAACAACTCAAGTCCTCCGGCCGCAGCGCGCCCCGCGACCGCCAACCGATCGGCATGGAGGGACTCGAGCCTCTCGCAAGGTAATGACGCGGGGCGGACAAGTCCAAGGAAACTGATGCGTAGGCGTGGATGTCACGCGTTTCTGGTGGCCGAGCCCAAGCCGCTTGGTAGCGAGCTCTTGAACACCAAGGGCGACCCGACGCCTATGCATGGGCATCTTCGCTTCTTGAATGAGACCAAGACTCGTCACTCCTCCAATATTTTCTTATTTCCTTGCGTCCCTTCCCATACATTGTGACCAGGGTTCAAAAGCGTTGACGAGGGCTGTCGGCACCAGGTTGTTCCCTTCGATTCAAGCCGTCTGTTGAGTAGGTAAAAACGATGTGGCCGTTTCGTAAGAGATCGGTGCCTCAACTTGATCCCACGCAGCTTCGCACCCTGTTATTCGACGCGGCGGCTTCGGGGACCAAACACAAGCTGCTCCAAGCGTGTCGTACCTACAAGGACCAAGCGGTCCGACACGTTGATTTTCTCACTCGGTTGCCCGATGAGTTTCCCCGAGACGATGCCTCCATCGATCGCCACATCGAACAACTCTTCGCGATCGCGCGGTGTCTCGCCAACGAATGTGGGGCGCCGGAGCTGTTGAACAAGTTAAGCACCGTGAAGGAAGACAATCCATTTACTCGGTGGGATGGCTGGTTGGAACAAGTCGCGGCGCGAATTCAGCGATTGGAATACGAATCGCTGATCAACGAAGCCGAGGACGGCATCGCCGAAATCAGGCAGTTCGCGGGCGCTACGGCCCGCCAGTATGAGGCGATGTTCGTGGGCCGCATGGGAGAGCTAGTTTTCCACTCTGGACGAGTCGCTGAGTCGATGTCTCGGTTTCGCTCGGCCTACGAACTTTGCACGGGCATTGGAGATATCGAGGGACAGGATGTGTACCTAACCTACTTGCTCGAGTGCCATTGTTACTTGGCCGATGGGAGCGAGGTCGCGGCTGCGACTGAATTGCGCGACTTCAAGGAGAAGCTAGGACACCCGACGAAGGAGATTGAGCGGAGGTTGCAACGCTTACGAGTGGGAGAACCGCTCAACCGAGTCGTCTGTGTGTCGACGCGCGGCGAGGAAGAGCTCGACGAACTCGTCGACGCGACGGCGGACCGATACCAGTTTCAATTTCGCCGAAACCGCATTTCGCTTCAAAAGGCGACAACGTTAACCCGATTGGGAAATCAACTTGCAACCGAGGGCAACCTCGCGGACGCCCTGGAAAGGTATGATCAAGCGAGTGAAGTCGATCCGTTTGATCCCGACCCGGTTTACCAACGCGGTATGTGTCTCCTTGAAATGGGGCTCTACGCACAGGCCCGCGATGCATACGCCGAGGTCGAACAACTGGCTCCAGGGTGGTTTCGCTGTCGCTCCGATCATTGGCTGGCTGACGGTTTGGATCGCGGCACGATTTCCGTCGAGGAATTTCAACTCCTTCGGGCCTTGGACGATGGGCGGTTGCCAAGAGCCCAGGCCGAGAAGCTCGCTCGCGAAGGGCAGGCTCGTTTCCCCGAATTCGCGCCGCTTTACTTGTTTCTCGGTGATCTCGGAGCATCGCAAGAGGAGGCACAAGCGGCGTATCGCAAGGGCCTGGAATGCGTGCGGGAGCCCGATCTTGAAAGTCGGCTACTTTGCGGCCTCGCTGCTTCCTCGACCGAGCGCTCCGTCGAATTGGAGAGCTGGCTCGACCGGATCGATTCCCTACCAGGAAGTTTGGTGGCCAAGGCGACGGCACGGGTGATCCGAGCTCGTGCCATGGGCTGATACGCGCGAGACGCATGGCGCCAGGCGCTTGGTTTCAACACCCACGCCGCTTCAGCCCAAGATGCGCCGTAGCAAGTCGCGGAAGATGTCGAATCGGAACGGCTTCTGGAGAAAGCCTGAGACCCTAAGCGGACCGAAACGGTCGCCCGCGGTTTGCTCGTCGTAGCCACTCACGAGCACGACCGGTACATCGGGACGAGTCTGCTGAATCGCCTGCATGACTTCGCTGCCGGTCTGCTTGGGCATCGTAACGTCAAGGACCGCGAGCGTGATCTCGTGGCAATTCTCTCGAAAGGCGCTGAGTGCTTCCTCACCGTCGCTCGCGGTAATGACCTCGAAGCCCATGGTTTGGAGCATGGTCTTCGCTAGGTTGCGAATCGATCCGTCGTCGTCGGCGAGCAGGATCGTGCCAGAGCCTTGCCATTGGGTAGCAACGGTCTCGCACGGTGCTTGTGTCGCCGGTTGGTCTTGCGTCGCTGGCAAGTAGATCTGGAACTGGGTGCCGCGTTCCACTTCGGAATCAACGACAATCGCGCCGCCGTGACGCTTGACGATGCCGAGCACCGCCGCCATCCCGAGACCGCGTCCCGTGAACTTGGTGGTGAAGAACGGATCAAAGAGTCGTTCTCTCGTTTCCGCATCCATGCCACACCCCGTATCCGACACCACCAGCTGCACGTACTCTCCCGCGGGGAGAGGTTCCGTGGCATGGCATGAGCGGACTTGCTGATCCGCGACCGTGATCGGACGGGTTTGCAGCCGGATCGTGCCGCTTCGATTGGCCATCGCCTCGGAGGCATTGATGATGAGATTCATCACGACTTGCCGCAGCTGAGCCGGATCGCCTTCGCAACTCGGCAACGCAGGGTCGAGCTCCCGCTCCAACTGGCATTGCTTCGAGATCGAAACCTCCAGTAGTCGGCTCGTGTCGGCGACCAACTGGCTCAGATCGATCGGCTGAATGGCCAAGTGACCTCGACCGGAGTAAGCCAACATCTGCTGCGTCAATTCCGCGGCGTTCTGGACCCCTTTGATCGCTTCGTCGATGTACTTGGCGGCTGGGGCGTCACCCGGCAGAAGCTGAAGTGCCAGTTCGCTGTAACCGAGCACGGTCGTCAGCAAGTTGTTGAAGTCGTGAGCGATTCCACCAGCGAGTACGCCGAGGCTTTCCAATTTTTGTGTTTGCTGAATCTGAGCCTCGAACAAGCGGCGTTCCTCTTCCGCCTGTTTCCGCTGGGTGATGTCGACGTCCATGCAGACCACCCACCATTGGCCATCCTGACCCGGCAGGCGGAACGCGCTGGACAAGCACGTGCCACTGCTGCCATCTCGGCGCGTGAAGTTGAACTCCACCGGCCCCACCGGTTTTCCCGTGGCGAGAATCGAGGCTCTCGATTGGCGAAACATCTCGGCATCCTCGGGGGCGAGCATCCGATCGAACAGGGTTTGTCCGATCGCTTCCTGAGCCGAGTAGCCAAAGATGCGTTCCGATGCCTCGTTCCACAAGATGATCTTGCCGCGAGCGTCATACCACTGAATCGCGACGTCCGGGGCATTGCGGATCACGGCCAGCAACCGTTCCTCGCTTTGTCGGAGAGCGGCTTCGGCGATCTTGCGTTCGGTGATGTCCTGGGCCGTTCCAATGATTTTCGTGACTTGGCCATCGGCCTGGCGTTCCAACACCGTGTCTCGACCCAGGAACCAACGATGGTCTCCCTGGGCGGTACGCATCCGGTACTCGGTTTCGAGTACCTCGCGGTCTTGAGCGGTGTTCCATCGCTCGAGCAACTTGGGCAGTCGAGCGGCGTCCTCGGGATGGAGCAACATCCCGAGCATGTTGGGCCCCATGGCATCGAGTTCGGCTTGAGAGTAGCCCAGGTCTCGTCCCACCTCGCGATTCGTGAACTCCGTTTGTTGCGTTTGCAAGTTGAACACATAAAGCGCTTGCGGCATGGTCGCCGCGATCAACGAGAGCTTTTCCTCACTGGATCGCAATGCTTGTTCGGCTCTGACGCGATCGATTTCCACACTGGTTCGAGCGCCCAGCACTTGCAGCAACGTGGCCGCTCGCGTGGGGTCATCGATGCGACTCGTGTGCAACAGGGCGAGCAAGCCAATGCACTGATCGTTACTCGACATCAGCGGAATGCCCAAGTAGCTCTCAATGCCGAAATTGGCCAGCATCTTGTCATCGGGAAACTGCTGTTGGACTCCCTCGGCGTAGTAGCAAACCGAAACGGTGCTCCACACGTTCGCGCAAGGCGTTCCGCCG
>JAGQPS010000331.1 GCA_020426595.1 Planctomycetales bacterium
CACAATCCTTTGGGCTTGAATCAACAGCCCGGTCAGCGAGGGATTCTTCGGCTTCTCACACAAGCCAACAGCTCGTTACGCCACCAACGCTTCCGCCCAGCTCCATCCCTAAACGCGCGGCATCCAAGCGCATGAACGAGTCGCTCGTGGCGGCCAAGCGCTCAATTGAGATCGGCGAATTCGCGGAGCTCGATTTCCTTGGTGAAGGACTCGTCTCCGCGGCTCCATGTGATCGTCACCTTGTCTCCGACGGAATACATCGACAAGGTTTCGATCAACTCATCGGCCGTTTGGATCGGCGTGTCGTCGACTCGTTGAATCACGTCGTTGACCCGAATATCGGCCTCTTGAGCCGCGCTGTTTTCCACCACTCGGAACACGCGGCAGCGCTCGTCCAAGGAATCGCACGAGACTCCCAAGAATCCACCCATACGATAATCGACGATCGATTCACCGAGTGACTCGATCAAGTCATCCGCGCCTTGCTTCGAGACTCTCGTGCCGATCAATCGGAGCTTCGACAAGAACTGAAATCGCTTGAAGGTGACGATCGATTGGTTATCGACCGGGCAATACCTCAGTTCGAGCCCCTCGAGTTTTCCCATCCGCACCAACGCGGCGACGGCCGTATCGGTGATCGAAGCGTTGCGAATCGAGATCAACCGAATCTGCTCCGACCTCGCGATTTGCTCGACCTGCGCGTCGTCGACCCAATCGCCGGTCACTTGGATTCCGGTGAGGTCGGTCAGGAATCGAAAGCGACTTAGATCATCAAGATTGCCCGACCAGTTGTCGCCTAGCACCAGCGCGTAGCCGCCGAACGTTGGATAGCGCTGATCGACGAGAACGATATCATTTCGTTTCACCGCCCCTCGCTCCTCGAGGTAGGCCAGAGTCCGGCTCTCCCGAACTCGGTCGAGTTCCCGCAGTGCGAGAGTGACACGATGCCGACTCGAGTCGATCGGTAGGTTCAGAAGTCGCTCCAAGGCGGCTCGCGCGGGAGTTTCCTCGATGGGATTCTCGTCCATCGCGATCGCGCGCAGCACGTGAATGCCGCGGACTCGGGCTTCGGCGCTACCCGAGCGGACGCTTGCTTCGACCGCCGAGATCGCATCGGGACCGAGCGCGATCAATTGCCGAGTCGCCTCTTCGCGCTCTCGAAAGCGATCGGCGTCCAGTTGCCCGATGAGCCGCTGCACGACTTGTTGCCGAGGATTCGCCTCGCCTGGATCTTGAGCCTCAAGAGCCACGACCGTGAGCAACCAAGGTCCCATCGCCAAAGCGAGGAACCTCGCCCAGACCGCGCGCCGAGCGCTGCTCACCGGAGAGGCAGCCGACGGAACGGGGTTGGTTCGCGAAAATGTCACTGGAGTCCGCTCTATCCAAAAGACGGTCGGAATTGTTCAATCGCCGTTGGCGATGCTTCGTATTGGCTCTTGGGCCGAACCCTGTCCCATCCACCGGTCGGCGCCCCCAAAGTCGGTCAACCGCGCGGGCTTCGTTCGACCTACTCGTTGGGATGAGACTAGGATAACGTCCGGTCCCGTCCACTTGTGGAACGTCGGCCAGGCCCATTGTCGAACAGAGTCGCCAGGCATGCCAGCCATGCGGCTCGAAAACCGCCGTCCCTTCCGATTCAAGTCAACTTCCGATTCGCCGAGACCCGACCCACCGTGAACGACTATGAGTTGATCGATTTCGGTGAGGGAAGAAAACTCGAAAGAGTCGGAGGCTGTCTACTCGATCGACCGAGTCCGGCCGCCGAGGGGATTCCGAGATCTTACCCGAAACACTGGGCGCGGGCCGATGGCGGATTTGAACGGGTCCGTCAGGACCAGGGAACTTGGACTTGGCGGCGGACTCCGCGCGAGCCCTGGGTGTTTCGTCAGGGGTCGGTGATCTTGCGACTACGAGCGACGCCATTCGGTCACTTGGGTGTCTTCCCCGAGCACGCCGTTCACTGGGATTGGATCGAGCGGCATACGCGATCGAGCGCCGATTCACCACGAGTGCTCAACTTGTTTGGCTACACGGGAGGAGCCACTCTCGCTGCCTCCTGGCCCCATACCGAAGTGGTTCACGTCGACGCATCGCGACCCTCGGTCTTGTGGGCCCGCGAGAACGCGACCCATTCGCATAAGGACCAGCACACCATCCGTTGGATCGTCGAGGACGCCCGAGTATTCTGTCGTCGCGAGGTGAAGCGGGGCCGCGCTTACGATGCGATCATCTTGGATCCCCCAAGCTACGGCCATGGAGCGAAGGGGGCGACTTGGTCGATCGAGCGGGATCTGCCCGATCTGCTCGCCGATTGCGACACGCTGTTGAGTCGTGGTCGCGAGGAGGGACGAGCGGGGTTCCTTCTGTTCACCTGTCATTCCCCGACATTCGACGCCGCGACGACTCCTCGCCGGCTGCTCGAGTGCATGGAGACCTTGCGGGATGTTCCTCCTCACCAGCAGCAACACCAGCGCCACCGATTGAACGACGCGGCGGGTCGATCCCTCGACTTTGGAATCGTTTCACGGTGGACGTTTTGAAGAACCCGTCATCGAGTATCCAGACATGTTGATCACCAGTGCCGCGAACCCGAAGTACCGCGCGGCCATGCTGCTCAAACAACGTCGCCATGAGCCGCGCCTGCTGATCGACGGGCACCGCGAGTTGCTCTACGCGCTCCGTTGCGGAGTGCGAGTCGACTACTGGTTCGTGGAGCAGGATTCCGATGCGATCGATGCGACCGACGAACGGACCCTGGTCGAAGCGATCGGACGCTCGCCGTTGCGATTGAGCTCGCCGCTCTTTCAGAAGCTGGCTTATGGCGAGCGCAAGTCGGGAGTCGTGGCCGTCGTCGAGAGACCTGAGCGGTCGTTGGAACACCTCGAGCTTCCCGCCGCTCCTCTGATCATCGTCGCCGAAGGCTTGGAAAAGCCGGGCAACGTTGGCGCGATTGCTCGCTCGGTCGACGCCGTGGGTGCCGACGCGCTGGTACTGGCCGACAGTCGACTCGATCCCTATTCCACGAATGCCATTCGAGCGAGCATGGGAACGATTTTCTCGCGCCGCGTCGCGATCGCTTCGACTCAACGAACCCGTCAGTGGCTGGCGGAGCGGGGAATCGCGGTGGTGGCCGCGTGGGTCGACGCCCCAGAACTTTACGTCGACCAGGATTTGACCGGTCCCGTCGCTTTGGTCGTCGGCTCCGAGGCTCACGGACTGAGCGCCGCCTGGCAAGAAACCGAGATGCGCCGCGTGAGCTTGCCAATGAGCGGTACGGCCGACAGTCTCAATGTCTCGACCACCGCCGCCATTCTCATGTACGAAGCGTGGCGACAACGCCGAGTCACGGTCAGCGGGTGAGCAGGGTGCGGAGATGAGCTTCGAGTTGCCGATCATTCGGCTCGCGTGTCGAGAGCGTCGGCCCGGTCAGTCCTTGATTGCGATTGGGCCGCTCCTCGTGTAGCATCTCGAGCAGCCGTCGATAGATGCCGGTGGCGGTACGGCGGTCACCTTTGTTCTCGGCCTGCAGCGCTTGTCGAATCAGCAACTGATAGGGCTCGAGCGGTTGTCGCGAACCGATGTAATGCTCCTGGAGCGCCGCTAGGGAATCGGCGACATCGGTCTTGGAGGAGCGTCCCGTCGTGGGGACGAACAGGAGCAGCAACGACAGTCCGACGCTCATCGCCACCGCGATGATCAACATGGTCGGACTCGATTCCGATTCCTCCGTACGCCGTTTCTCGGTGGTCGTCGTCTCCTTGATCACGAGCTGTGGCAATTGCCCATCGGCGCCGAGAGTCAACTTGGCGACATCGTCGCCGCCGGTAACGAGTCGAGCGACCTTGCGTTCTCGTTTGTTGGGGCGATCGGCGCGAACGGGAGTCGCGCTCGCTGGCTGAAAGTCGGTGAGTGTCTTCGCGGCGGGCGCGGCACTCGTGGTCCGAGGTTCGTTGCTTGGCGTCGCGGCCGTGGCTTGCCCACCTAGCTCGGCCATCAAATCGGCATCGAGTCCCTTGAAACGAGGCTTTCCTGGCGCGGCTTGCGGGGAGGCTGAATCGGTAGGCGACGGGCTAGTGGTTTGGTTCTTCGTCGATTTCTCGTCGGGCCGTTGGCGCTGTTCGCTCCGCGCTCCGTTGGTCGTCGCGGGAGAAGCGGCGCTAGGCACCGACGGGCCGGATCCCGCGGAGGCCTCCGATCGTCCTTCGGATTCGTCGATGGACGTTTCGGATACGGGCTGCACGACGAACGGTCGCTGGCAACCGGGACAGAGAGCGGGACTCCCGATCATCTCGTCCGGCGCTTCGAGTTCCATCCCGCAATTCGGGCATCGGGTGATGATTTCCATCGTGCGGCGCGTCCTCTCGTTCCCAGGGCGGCAGTGCGTTCGTATCGAGTCCTAGATGCCGAGTCCGAATACGAAGTAGTTCAAAATGAAGGGGCCCAAGATCAGGATCACGGTGGCCGCCATGACCAGCATCGCCGGCAGCAACATATTGACTCCCGCTTCTCCAGCGATCTTTTCGGCTCGCTGCGACCGCTTGACTCGCAGCACGTCGGATTGAGTCCGAAAGATCTTGGAGATGGGAGTTCCCAATTGTTCGCTCTGCAGGATCGCCGCGACGATTCCACCGACTTCGTCATCGTTGAGTCGTCGTCGTAGCGAATCAAAGGCCTCGACACGAGCCTTGCCCATGTTCATGTCGGCCAGTACTCGCCCGAATTCGACTCCCACCGGATGGCTCCCAAACTCCCGCACGCCTTGTTGGAGGGCTTGCAGAAAACTCGATCCCGCCTCCATCAATAGCGTGAGCAGATCGAGCAGGTAGGGGAGCCGCCGCTTGATCTGCAACAGTCGCGTCTCGGCCTTGCGACGCAATTGTCGCTTGAGAATCCAGAACGTGATCACCGTGAGCATCAAGGTCGGGACGACGCCTGAAAACCCAAGTTGCGAGAGACACACCAGGGCAAAAAACGGCGTAAGCAACAGTGAGATCACTTGGAGCTTGCCGAGATATTCCTCGGGCAACCAAAACCGAGACAGTCCCGCCATTTGGATTTGACGGTAGGTCTCCGGGAGCTCACCACGGAACGCGTTGCGATTCAGACGGGCCAAGCCTTGCACGACTGGCTGCAGCATGCGAAAGAGCGGATCGATGCGGCGCAGACCGTTGATTCGACTCACGTCGTATCGCCATTCATCACCCTGCTGCAAGTCGTCGACGGCCAACGAGCGGACCAACCAGGCGATCGCCATGGCGACACTCGCGCCGACGACGGCCGAGCCGGCGATTCCGATGGGCAGGGCGGGATCAGACATGAAACGTTCGCTCTTACAAAGGGTGTTGGAGTGCGGTGCGATTCGGACTCTATTCGTCGGCGATGGTTCGGTCCGACTGGCGTTGGGTTGTCGACTCGCTAAATGTCCGGGTTGAGGATCTTCAGCGCCCAGAAGTAGGCGATGACCTCAAGGATGATCGCGGTCGCCAACATCAACTGGCCGGGCAGCGTCATGAAGAGCAAGCCCACGTTGTTGGGATCGAGCCAGGCGTAGACGACGAGCACGAAAGGCGGAACCGCCGCCATGTACATCGCCGAACGTTTCGCCTG
>JAGQPS010000332.1:0-3286 GCA_020426595.1 Planctomycetales bacterium
CAACCGCGCCGAGATACCGACCGATCTCGTGGCGCTCTATCGTCGACTCGGTCAGCATTTGGCGGCACTAAGAATCAAGGAGCATCGCCAGCACCTCGCGGCGGCGCGGGCGCTGCTGGATTCCTTTCATGGTCACTTCTCGCAGCTCAAGCGAAGTGCTCGAGGCATGGAATTTTCCGATGTGACTCGTGCCATCGACTTGGGCTGGGAACGGGTCCGTCGTCTGGGCGCCGACGATCGTGAGGAGACACCGCTGCGCCATTGGCTCCTGGACGAATTCCAAGACACGAACCCGGCACAGTGGCGTTCCCTCGAACCGCAAGTCACGACCGCTCTGAAACATGACGGCTCGCTGATGGTCGTGGGCGATACGAAACAAGCGATCTATGGCTGGCGAGGAGGCGACGCTCGCCTGTTTGATTCCGTAGAGCAACTTTGCCAGGACGACCGCACCGTACTCACGCTCGATGTCAGCCGCCGTTCGGCCCAAGCGGTACTCGACGCGGTGAACCAAATCTTTCATTACGCGCGCGACACCGACGACTGGGAAGATCACGCCGACGGGGCTCGCGCATGGACGGCTGGGTTCATTGAACATCGCTCGGCGTTCAAGCAGCGAGCCGGATACGCTTGCCTGGAGGGAGCGGCCGATCCGCTCGATCGCGCCGTCGAGATCGCCCAGGAACTCTATTCGCGGACCGCCCATTGCTCGATCGCGATCCTCGTTCGCAACAACGACAAAGTCGGCACGCTGATCGAGAAGCTGACTCGGGCCGGAGTTCCGGCCAGCGAAGAGGCGGGCAAGTCGATCGCCGATTCGCCGACGATCCAGATTGTCCTCAGCGCCCTGCACTTGATCGATCATCCCGCGGACTCCGTCGCCCGGTTTCACCTCGCGGCCACGCCGCTCGGACTCGCCTGGGGTCTCGTGCCCGAGCCGGAGGGATCGGACAGCAACCAAGGACGGATTCCGGCGATCGCCGCTCGGCAACGCGAGTTGCTGATCGAGCAGGGATATGGACCGACCATTGAAACGTGGGCCCAGGCGCTGATACGGCCCGACGACGCGCGCGAACGACAACGACTCGAACAGTTGATCGACCTTGCGTTTCATTTCGAGCCGCGGGCGACGCTCCGGCCCTCCGATTTCGCTCGGTACATCGAAACGACCAAGGTCTCCGACCCTAGCTCGGAGCGCGTCCGAGTCATGAACTTCCATCAATCGAAGGGACTCGAATTCGATGCGGTGATCGTCCCCGATCTCGACCGACATTGGATTGGTCAGCGTCCGAGTTTCGTCGCTCATCGCCCCCAAGTCACGTCGCTGATTGGAGCGATCGGTCCCTACGTGAGTCGAGAGTTCCGTTCGTTGTTTCCTCCCGACATGGTCGAGTGGACGACTCGTTGGGAGGCCGAGCAAATTGGCGAGAACATGTCGATGTTCTATGTCGCCATGACACGTGCCGCGCGGGCGCTGTACTTGGTTTCCAAGCCGTGCAAGGCGGATGCTCGCTTGACCAAGTGGTCCTCCCTCATCGTGCATGCCTTGCGGCCTGGTGAGCCAATCCTGGAAGGCCTACGCACGTATGAGCACGGCGATCCCCAGTGGTTTGAATCGGCGGAAGCCGAACTCTCCGCGCTCGACAGCGCTCCATCCGACGAGCGAGAACTTCATCCGTCACCGATCAATTTAACGAGTGGCGAACCTCGTCTCGGTAGGAACTTGCGACGGGCGAGTCCATCGAGCCGCGAGGGAGGCTTTCGCATTCGTGTCTCGGACCTTTTCAAGCAAGGCAATCCCGCGGCATTGGCGCGAGGCACGGCGATCCATGCGCTGTTCGAGCTGATCCGCTGGCTCGACGCGGACGCCGCTCCCTCACCGGAATCACTCCAACAATGCCTCGATCGCTTGGAGGAAACACCACGCGATAGCCAACGGATCATCGATCAGTTCACCCGGATGCTCGAGCGTCCGGCCACGGCCGAGTTGTTGAACGAGCAAGCCCAGCTCTCGTGGGCCCGTGATCGCTGGCCCCGACTCGGCTCGGATATCTCGGCCGAGGTCAGTAATGAACATCGCTTCGTGTTGTTCGAGCCGGCGACCGATGGCCTGCAGTTGTGCTCGGGGAGTATCGATCGCCTCGTTCGTTTTCAAGGTTCCCAGGGAGCCGCGGCCGCGATCATCGACTACAAGACCGACTCCGTCGACTTGGCGGATCCGTCATCCCTCAGCGATCGCGTATCCCACTATCGCCCGCAGCTCTTGGCTTACCGTGACGCGGTCGCTCGACTGTTAAAACTCTCGCCCGACCAGATCGCCGCCCGGCTCGTTTTCGTGGAGATCGACAAGGTCGTCGATGTCGCCGACTAAGCCAAGCTTGCCGCGGCGGGCGGGCAACTCTCTGCCGATTTGCGGCTGGTCCGTTCTCGGCACGAGCGGGAAACCGCGTACAATCTTCGGTATCCGATTTCCTCCTGCTGCACGGACCCGAGGATGCCCGCGAAACCATCAAGCCGACCCTCATCTCGAGAATCGTCGAGCAACGTACTCCGCCCGACAACTCCGTGGTGGCGTCAGCCGATCGCGTTGGTCGGATTGGTCTTGATCATCGCGCTCGCGATCTACATCGCCCTGCCCAACGGATCCTCGAACGGGTCGGACGAACCGAATGTCATTGAATACGAGGTCGTCGCGAGGTACCCCCACGACGCGACCGCCTGGACCCAGGGACTCGTCTATCGGGATGGGCAGGTCTTCGAAAGCACGGGACGATACGGCGAGTCGACCTTGCGTCAGGTGGATCTCGCCACGGGTGACGCCCTGCGAAAGATCCCATTGGACGAGGAGTACTTCGCCGAGGGGTTGTGCGATTGGCAAGGCAACTGGTACCAGCTCACCTGGCGCGAGCATGTCGTGCGTGAGTACGACTCGGAACTGCGGTTTGTCCGAGAACACGCCTGGCCTCACGAAGGCTGGGGACTGACCCGCGACGACCAACACTTCATCATTAGCGACGGAACCGATCGAGTGTTCTTCGTCGATCCCGAGACGATGAAGGAGGTTCGACATATCGACGTGACGCAAGACGGCCGCACGCTCGATCGGCTCAATGAACTCGAATACATCAATGGCAAGATTTACGCGAACGTCTGGTACCGAAACTCCATCGTGGTGATCGAGCCTGGCACCGGCGAGGTCATCGCGGAGATCGATCTCACGGCGTTGCGTAAGGAAATTCGAGTCGCCTCGCGAGACGCGGTCCTCAACGGGATCGCCTTTGATCCG
>JAGQPS010000332.1:3385-5604 GCA_020426595.1 Planctomycetales bacterium
ACGGCGATTCTCAAACGCAATGCGCGACTCAAGGAAGGCACCGCACCGGAGCTCGAGCAAGCCCTGGAAATCGCCCGCGAGAAGCTCCAAGAAACCCGCCCCGTCTCGCTCTACCGCACCTTGGGCCGGATCGAGCCGAATGCGTCGATCGTCGTGCACCCCGATCGACTCCACATCGCCTTGGCCGGCAACATCGAGTCATTGCTCGATGCCACGGAGCTCACGGCGTTGTTCGGCCATGAACTGGCTCACGCCGCCCTCTGGGCGGAGGACGGCGGCGAGTTACTCATCGCCGATCAGCTGCTGGGTGCCTGGGCCCATCAGTCCGGCGCCAGTGTGTGGCAAGAGACGAGCCGCAGATTCCAACTGCTCAATGAACTCGCTTGTGACCGCGTCGCCCTGCAAGTCACGGAATCGCTCGAGGCAACCGTCAGCTGCTTGGTGAAAGTCTCGACCGGCAACTCGCAGTGCAATGGCGCCGATTATCTCCAACAAGCCTCCGAGATCTTCGAGCGCGAAGGGGGCTGGGCCGGGCAGATGGGGTCGGAGGGCTGGACTCACCCGGAACATCACCTGCGAGCCTTGGCGTTGCTGTGGTGGAGCCAGCGAGGCACCGAGGCGGAGGACGATATTCAGCGGCTGGTGGAAGGGCGATCCGACCTCACGCGCATGACGTTGCTCGACCAACGTCGGTGGACCGATTGGACCGTACAGCTCGTGCGACACATCCTCAGCCCCGCGTGGCGAGCGACGGAAACGTCGGTGAATCATGCTCGCCTGTTCGCGCCGAGCCTCCCGGAATCGGGACCCATTCGAGCGACCGAACCACTCGAGTCGCTGGCGAATGCCTTGGAATTCTCGGGCGCTGAATTACGCGACTACGCCTGCTACCTGTTGCTCGACTTCGCGACGTGCGATCCGAGTCTTGGTGATCTAGCCATCGCTCAGGCGATCTTCCTCGGTCAACAACTCAAGGTCGAGGAACGGTTGTCCGAGCTGCTCCACCGAGATCTCAAGCTACGCAAACGGCAGATCGCCTCGCTCACTCGCAAGGCCGAGGAACTGATCGCCGAGGCGGCCGATCGGATCGCCGCCACCGACCTCAACACCGGCGACGAGGGAGACGCATCATGACTCGTCCGTTCGCCGAGTTCCTGGAATCCCGCATCGCGATGGGCGGGTTCACGACCGAGGACGCGATCAACGTGTTCCTGCCACTCGCTCGGCAAGTCCTGGTCCTGCACCAACAAGGTCAGGTCGCTTGCCTACGCGGTGCCAAGGAAATCGAGTTTGACGAAGGAGGCCTGGGGTTAACCGCCGGCGGCGGCGCGACGCCCACTCATAACGACGCCGAAGTCGACCGCCTCAGCCGTATTTGGCGAGGCGCGGTGGATGTCATTGATCAAGGTCAGTGGAATCACGATATCGACTCGGGGAATGCGACCTACCAGACACAATGGGTCGCCAACCAAGAGGACCTAGCCGCGCCGTTGACTCGCGCCTTGTACCTACCCGGCTACGAGGCATGGGAACAACGAGTCGGCCATCATGACCCGCTGACCGACACGTTTGTCTTGGGTTTGGTTCTCGCTTCGCTCGCGCAAGGACTACCCCTTTTCGAACTGGACCAAGTGAGACTGTGGCAAAAGTATCGCCGCAACCCATTTCCCGAGTGGCCCGATTTGCACCCGCTGTTGGCCCAGACGATATGTCGGCTCACCGAGCTCGATCGACAGAAGCGTGAAGGCGATCTCGCCGCGGTGATCGCCGCGTTGGAGAACTATCGCGAGCAAACCGTCGACTTGGAGTTCGACCTCGGGTCCGTGCCAGGCTTTCGACTCGAGGAGGGAGGTTCGCGTCGGCAAGTGATTTTGACTCGCTTGAAGGAGCGACTGTTCGACCTGAGCCGCCGCAATCGCTTGTTGCATGACCCGGCCGGCAGCTTGCAGAGCCTGGACCTCACCCAAGCCAGCATTCCCTTGAGCTTTGACCCGCTGTCGATACCGGCGGACCGAATCTGGGTTTGGAATTCGGAGTTGCGACGCGAGATCTCGAAAGGCCAGAAGATCTCGCTCGGCAAGCATCTGAACTTTACCGAGGCCGTCTATCTGCCGACTCTGCTCGATCGAGTCCGTTTGGAGGCTCGTCGAGATTTAACCGAATACGGTTTTGAGCAACTGAGGCTCGTGGCCTGCTACCTCAACTGGTGCGACATCAAG
>JAGQPS010000333.1 GCA_020426595.1 Planctomycetales bacterium
AGCATGAAGTCACCCTCTTGCGGGCCTAGCGGTTCGACCGCCAACACGATTCCGAGACGTTCAAGCGTCGGCATCACGCCTCGCAAGACCTCGGCCGCGTATCCCTCGGCCTCGTCATACGAGACGCCAGGGAGCAAGTTGCGTTGCTGGGGCGAGCCAAGCACCATCACGGTGCCGCCGAGATCGAAACAGAGCTCGGCCAATGCGATCAGGTAATCGCGTGTGGCTTCACGAACCGACAGGTCGGGGCTCGTGAGATAAAACCCTTCGGTCTTGGCGAGCAGCCAGTGGAGTCCCACCACTTCCAGCTCAAGTTGTTCGGCCGCGGCTCGCACCGCCAAACGAGTCGCTCGATCCACCGAGCGACAATCGTTGGCGAGAGTGAACGGAGCGACCTCGACGCCGGTGTATCCGTAGCGTTTCGCCAACGCGAACGACTCCTCGACGGACACCTGTTGAAACGTCTCGTTGCAGATCGCGTATTTGAATTCAGACATGCCTATTCCTGTTTCGTGCCAAGCAACCAATCATCGGCGCGCCGCACATTCATTGCCGGGGAGATCCCCGCGCCGGAGAGATTGAAACTCGGTCCAGCGCATCGGAATCCCGATTACTTCCCGCGCGCAGCTCGCTCGATTTCCTTGATCTCGACCGCCCGATGTTCGCGAGCCGCGACATAGCAAGCGTCGACTAAAGCCATCGTCTTGAGATTGTCCTCTCCCGCCAAGTCCGGATCGTGATCCTCCTCGAGCGCGACGAGCAACTCGGCCATCGGGCCAATAAACGCGTCGGGGAACCAAACCTCTTTCCAGCGAGGGCGAAACCAAACGTCTCCATCCGCGATCGTCGTGTAGTCGATCGTGCTGGGTGTTCGGCGCGGATACTTGGGCCAGCCGATCGAGCCGACGGCGAGCCCATCGGTCCCCTCGACTCGCCAACGAATCCCAATATCGCTGGCGGCTCCTTCTCGAGCCGGCCCGGCCCACACATCGTCCCAAGCCGACGCACGAGCGCCGTTCGCGAACTCAAGAATATAGAGACAGATTCCATCGCGATGCTTGAAGTCGCGCGACGTCCGAGGGTCTGGCCGAGTGCTCGCGAACACCCGAACCGGGTCACCGAACCAATACCGAAAGGTATCGAGATGGTGAATCGACATGATTCGCAGCGTCACCCAACCTTGCCGCTTCTGCCATGGCATCCAGTGAGGGATGGCTCGCATATCGATCGTGGCCAACACGGGATCGCCGAGACGACCTCGTCGCAGCAGATCGCCACATGCGCGGATCGATTGGTCGTACCTCATGTTCTGGTTCACGACCAAGCGAATGCCGGCTCGCCGCAACCGCCGGACGACATCACGAGCCTCGACGTAATCGACCGCCAATGGCTTTTGCGCCAACACCGCCCGCAGATGCCGTCCATGCTTGGCGATATGGCGAAGTATCTCGGCTTGACGATCGGGAGGCACCGCCACGTCCAGCACGTCGAGTTGGCGATCGGCGACTAACTCGCGCCAAGAACCATGCACGGTCTCGATGCGGTGTCTCCGCGCGACCTCGGCGGCCCGTTCTCGCGAGCGTGAGGCGATTGCTCGCACATCAAGTCCCGCTTGCCGATAGGCCACCAAATGGCAGTCCGCCATGATGAAGCCGGCGCCGATACAGCCGATGCGCGGGCTTCGGTCTCGTGGGAGACGAGGCAGATAGTCGAGCTGTTCACCTGGAGGTGACTTGCTCATCGAACTAGCCCCGCAATCCGTGGCGTTGCATCAACTTGTCGGTTTCCTCGTAGGCCTCGGTCACCCACTCGACAATGCGACTCGGCTCGGGCGAATATTCCAGCTCGATCGAAATCGCTCCATCGATACCCAGCTTTTTGATCTCGGCCAAGTATTCATCGAACGGCACGACTCCGCGTCCCGGCGGCAAGTCGCCATGGACCTTGCCATCGCAATCCGAGATGTGCACGTGGCAGGCTTTCCCCTTGAGCCGTGACAGCTCGGCGGGAGCGACGTTGCCGAGCACGAGATGCGACACGTCGATATTCGCCTTGACCGCATCGTGGTCGCACTCGTCGATGAAGCGCACCATCGTGTCGACCGAATTTAGCAACGAGAGAGGGAATGGCTCGAGCTCAAGCGCGATCTCCAGTCCCAGTCCGGCCGCGTGATCACCGAGCACCTTGAGGGTTTCCACGCCGAACTCCCATTGCTCCTCGGGAGGAATCACCTCCTGATTCCAGATGTACTCGCCCAGCACCAGCAGGACATTGCGCGCGTCGTACTCATACGCCAGATCGAGATAAGCCTTGACCCGATCGACATGAAAGCGGCGAACGGACGCATTGAAGTCGACGAGCCCGACGGCGACGCAGGCGATCGAGACGATGGGGAGCTCGAGCGCTTCGCATTCGCGCCGAATCAACCGTCGCTCCTTGGCATCGACATCGAGTGGGTCGACAAAAACGTCGACACAGTCAAATCCAATCTCCTTGGTCTTGCGCAGACCAAACGCGGTCGGCTGTTGGGCTTGCACCCAAGCCGAATTGATCAATCCCAGTTTCATCATGCTGCCCCTCAAGTTGCCCTACCATGCGTGGCGAGAGCACGCTCCCCCTCGCCGCGTCGCCCGGTGTGTGATTGCCCAGAATGTGATTGCCCGTTGCGTTGCCGCCCATGCGTCGTTGCCGGCGCGCGAGCTCGATGCCCGATCACTTGCAGACAGTGCGAAGCCGCGCTTCGCCCGGTTCGGATCGGCCGATCGACAGGAGGCTGTTGTAGGCCATCGAATTGGGGATGTCCATGATCGAGCGGCGAACGACAAGTTGGCCCATCGTGCTGAGCCATCAAAATCTCGCTTGGCCAATAAAAAAGGGCTCGCCCTGATTCCCTGAAACCAAGGAATCGGGGCGAGCCCTTCGCCGTGAAAAGATGGCGGGCAAGTTAGTTGCCCATGACGTGCCGTCATACCCCGACGGCGAATTGCCTAAGATTCACGGTGCAGTCCCTGGCTAATCAACCATGGGCCGTCCTTCTCGCCTCACCTGAAAGCCTCAGGTGAACGACTGAGGTTAGTTGCATTCGGAGTGCCAATTCGAGGCGGCGGTCGGAAAAAAAGCGGCTCGACCGTTCCATCGACGGCAAGGTTTCCCCAGCTTCCGTAATCACTCCGACTCGGCGAAGGAAATGCCCAAGACCTGGGGGTGCCGCACAAGGCTTGAGCTGGGGCCCTTGTAAAACTTCCAAGCCGTTCATCCCAGGATTGCAAGCGCCTCGTGTTTCTCACTGGAGCCGGTCCACCGAGAGAGGGTCCGGAACCGGTCCCGAACAGCTCTTCATCACCCCAGTGGCTCGGGCAGAGGTGGAGCGGTGGGTCGCGAACGTGGGAGTCTAGGTGGTTTCTTCCTGGCTAGCCGAGGTGAAGAGACTGGCCATGACCGCTTGGAAGACCGGTTCCTGCTTTTCAAACTCGGCTTGTTCCGCTTGATAAACACACACCAACGTCCGTCCCGGAATGCGACAGGCCCAAACGCGTCCTTCGATTAAGTAATCAAAGCAGAAGAAGCGAATTTCAAAGCCGAGCCAAAGTTGTTCGACCAGCTCCAACTGAGCCGACTCGTTCTCGACTTCCTGAAACTCCGCCTCGACTCCCTTGAGCGCTTGAGCGGCGGCTTCCCCCGGAGACATTCCCCCTGGGATGCTTTGCAGGCTCCACAAGCCTCCGCCGGGCGTTTGCAGTGTGATATCGAGCGGTTGGCCGACGACGTCGATTTCCTCGATTTGCCAGTTCTCGGGATAGGCGAACCGCAATCCATTGTGCTCGTACCAATGAGGCATTGATCAATCTCCACGCGGTTGGCGATGGCCCGGGGCGGTCGGCGGGCGGGGTCGCGATCGAACTAGGCGGTGTCGTCACAATCTGATAGTTTTCGCCCGGCTCGACAATGGGCGATCGACCCGCGGGCGATCGATCATTCGCGAATTACCCCACGGCATGCCAAGGGGAACTTGTACTGGCCCGAGCCACTTATCGCCTCAACCGGGTCATTCCGGAGCATCGTCGTGCAACCACGCCACTCCACTCTGCTGCTCGTCGCGTTGGCCCTGTGTGGGCCAACGTACTGTGGCTGTAAGGGGTTGCGTCGTCCCTCGACCCTGTCGCAACTGGCGGAGAGTCGGGAGTTCATTTTTGAGGGCCAGGCCCAGGCCCTCGATGGCGATTGGGATCGCGCCGAGGAGCTTTTCCGCGACGCCGTCGAGGCGTGTCCCCAGGACGAACGGGCCCATAGTCATTTGGCCGAGTCGCTGTGGAATCAAGGACAAACCGACGAGGCCTTGGTCGCCCAGCAGAAGGCGGTGGAGATCAATCCGAACGAGGTCCGACACCGTTTGGAACTCGGTGACATGTATCTCGCCGCGGGCAATCCCCAAGGGGCGTTGGTCGAGGCGGAAGCGGTGCTCGATATCGATCGGCTCTCCTTCGCCGGCTGGAACCTCAAGGGCAACGCGCTCGATGCCCTCGGCCGCCAACGCGACGCGCTGGCCGCTTTTCAGCGTTCGCTCGCCATCGACGATTCCCAGAACTGGGTCTATGCCCGAGTCGCCCATCTGTATGAACGGGAACAGCGGCCGCAACGAGCGCTGGCGACCTGGCAAACGCTCGAGGATCGTTTCGACAGCGACGCCGTCCCGCCGGATGTGCTTTACCACGAGGCCTTGGCGTTACGGGAATTGACGCGTCACGAGGAAGCGATCGAGCGTCTCCTGTTGGCCCGTCGGCACGATCCCGATTCGATCGAGCTGTTGGCGACACTCGCTGATTTGCAATGGGAAGTCGGCGATCGAGGAAGCGCTCAATTGACTCTTAATGGGCTGCGTAACGGCTGGCCCAATCATCCGCGGGTCGAGTCGATGGCCGAGCGGTGGCGACAACAGGAAGCCAGTGGCCGCGTATTGCGATAGGCTTGTCGTGGCCGTGGTAACGCAATGCGGCGGGATGGACTCAGCGAGGCGGTGGCAAATAGAACTGCATGATGTACACCGCATATCCAACGCATAGTGCGAGCACCGAGAACAAGGCGATCAAGACCGTGGCCTTGTTGCGCCAGAGTAGACGGCGGTCATACTCGAGGCCCGCGTTGACGATCTCTTCCATCTCCGGCGTGACCGCTCCCACTCCCGTGGCGAGTCTCCGGGATCGACATCTGGGGCACGCCTTGTAGGTCCAATTGGCCATGACGGAAATCAGATACAGCACGCCAATCCCGGTAAGAGTCGCGAGGAATCCGATCGGTATCATCCACCATCGATAGCCTTGGTGAGCATCGATCGCGGGGCCAGAAAACCGACAATCCTCGCATTGGATGATGGGAGTCCGCGGTCGGTACATAACTCGTTTCCCAAAGCAGGGGACGGTGCTTAGCCCACGCCCCCAACCACCGCTTTAGATGTTGCGATTTTCACGCTTCGCCCCGGACGGCCAACTCAAAAGCGTGCAAAACCCAAAGGAAACCCGAAGCGTGAGTTTTGATGTTGCGCTTTTCACGCTTCGCCCAGGCCAATCAACTCAAAAGCGTGGCAAATCAAAGGAAACCCGAAG
>JAGQPS010000334.1 GCA_020426595.1 Planctomycetales bacterium
AGGATGAGGTCGTCGGATTCAGCGAGCAATTCGGTGGGTGTGTCGGGATCGGTCTCGAGGTATCCATTGCGACCGGCCGAAACGAGCCGAACTTGGTGGGGTGGCCCCACGACGGGATGTTGAACCACGATCGGTCGTTGCCACGCATCGAGCAGGCAGGGATCACCGCTCTTGCCGTACTGAGTCGTGAACTGATTGCCTTGCGCCGTATCGACTTCGTACCCGCCCGTTCGTTCTAGAACATAGGGACCGCGCCAGCCGAGACTAAAACGCGGATCCCAGGTGTTCAGCGTGTCGCTAGTCGCCGAGTCGTTGTCCTCGAACGTCGCGGGATTGACGAACAGATAAACCAACTGAGCCGAGTCGACTCGCGAAGTGGCGGAAGGATCGTCAGGCCGCGGCAGTTTTTTGTCCATGTCCTGGTAGTACTGAGTGATCACGTCCCGCAGTTCGGCCAACGACGCTTGCGTTGCTGTCTCACGAGCCTGATCGCTGGTCGTGGTCACCAACGGAATCACGATCCCAGCCAAGGCGGCCAGGACCACGAGCACGATGATCAACTCCAGCAACGTAAAGGCTGGCCGAACCACTGGAAAACCTCGCTCGGTACGCCGGCGGGGTTGGTTCAACGGCTGTTGAGTACCGACCATTCGGCGCCGGGGCACGCCCGCGTCGCTCAACCACCGAGCCAACCCCTGCATCAACCGAACTCCCAGGAACACGCCCCAACCATCGCCGCACTGATAACCCCATGACGCAACCGGCGCGCCAAGCGGTGGAGGGAGCGGCAACCCTCATCATAAACAACGGGCTCTGACAACGAATCGTTTGAGCCCAAGTTGATGGTGTATCGCGCCAACGAGGCGGAAAAATCGGCGGAGACCGCCTAAGCAGCCTCCGCCGAATCGCATCCGGCTCCGTCCGAACCTTAGTCCTGCTGACTAATCTCGAAGTACTCGGCGATGTGGTCACCAAGCCCCGCGCCGTGGGGAGAGATCACGGCCGCGAGCTTGGCTCGCTCGAGCGCGTCGGTCCCGTCCGTGATTTGGAATACCGCCAGAAAGCGACCGTAGGTGGTGGCCGGATTGGCCTCTCCCGACTCGGGGAAGTGAACCGGAGCATCCATCATCGTCTTGCCGTTCGCGGTGCAGGACGAACCGACTCCAAGGCAGATGTACTTACCGGCTACCCCGACGGTTTCCAAGCCGAGCTCCACTTGCTGCGCCGGTGTGAGTCCTAGCAGCGTATTCGTGTCGGCAAGTAGGGTTGGCGTTGGAACCTCGAACGTCCCATCATTGATCGCGTGCAGGCCCACCGTCGTGATCCCCGCTTCCTCGAGAGCCGCGAATGTGTCGGCACTTAGCGCGACCGTATCTAGCGCGAGGTCGCCATCCAAGGTATTCAGCGCGGTTCCGGCACCGAGATCGGTGACAAGGCTATCAAAGTTGTCGGGATAGCTCATGTACTGCACCTCAAACCGTTGCAGCGCGTTGGCGATTTGGCTGATGTTGGCCGCGCCGGACGACGTGTGCGTCCGGCCGACCATGTTGGTCACCGCCGGAATCACGACGCCGGCCAAGCCGACCAAAATCAAAAGGACGACGACCAATTCAATCAACGTCAAACCGCGACGTGCGGCGTTGTAACGAACGGACATTGCATCACCTCAATGGATTGGATGTTTCGTTTCGGACGGAAGATCAGTTCCACACGACTCGCGAGGCAAACGTTTCCCGAGTTCTCGCGGAGATCGGCCGCGGCTCCCGAGACTCGGTTCCCGCTTGCGTTCACTGGGTACTCACCCAGTGCCGAGCGGTGTGGCATGAATCGGTTGGTTCGGTACCAACCTGTCGAACGGCTGTTGCTTTCGCGCCACTTCACCGAAGGGCAAGCGTCGCGCTGAAAGCGACCAAGCTCGGCAATGCCTCCGTCCCCATCGGCGACGGAGGCTTCACCTCGTTGACGTGTGAGTGACTTGGCCTGGAAGTGGTTACCAGTCCATCACCGGTACAAGATCCGTTCGCGGCTGTGCATCAAGGACCCGTCAGGGTTTGGTCGGACCGAACAAGGGCCTCGACCACCGGCCGCGAACGGATGTTCGTGCGACGGTTTCACGCCGAAGTAAGAGACTCAAGCCTCCGACTTCCAGGCCGAAACATCGTCGTAGCCGCGCCGTGCGAGCAGGCATTGACGCCTGTCGAAACGCGGGGCCGTCAGCCACAGCGCGCGGCAATCCCACGAGCCAGCATTGAGCTACGCGTTAGGCGAATCATTCGCCTTGCGAACCCAATCTGGAACGCCATTTCGCGGCGCGTCGTGGAGCCCACATGGCCCACCGAACCGTCGCAAAACGTCGAACGTGGAAGAGCTGGAGAAAGACCGGTACGCTCCCGCCAACAAGTTTCGCCATGTGGCGAGAATTCCACGTGATCACGCCGACAAACAGCTGCTTCGCAGCGCGAAACGTGGGGAGGCGTATCGATCGATCAGCACACAGCGGCTCAAGAGGAAGTGGGTGGGCCGCGAACGCCGGGAGAGGCGATCCACCGTGCTGGAGCTAAATGGCGAGGCGGAATCGAGAGAGTCCCGAGAAGCTGACTCGCCGCGGAAAACGACTCAACTACTTGCCATTGAACCGACTGATAGTAGTGACAGATCGCACAAGAATCGTGATCGATCCGTCCGCACCACGAACGTGCCGTGGGGTCGGTGACACACGTAGAATCGAAGGACGGCACATCGAGGTGAGCCGTCGATACGCGCGGTTGCTCGCCAGCGATCGACCCATGCTCACCGCACGAACAACCGCAGTGACCTGCCGTTGAATCATGGGAGGCATGTCGATGCCAAAACGGTCCGACGGCCTGAAACGCGCCGAAGGACAGCAACAGGGCTATCGAGATGTAATAACGAACCGAACCGAACATGGAACAACGGCTTCCCAAGGAGATGCCGGTCCGACCAATTGAAATGTTAGTTGGTGCTACGAAATTGAACAGCGGTAGGTTCACGAAAAAAGGCAGCCCGGCCAGGCTGCCTTGAACTTTTCAAAACTCGTCTCGCCAGGCACGCTTAGCCACTAGGGCTAGTGACACGTTCCGCGAGTCGACAGCGCCGTGCGCCATCGGTGGGTCACTTCGACGTTTCGATCACCTTCGCGGTGTTGATGATCACCGGTTCTCGTGGCCGGTCGTTGTAGTCGGTATCGAGCGCGCCGATCTTGTTGACGACCGCGAGGCTCTCGGCGTTTGCGGTACGGCCGAAGGCGGTGTACTGGCCATCGAGATGCGAGTGAGCCGCCAAGCAAATGAAGAACTGCGCGCCGGCGGAATTGGGATTGGACGAACGGGCCATCGAGAGAACACCCGGCTCGTGCCGCGTGTCGTTGAACTCGGCGCGAATCATGTAGCCTGGACCGCCAGTGCCGTCGCCTCGATTGCAGCCACCTTGGATCATGAAGCCCTCGATGACGCGGTGGAACGACAAGTTGTCGTAATAGCCACTGCGGGCCAGGCCAATCATGTTGCGGCAATGCTCCGGCGCGACGCTCGGATCCAAGTCGAGCAGGATTTTACCCTGGGTCGTATCGAGTTCGATTTGGTACTTATTGGCATCGAAGTCGACATCCGCGGTCGCTCCGTCCACTTTCTCTCGAAAACTCATCTCCGCCGATCCCTTTCTCTGGTTCTACTGCTCGCCGAGAATTCTCGTCGCCATCGCCCGAGGGCGATTCGCTCCCCACTCGTGGGAAATCATCTTAACCCCGCAACGTCAATGGTACCGGGCAGGCAACGCGCGGCAAACGGGGCGACCAACCCAACCATCCCGCGGAACCGCCGGCCAGGAGTCGCCTTGCGGGTCATCGCCGACTAGAATCCGCCCATTGCCAAGCGTCTCTCGACGCCCCCCAAACTCGGCCCGGTGAGTCGCGGTTCCAGGGCAACGAGCGAGGCGACCCCGCGACCGCACCTCAGAGGAGATCCCGCCCTATGTTTCGCACACTCTACTGGCAGCGCTGTCTCGCGGCAGGCCTTGTCCTGACCGTCGCCGCGACTCTGCAATCGGACACTCGAGCCAACGAACCGGCTCCGGCGGCCAACGTGGGAGTCCAGCGAGTTCTCGACCATCTCGAGATCGGCCGACCGATCGTGTTGACCCACGCCGGCGATGGTTCGGGGCGGTTCTTCATCGCGTCGCAGTATGGCGAGATCTACGTTCTCGACAGTGCTCAAAGCACGGACGAGCCGCGGTTGTTCCTCGACCTAACCGACCGAGTCCGCTACTCGGATCGCGAGAACGAAGAGGGCTTCCTCGGTCTCGCCTTCCATCCCGACTTCAAGGAGAACGGGAAGTTCCTGGTCTACTACACGACCAACAAGGAGCCTCACGTATCGGTGGTTTCCATGTTCTCGGTTTCGGCCGACGATCCCGAGGTCGCCGACCCGGCATCGGAAGTCGAGGTGATGCGAATTCCGCAGCCGTTCTGGAATCACAACGGCGGTACGATCGTGTTCGGCCCGGACGGGTGCCTGTATGTCGCGCTCGGTGATGGTGGAGCCGGACGGGATCCGATGGGGAACGGACAAAACCTCGGTACGTGGCTCGGCTCGATCCTGCGAATCGAAGTCAATCTCGACGCCAACAGCCCGCACCGCTACCTCATTCCCGATGACAACCCGTTCGTGGGCAAGGAAGGCGCGAAGCCCGAGATTTGGGCTTACGGCTTGCGCAACGTTTGGCGCATGAGCTTCGATCGCGAAACCGGACAACTCTGGGCCGCCGACGTGGGGCAGGACGTGTGGGAGGAAATCGATCTGATCGTACGAGGCGGCAACTACGGCTGGAACGTGCGTGAAGGCAAGCATCAGTTCGATGAGACGGATCGTCGAGTCGACGGCGTGACGTACATCGATCCGATCTTTGAATACGACCACACCGTTGGAAAGTCGATCACCGGCGGCAACGTCTACCGCGGAACTCGCATCGAGGCCTTGAGTGGTCGCTATGTCTATGGCGACTATGTCTCGGGCAAGCTTTGGTCGTTGGCTTACGACGCGGAGACCAAGGAAGTGGATGTTCAGGACATCGATTGCGATGAGTCGATCGCCGTGATCACGTTCGGTGAGGACGAAGCGGGCGAGATTTACTTCTCCGACGCGGGCGGTCGAATCTTCTCGTTCAAGTGAGTCCAACACACACGTTGTGATGTGGTACGTGCAGGGAGGTCGGTGGCGGAGCGAGTTGTTGGCTTGTTTGAGAGATCGAAGAATCCCTCGCTGACGCTTCGGGTTTCCTTTGGTATTCACGCTTCGGACTTGGTCGACTGGGCCAAGTATTGAGATCCGCGACGGCGAAACTCATGCGCGGCCAAGGCGAGTCGTGTTGGCCGCGGACCGCGCGAGCGACCACACGGCACGCGTGGTCGAGAATAGTAGTGTGAATGAAAACAGCCTCGCGGGGAGTGCTCCTCGCGAGGCTGTTCGCTTTCTTGACGGCTTAGGCCATGCCGGTGGGGCAAGTGGCGAGCATCGAGTCCTAGTGGATCGTGTGAATGTGGAGCGTATCGACGTGACCGTCTTGGCTAC
>JAGQPS010000335.1 GCA_020426595.1 Planctomycetales bacterium
TGTACGTTGAGTTAGGGCTGCGTCGCCCAGCTTCGCTTGGGCTCCTGACCCTAGGCTGTGATGCGGCGCCCCCTTGGGGCTTTACCGGCGACGGTTCGTCTGTTTCGCATGTAAAACGTCGATTGCGGGGACATGAGCCGCCTTCACCACGACCGAGGTTACTCGCTCGGTCGGCACGACTGTAACGCCGCAAGAGTTTCGGCTTTTGCTCCGCAAAAGCACGTTCTCCGCCTAAACCAACTCCGCCAAAACCAATCGAAGGGACCTGCTTTTGCTCC
This sequence comes from Planctomycetales bacterium, assembly GCA_020426595.1. Lineage (GTDB taxonomy): Bacteria > Planctomycetota > Planctomycetia > Pirellulales > Pirellulaceae > UBA11682. Next base: position 279 of record JAGQPS010000335.1, read on the forward strand.
GCAAAAGCCGACGATGTCGTACGCCACCGCAGCGCACGGGTCGGCCTCGCAAACCGGCCTGCCCTTGATTCGGTATTGGGCTCGTGGGTTGCAATTCCCATGCTCGAGTCAAACAATGCGGCGTCGTTTCAATGTCGATCGTCGTTCACGATAAGTCGAGAGTCGAGGAGCACCTCATGCCGCGCATCACGGTTGAAGGTATCGGTGAGTTTGAAGTTCCCGCGGGCAAGCGTCTGGTCAAGGCATTGCGCGAGGACGCGGGCACCGACCAGTTGCACGCCTGCGGAGGAAAGGCTCGCTGCACGACCTGTCGCGTCGAGTTCGTCGCGGGCGAACCCGACAAGATGACGACCGCCGAGAAGACGATTCTCGCGGAACGCGGAGTCTCGGGGGTCCGCCTCTCGTGTCAGATTCCTTGCGAGCACGATATGACCGTGCGGATCGTCAGCCGCCTCGAGGGGAGTGGCCGAGCCGATTGTGGCTCCGAGGTTCCCGATGAACTCGGCCCGGACCCCGTGACCTGGACTGAGAAGTAACGTCGGAACTTCGCGAGCCGAGACTTGCCGGCGGGCGTTTGGCCTTCTCGCTAGATCCGAACGCCGCGCGGCTAAAGTGCTGGGGGCTCCCAGCCGAGGTCGCGCAGCAACTTGAGAAACGGCTCCTCGGTGCGAAGCGGCTCGAGATCGGGTTGGTTGAACAGGGTTTCCGCATCACTCCATCCCGCCTCGACCGCCTGTTCCAAGCATCGCATCGCCTCGGCAAGATGAGGCGCTGCGTCGGACGAGTCGTCGCATTGCCGAGTGTGGGAGATCGCGAGGTTGATGTAGTTCGGTGGAACCTGATCGCGAAACGAAGAGTCGTTCGGGAACTCGGCCGTTAATGCCAACTTCAACGCGAGGCTCTCGTTGATCGCTTCTCGCGCGTCCTCGTACTTGCCCGACTCGATCAGCATCGTTCCCTTGTTGTTGAGCGCTTGCGCCCACAGCATTCGGTACTCGGGCACCGAAGGATTCGCGGCGACCAATGCCTCGGCCTCCGTTGCCGCGAGCTTTAGCAATGACTCCGCCTCGTCGAACCGACCCATGGTCGCGAGCACGCCACCCAGGTTCGACGCGGCGGTCGCGAGTTCCTCGCGGTACCTCGGCACGGTCGGGAACTCAAGGACGAGTTTTTCCTTGATCTCGAGCGATTGACGCAGGCGTTCCACGGCGACTTCGGGCTGCCCCAAGTTCATGGCGAGGGCGCCGGCGTTGTTGTAGCTACTGGCCAGATGCTGCCGATACTCCGAGTCTTCGGGATACAGCTCCACGAGTCGCTCTCGGACCGCAAGGGCCTCGTTGAGATCCTCAGCCGTTTTTTCTGGCTGTCCCAACGACATCCACAGCAACGCGCGGTTGTTGAGCGACTCGGCGAGATCTCGCAAGAATCCTCCTCGCTCCGGTTCGAGTTCGACGAGCTTCCGTCGCGTCGCCAAGGAATCGTTGAATAGCTCAAGAGCTTGCTCGGGACGACCCGAACGAGCCAGAAGGCGAGCCAGGTTGTTGGACCAACCCGCGTGATCTTGCTGAAACGAGATGTTCTCGGGATGGTCCGTAACGAGTCGAGTGACCTCGTCGAGCGCGGACCGATAATGTTCCTCCGCGCTTCCGAGCTCTCCATTGTCGCGCAGGAAGATGGCATAGGAGTTATGAGCCAACGCGAGTTCACGTCGATAATCGGCTTCGTTCGGCGCCTGTTCGATCAATTGCTTGCGGAGTCCAATCGCCTCCTGGAATTGAGCCGCGGCGGAATCCCGTTCGCCAAGCCATTCGTTGAGACGAGCGACCCGATAGTGCCCGTCAGCACGCGTCGCCAGCGACTTGAGGTCGTCGTCATCATGGAACGCGACTTCCTGCCACATCGGCAGGAGCCCGTTGATCAGAGCGCGATCCGCGTCGGATAATTCGCTTTGACGAGTCAATCGCGACTCGACCAAGTCGTCGGTGATGCTCGATAAGTTACGGATGTTGCGTTCCCGCGAAGCCTGCAACTGGGAGAGTGTTTGACGCGTTCGTTGTTGTTCCTCCGTCACGCGTCGCAGCGCGCCATTCGCGACTTCGTTGGACTCGTTCGCCTTGATCAAGGCGTGATTCGCTCGATCAAGACCAATACCCGTACCGACGACACCAATCACCAAGACGATGGCGACCACTCCCGCCGCGGCGATCCAAAGACGCCGTCGTTTGGTTTGTTCACTCTCCCGAATACGGGCCATTGCCGCTTCTTGCCGCGCCTGTTGGAGTCTCTGTTCGACTCCAGCGCGGTAGCTGGCGATCGCCTCCGCGACGGCCAGGGCATGGAGAGGTCGATCCTTGGGAGCCGGCGACAAACAAGCTTTCGCGATCGCGATGAGTTCCGGATGTGCGGTCGATTGATCGAGCCGGTTGAACGCATCGGACAGATCGCCTCGCGCGGCTTGCTTGATCGTCTCGATCGCCGAGGAACCTTGGAACGCCGGCTGCCCGGCGAGGATCATCGAAAAGATCGAGCCCAAGGAGAAAACGTCGGCTCGCACGTCAACCACTTCGCCACGTGCCTGCTCGGGAGCCATGAAGGACGGAGTGCCCAGCACGGAACCTGCCTGGGTCATTTGCGGCGAGTCGTGATCCCATGCTGGTTTCGATCGCGATTCGTCCGCGACGTTGACGGTCGATTCGTCGTGGGACTCGAGCGCCTTGGCAAGTCCCCAGTCCATGACTTGTACTTCACCGAACGCTCCAACCATGACGTTGGAAGGTTTGAGATCGCGGTGGACTATGTTCTGCGAATGTGCGAATCCAACAGCCTGGCAAATCCTCTCGAACACCTCCAACCAATGTCCGAGATCGACCGTTGAATCGCTTCTTTGCCGCAGTTGATCGGCCATGGTTTGTCCACGGACGAGCTTCATGGCTAGGAATGCTTGGCCCTCACTGGTCGTGCCGAGCGAATAGATCGGTGGTATCCCTGGGTGTGGCAAACGAGCCGTGATTTTGGCTTCGGCGATAAAACGCTGCTCGGCATCCGTGTTGGACGAGGCCAGCACGACCTTGATGGCGACCTCGCGATCCAGCTCCAATTCGATGCCGCTAAGGACTCGCCCCATGCCGCCACGCGCGAGCTCGTGACTGATCGAGTAGCCGGGAATCCGAGGCAGCGGTAAGGCGCCCTCCTCCGCCCGACCATTCGCCGGTGGCGTCGCGGACGCTGGCGATGCGAATCGGGTTGTTTGCAGGCTCTGGTCGTCGATCGACGATTTGGCAACCTGCTTCGTTGGCGTCGTGTCGTCCGTCGCGGGTGGAGCCATGCGGCGCTGCGGATCCTCGGACATCGTTACTCCCCGTTCATCGTTCTCGAACTCGGCGGCATGCCGCAAAGCAGATGACCATGGACCCAGTGCCCGGGGAAAGGAAATTCAGGTCCAAAACCGAGAAAAGGCACCGATTCCTGGTGCCTCGCATGAGCCTGTCGATGCCCTGACGCCGAACCGCGTACCACCTTGGCGGTCTCGTCTATCGGCTAATGAAAGGAACGGTTCGGCGGCTTTCTAGTTGCCACTCGGGAAGCTGTAGACCGGGTTGTAGCCCGGTTGCCACGAGCGAGCTCGCAGGTCGTGGCCGATCAAGCGAAAGTGATCGAAGAGCCGGCCTTCAAGTTCATCGGCCAGGGCCGGATGCGCGGCAACGACGTTGTTTTGTTCGCCCGGATCTTGGTTCAAGTCGTACAACTCTCGTTCACGAGTCTCCAGCGTATAGATCAGCTTCCAACGATCGGGCGAAATCACCGCGCGCTTGAATGTGAACTCCCGGTAGTCGGTTTCACAAAAAAGATATCGAGACTGGCCGTCGCCTCGCATCGCTCCGACAAGACTCTCGCCACGCGACTGTTCCTTGACGGCGTCGCTCGGCGCGACTCCTAGTAGCTCGAGAATCGTCGGCATCACGTCGATGCTGCTTACCGGCTGAGGCAAGTCGACGCCGGTGACTTGCCCCGGCAAGTGAATCCAGAGTGGCACATGAATTTGTTCGTTGTACAGCGTGAATCCATGATCGAACCGGCCGTGTTCGCAGAACTCCGTCCCATGATCCGACGTCACGATGATCAGCGTGTTATCGAGTAAACCAAGTCGATCGAGGTCGCGAAAAAAGGACTCGAGCTTCGCGTCGGCTCGCGCGATCTTCTCGTCGTAAATCGCCCGCCAAAACTCGATGTCCTCCGGACGCAGATCGAGTTGGCCTCGGTCGAGACCTTCCTCGCGCAGATACTCCTGCTCCTGGGATGTGCCCGCGAATCGACGATCGTAGTGCTCGGAGACGAAGCGACCATCGAATCCGTCGCTCGGCATCGCCTGGCCATGCACGTCGTACCCATGGACGAACAGAAAGAACGGCTTGTCGTCGTCGCCGCGTTGCTCCAGCCAATTCACGGCCCGAGGCAAGCTGTAATCGAAGGTGCCGAACTTGGCCGATTCATGATCGTACACCTCGAAGCCGGTGTCGTAGCCGAAGCCACGGCTAACACCCGCGTTGCCACAAAAACCAGCCGTGCGGTAGCCATGCGATTGAAGTTCCTGGGCCAGTGTCGTGAGGTTCGGCGCGAGTTGCTTGAGCGAGGCGATCGTTTGCCGTGTGTCGTCGTAGACCGCGTACTTGTTGACGATGCGATGTTCGGACGGATAGACCCCCGTGAACCAGGTCATCGAGGAGGGGACTGTCCACGAGGCCACGGAGTAACAATGCGAGAACTGGAAGCTGCAACGCGCGAATGCATCGAGCGATGGCGTGGTGCGTCGTGGATAACCTAGGCCGCCGACGTGAGCCGCCTGCAGCGCGTCGACACTCACGAAGATCACGTTGCGGCCAGCGGCTGCAGCCGCGTCCAGAGTTTCGCCCGGGGCTGAATCGCCCGCGTCGGCTCGCATCTCCCAAAGGGATGGCGAAGTGGGAACGATCGCTGCCGAACTCGCCGCCGGTTCGCGCGAGCTGTCGGAGGTTAGGGTTTCAGCGCCATGCGCGGATGGAGACGCACCGCTTTGATCGGTGCTCGTCTCCGTTGGCGATGTCGACGACGGTGTTGATGCTCCGCAGCCACCGAGACCGAACAGCATGGGTAGCGTGGTGATGAGCCACCAGAGCTTCAGGTACCGCACTCGCATGCTCGTTTTTTAAGGAGAACTGAAGTCGCGTTGTCGGAGTCGGGGCTGGACGAAAGCGTTGGCGGAGTGACGAGTGGTTGGCTTGATTGAGTAATCGAAGATTCCCTCGCTCACGCTCTTAGATGTTGCGC
>JAGQPS010000336.1 GCA_020426595.1 Planctomycetales bacterium
TGAATCCGAGTTTCATTGGTCTGCCGTTCGATCAACGCCGTGCGACTCATGCCCACCGTCCGTCCGAAAGTTCACCATCACGATCCAACACGAGCAAGATCATAGCACGCCCGTCAACCACAAGTAGTCGTGTCGACTCGGTGGGCTCTCGCAATCACTACAACCGGCAGCGTCCCCCGAGCAAACTCCGCGAGATCCTCTCCGCCCCGCGAGAACTTGCTCGCTCCGCTTCGCCAAGAGCCACCGCGGCATGCATTCACGGAGTGACTGTCCTAGTTGTCGAGCAACGGGTAGGGACGCGCAACGTGCTTTTGCGGAGCAAAAGCCGACTATGTCGCACGCCCGCCATCGCACGAACCGCGGCCTCCAAAACAAAGCCGCACGAGTGTGGGCATTCGCTCCGCGCATGAGCTCCGGATTCACGAGAGTCGTTCGGCCCTGCGAGCACTTGCTCGCTCCGCTTCGCCAAGAGCCTCCGATCACCGGTCTATGCGATTCGCGTCACGACGCCAGCATCTCGGCGAGCACTCTTAGCAGAGCGGCTTGCTGATCCTGGGTGCCAACACTGATCCGCAGTCCGTCGCCCCAGCCGTCGTACACCATGTAGCGCACCAAGATGCCTTGCGACTTGAGCCCCAGATACAACGACTCGTGGCCGCCGCGTGGATGCGTGCACCAAACGAAATTCGCTTGGCTTGGCACGACGTCGAAACCCAGTTGCTCGAGCCCCTCGGCGAGACTCGCGCGCAGGGCGAGCACCTGCTCGACATTCCCCCGCAACCAAGACTCATCGGCCACCGCCGCGGTCGCGCCCGCGATCGACAACGCGTCGCAGTTGTACGAGTCCTTGACCTTGATCATTTGCGCGACCAGATCAGGACGAGCCACGAGATAACCAAATCGCAGACCGGCGAGTCCGTACGATTTACTCAGCGTGCGCGTGACGATGACGTTGGCGTGGTCGCGCACCAAGTCGATACAACAAGTCGTCGCGAAATCCGCGTAGGCCTCGTCGACCACGAGCGGACAAGGAAGCTGCTCGGCGAGCCGAGCCACTTGCTCGGGACTCAAGAGCGTGCCACTGGGGCTGTTGGGATTGGGCAGGAACACCAACCGCAGTCGATCGTCATGCGACGTGAAATCGTCGCCCAAGGTCCAGTCCGCGCGGAAGGGCACCTCGTCGACTCGAGCCCCTTGGATCTGAGCCAACGTTCGGTAGAGCACGTAACTCGGCGTCGGAAACCGCAGCAGGTCCCCCTCGCCCACGAAGGTCCGAGTCAGGATCGTGAGCAAATCGTCGCTGCCATTCCCGCATAGAATCCAGTCCGGCTCGAGGCCCCATTTGCGAGCCGCTTCCATGCGAAACGCGGTACCAACCGGATCGGGATAGCGTTGAAGAGCCCCAGTCGCCGCGGCCTGGATCGCGGCGATCGCCTTGGAGCTCGGCGGAAACGGATTCTCGTTGGTGTTGAGTTTGATCGCCTTGCCCACACGCGGCTGCTCACCCGGCGTGTAGCCGCGCATCGCCAAAACCGCTTCGCGCACACCCAGCTCTTCGGCCATGGAATTCTCCGGTTCTCTGAACCGATCCAACGCGTGATTCAATCACTCAGTTCCCAACCGCACGTCAACACTCGATCGATGCGCCGTCAGCCCTTCCTTGTCGGCCAACTGCCGCACGTCCGCCGCGTCATGAGCCAAGCCCTGCTCGTCGTATTCGATCACGCTGCCCGGTCGCAGGAAATCATTCGAGCAAAGCCCCGACGCCCAAGTCGCCGTGCCGCTCGTAGGCAACACGTGACTCGGCCCGGCCACATAGTCGCCAAGCGCGACGGGAGTCCAATTACCGAGAAAGATCGCACCCGCGTGATGCAGTCGCCCCAGTAACCGCCGCGGCTCGTCGATCGCCACGTGCAGATGCTCGGGCGCGAGCAAGTTCGTCAGCTCGCACGCTTGGTGCTCGTCTCGCACCAGGATCAACGAACCAAAGTCTCGGAGGCTCTGCAACGTCAACTCGCAGCGTGAGAGCTGGCGCACACGTCGATCCAATTCCTCGGCCGTCCGCTCGAGCGTTTCCTCGCTCCACGTAATCAGGATGCTGGCTCCCGGCGCATGCTCGGCTTGAGCCAACAAGTCGGCGGCGGTGAAATCGGCTCGAGTCGTTTCGTCGGCGATCACGACCACTTCGCTCGGCCCCGCGATCGAATCGATGTCGACCTCGCCATAGACCTGCTTCTTGGCCAGAGCCACGAACAGATTGCCCGGCCCCACGATCTTGTCGACTCGAGGCACCCCTTCAATCCCATAAGCCAACGCCCCAACCGCTTGGGCGCCACCCATGCGCAAGACCTCGGTCACGCCGAGTTCATGGCAAGTCGCCAACACGTCGGGATTGTCGGCGCCGAACTTGGTGGGAGGAGCGACGACTGCGATTTCCTTCACTCCGGCGGCCTGAGCCGGCACGACGGTCATCAGTAGCGTCGACGGATAAGCCGCCGCGCCGCCCGGAACACATACTCCGATTCGCTGCAACGGCAGATAACGCTGAGTCAGTCGAATTCCCGGCGCCCGCTCGATCGACACGTCTTGATGGAGAATTGCTTCTTGAAACTGGCGAACGTTTTCGCGGATCCGCCGAACCGAAGCCAGAAACTCGGGCGATGCCTGGGCATGAGCCTCCGCCAACTTCTCGGGCGAGACTCGCAGCGAGTCGGCATCGACCCGCGCGCGGTCGAGCTTTTCCGTCAGCTCCAAGACGGCAGCGCGTCCCTCGACGCGAACCCGTTGCAAAATCCTGGTCACGACTTGCTGTGGCGAGAGCGGTTCACCGAACACCTCGATGGTGCGTTGGCGTCCCGCCTCGCTCACGATATCGCCGCGCGGACTGAGCTTCTCTCGCAGCGGCGCGAGCAGCGCCAACGGGTCGCCCGATCGCGCGTCGATTCTCGTGATTTCAAACCGGTCACTCATGCCCTCAAGTCCTCATCGCACCGCCGCATGCGGGCATAGCGTTAACGAACCCGTCCGCGTCTCGGATCCACGACGGACACATACACCGAGCCCCAGGTTCTCGCGTTTCATTAGCCGATCGCGTCGGCGAAAGCCTCTTGCAACACCGCCAGCGCCTGATCGCCATGTTCGCCGTCGACGACGACGTTCACCCGGACCTCGCTCGTGTTGATCATCTGCACGTTGATGCCGGCATCGGCCAAACCACGGAAGGTACGAATGGCGACATCGGTATGGCTTCGCAGCCCAATTCCCGACACGCTCAACTTGGCGATCGATGGGCTGCTCGTGACTCCACCGCAACCCAGCTCGTCGGATAACGCGGTCAAGACGGTTGTCGCCCGGTCGAGCGAATCTCGAGGCACGGTGAGCGTCAGGTCGGCCTGCTCGTTCTCGCCGTAGCTCTGCACGATCATGTCGACGAAGATACCGGCCTTGGCCACCGTCTCGAAGATCTCGGCGGCGATACCGGGCGAGTTCTTGACCTTGAGCAGCGTGACGCGCGACTGGGATTTGTCGAGAGTCACGCTATGAATGGTCAGATCCTCCATGCCCATGCCTTGGAGCCGTTCGACCACATCCACGGCGTCGACTCGCTCCACCGGAGCCCCTATGATCGAAGCAGCTAATTGGGTTTCGCTCGGTGGGATATGCAGTTCGAACGCGCGGTGCACGCTCCGCAACGCCGCCAACATCTGATCGCGTTGCACGAGCACACTGATCTTGATTTCGCTCGTCGTGATCATCTGGATATTGATGCTCTCGTCCGCCAAGGCGCGAAACATCCGATTGGCGACGCCCGACTGGTCGGCCATGCCGAGTCCCACCGCGGAGATCTTGGCGACTCGATCATCCTCGCTGACCGATCCCGCCCCGAGTGTCGCGATCGCTTCGTTGACCGCGGCCAGCGTCATCTTGAGTTCGCTACGCGGAACGGTGAACGAGATGTTCGCCTTGTCGTTCTCGCCGACATTCTGCACGATCATGTCGACCGTGACTTTACGCCGCGCGATGCGCGAGAAGATCTCGTAGCTCGTGCCTGGCACGTCGGGTACGTCGAAGATCGTGATACGGGCCTCGTCGCGAGTCACCGCACAACCGCTGACCGGTTTGTCGAGCACCTCGGGCTGAGCCACGATCATGCTGCCAGGGATGTCGGTCATGCTGCTCCGGACGTGAATCGGCACATTGAACTTCTTGGCGAACTCGATCGATCGACTGTGCATCACGCCCGCACCGAGGCTTGCGAGCTCGAGCATCTCGTCGTAGCTCACATGGTTCATTCGCCGCGCTTCGGGCAGCACGCGAGGGTCGGTCGTGTAGACACCATCGACATCGGTGTAGATCTCGCAAGCGTCGGCTCCGAGAACCGCGGCCAAGGCGACGGCGGTCGTGTCGCTCCCGCCACGTCCGAGAGTCGTGATATCGAAATTCTCGTCGATCCCTTGAAAGCCCGCCGCGATGACGATGTGGCCTTCCTCCAACAGCTTCTGCACTCGGTCGGTGCTAATCGAGATGATCCGAGCCTTGGTGTGCGAGCTATCGGTGCGGATACCGATCTGTCCGCCCGTCAGACTCATCGCCTTGTAGCCGAGCGAATCGATCGCCATCGCCATGAGCGCGACGCTCACCTGCTCGCCCGTGCTGAGGAGCATGTCCATTTCGCGCGCGGGTGGGTTTTCGTTGATTTCATCGGCCAACTCGACCAGATGATCGGTTTGGTGGCCCATCGCGCTGACCACCATCACGACTCCGTTGCCCTCTTGTTGGGCGCGAATCGCTTTCCGCGCCGCCGCCAGAATCATTTGAGGCGTGGCGACGCTCGTCCCACCGAACTTTTGCACGACCAGCGGAGCGGAGTTTTTGCTTTCGGACTTCGAACCCAACGGAGACATGCCATTTCAACCTTGAGCCATCGGCTCGGTTATCAAGACTTCGGACTCTCGAGACGCGACGGCGATTCCTCGCTGCCGATGGTCTCGAGGCCCAACCCACTTGGCACGACAAGAAACCACTCGGCTCATGGTCGTGCCCAGCCATTCCAGCTTTCGTAACCCCGCTTTGATCGCCCTGACGGTCGGACGAAGCATTGCGGCATGGCGCGCTAACTCAGGACGCGCTAACCCAAGACGCGCTGCATCAACTTCCAACCCTCGGCGAAGACATGCGGCGAGGCGTCGGCCACGGCTTCGTCGTAACTCGCGAACTTGCCGGACTCCACGCCAGAACCCGCCAGCACGAACGGCACCATGCCGTGGCTATGGGTCTTGAGTCGAATGGGAGTCGGATGATCGGGCGAGACGAGCACTCGCGTATCGCCGCGTCGCTGGGCTTCGGCCCACAGCGGACCGACGATCTCGGAGTCGATGCGTTCGAGCGCCTCGATCTTCGCATCGGCTCGCCCTTCATGACTCGCCTCGTCTGGAGCCTCGATATGGACGCAAACGACGTCGATGTCATCGCGTCCGAGAGCGTCCAAGGCGGCTTGCCCCTTGGCGGCGTAGTCGGTGTC
>JAGQPS010000337.1 GCA_020426595.1 Planctomycetales bacterium
TACGCCAGTCTCGGCACCCAACGGGCGCTACAGCGGGGTCGTGGCGGAGCCGCCGATGAGGTTCGTTGACCGAAACTTTCGCCTACTTCTAGTGGACAATAATTCCGGTAACTCCGTGGAGATATTCAGATCAAAGGACCAGAGTCCATCGATCCGCCTCGAACGAGTCGTGTGGTCGCCGGACTCGCGGTATTTGGCACTCGTGGGTGACCGATACTATGTTGTTGAGGGTTGCGACTTCGATAACGGCGAGTTTCTGTTCCTTGTTTACGACACCGTCACGAAGGTCGTGTACTGCAACGCGGACGACGACTTTCGGTTTTCACGCCTTCTGGCTTCGCAGGCGAAAACGCTGTTCGACGATCGCCTGCCGAAGGAGTCCGTGCATAACGACGGCGGATAACAAACCGTCGCACCGGAGCCACGGACGCCGGTAAACTTAAGTTGACGCCGTTCGTCCCGGCCCGGCTAACCGCAACCTACCGCCATCCAAGCAGATGCCTAACGTAACCTGGGTTCTTGAGCCCGACATATTCCCCGAGACACACGAACCGTTACGGACCGCGATCCGTAATCGTGGTCATTGTCTTGTTGATTGGTCCGATGCCTGGTGGTCCGACGGAGTACCGTCGCGAGTTCCCAGTGCGTGCGTCGTGTTTCACGGCTCTCTCGGCAACGCGGCTCGTATCGCGAGCGAACTTCCTTGGTCGCCCGGATCATTTTGTCTTGTCGAGCCTTTTCGTTGCTCCGCTTGGTACGAATCCGCCCGGCACTTGCTCGTGCACGAGACTTGGCACCTCTGCGCCGCAAACGAATTGGTCTCAAACGCAACTGAGATCGCAAGCCATCTTGGGGCGACTGACCGCCTTTTTGTACGACCCGACAGTCCGCTTAAGCCGTTCAGTGGGCGGGTCGTCGCTGTTGGCACGCTGACAATGGCCAAACTCGACATCGGCTTCTATTACGATGATGAGTCCATACCCGTGATTGCCGCGCCCATTCAGACTATTGGTAACGAATGGCGTTTCGTAATCGTGAACCGATCGGTTGTTGCCGGCTCGGCTTATGATCCGACGACCCGAAGTGCATTGCCTGTTCCCTTAGATTCGGCGGCCGCGGAATTTGCGCCCACTGTCGCATCCGAGATTCCAGCCCCAGATGTCGTTTATGTTCTTGATGTTTGCGATTGCAACGGCCAACTTCGGCTTCTGGAACTGAATCCGTTTGGCGGTGCTGATCTTTACGCGTGCGACGCAAATGCAATAGTCGACGCTGTTTCGGCGGTCGCCGCGACAGCGTAGGTCTGGCAGAGCCAAGCGCTCGAGCGGGAGTCCCGATCAAGCCATTTCCGAACCAACACTGAATACCGTGGCCTGGTTCATCGCAACATTATCCTGCTTAAAGAGACTCAATGCCGAACCCAACTCCAGACCGGATATGGTCGTTTTCAACGCCCAATGAGTTTCGAACGTGGCTAACGGCCAATCACTTAATGGAGTCGGAACTTTGGATCAAGATCCACAAGAAGGCTTCCGGCCTTAAAACGATCACTTGGGAAGAGTCGGTGATCGAGGCTCTTTGCTGGGGGTGGATTGACGGAATCAAAAAGGCGCTCGACGACACATCCTACCTGCAACGATTTACGCCTAGAAGACGCAAGAGCGTTTGGTCGAAGCGTAATCGAGAGCATGTTGAACGATTGATCGTCGAGAAACGAATGACAGAATTTGGCATGGCTCACGTGGAGGCCGCGAGAGAAGACGGGCGATGGGCGGCCGCATACGCGCCAGCAAGTGAGATGACGGTACCAGACGACTTCATCACCGCCGTGAATGCTGACCCTAGTTCAAAACGATTCTTTTCGACATTGAACAAGGCCAATCTCTACGCGATCGCTTATCGCCTACGGACCGCTCGAAAACCAGAAACAAGGAAGCGCCGCTTTGAAGCATTGCTCAAGATGATCGCCAACGGCGAGAAGCTTCACTGACTTTCCAAACGGCGAATCCGTCCAACAGAATGTAATGCTATTGGGGCGCGGACGCTGGCGCTTTGATTTGTCAATGACTCGTCGTCACCGGTTGAATACCAAGGCCATTCAGCCGAGGGACTGCTTCGCATTGGGAGTTCAGCCTATCGCCCCTACAGGACAAGTGGGGCAATACTCCGGCGGCGGGCCCTAGCATGTGAGGTCCTAAGGCAGTTGAGTTCGCGACCGAAGCGTTGATACGGAAACAAACGAAGCAAGCCCCTCGCGTAGACATCGCGTCGAGCGACATCGGTGAATTCGCCGACGCCGAGGAAACATCAGGAGCACTCGGGTCTGAGCAGCGATCTTTACGGAAGGAATCGTCCAACTGGATTGAAGAGTAACCTGACGTTGTGTCTCACTCTTTGCGTAAATTGGGCTTGCTCACCAATCGGTTGATCAGCGGCTGGATCGACCGCAGCCAACTAGACCTCGACCTTCACTCGGATTTGCCCTCCGCATGCGGCCAGCATGGCCTTAGAATCTCCGTCTTGACCGATGATTGAACTCGGACCGAGGGGCTGAATGGCCAAGCCGCGTACCATCGCGGCGAGGTAGATCGATCCTCCAGCGGTCAGCCCTCCGTCACCGCCCGGATCCAGCAGACATTCATCAGGCACGAAACTTCCCCGAGTGGACTCATGTGGACGGTACCTCCCGAATCCCCCGAATCGAAAGCAATCAAGGCCGTTGCCAGTCGCTCGGATGGACCACCAATCGCACCTACTTGGCGCGTCACGGTAAATTTTCATCCGGACCGAGTCTTTGGAGACGCAAGCCTGCTTGCGGCCCTAGCGAAGGACGGGTTCCTGCGCTCACAGTTCGAAACACGAACCAGCAACGGTGGACTCACCGCTTTCGAGGGAGGGGACCGTTGGCGATGGGAGAGTCGGATTTTTTCGGGCGCATATGATCGTGAGTCGGCGTGCCGGCGACCGAAGTACGGGGCGCTTAACTATCAGCTGCGAGCTGTCGGTGCGTCGCCGCGATTTGGATCCTCCCATTTCCGGCTAAAGGCCCACGTATTGCAACGGACAACGTTCTGTTACCCGGACAGCGTGTTTGAACCGCGACGCTTCGGAAATGCCTCTTGTATGGGACTGATCGAAGTTTGTGACTCCGATCAATGCGATGATCTTGATCGATACATCGAGGCACACGTGCATGGACCTGTGGATTTATCAAAAGATGTTGAGGCTTTGGTGCTTGACTCGTGTTATGCCGGAACACGCGTTGAGGCAGATGCGCTGACGTTGCCCGTCCCGATAGAATGGCATTCGGGCTTTCGTGTCGCGATCGATGTCGTGAAACAGTTCCCTGAGTATCGTGGCCAACGGTACGTGGACTTAGCCGGCGCCCTCGCCGTTGATGGTTGGTTGACTCCCTCGGTTATCGGAAGCGCTTCTTGGACGGGAAAGTACGCGAATGATGACTTGAAGAAGGTATGGCACTACCTAGCGCGATTCTCGCAAATCGAGGATGATCGAACCCCTCAATTGACCAAGCAATAACCGCTATGGTCAGTCCGAGTCGACGAACCATCGGCGGCTCCGGACCGGCGGCGGTGAGTGCTCTGACAATGGCTGTGCCTTTCGTCGCGGCCCGCTGAGCCACGACATTCCTTACGACAGAGTCCTTACGAAAGGAATCGCGCGACCCATGGGACATCTGATCTCCGCGCACATCGCACGCGACAAACCAGACGCCAACCGACTGGCAAAACTACCTTCGTCGATTGGATATCGCGTTTACTTTCATCAGTCCGCCCACGTCTACGTTATCGATGCGTTTCGGGCTTCTCGGCCAACAGATTATCCATTTCAGACTCCCGTCCCAGCCGCAGACATTCCGCTGGAGTTTCCCGCCGAACTGAATGACCTCGAATCCGTCCAAGGCTATCTCAGCAAACGCAAATTGGCGAACTCGTTCAAAACAACGTACATCAATTTTGGGTTGCTCTTGAACAGCCTGCTTAGCACTCCAATCCTGTCCATCATTTCCGACGACGACGAGTGGGACTTTGCTTGTTTCGTGGACGAAGGCGCGCTTCAACGGCTCAACTGTCGCTGTGGGGACTTGCTCGTCACTTACGAACGAGGGGAGACAAGAATACAACCACTGATCCCGCCATACGAGACCGATGACGAGTTCCTAACGAATCTCGATGACCTACGCACCGCGATTCCCCACATCACCGTCGATGACCGAAATGTCACATGGGATACACAGCTCCACGCGATTTCAATTCAGGAATGGCGACGCTTCAGCGGTACCGATACACTGATTCTCGGTTTGGGTTCGTTCGATCCAGCCAAAGACGAAGCCGATTGGAAACTCATCGGATGATCGAAACTCGCAAATCACAACGCAATGGACACCGAGCCGCCGATCGGCCTGCTTTCCAATGAGACGTTTCCTCGGAGCCCCGATATTGCAACCGGTCTTGCTTCATTGTCGTCCCTTGTCTCCGTCAATTGATGGCAAGGACCTAACATCGTGACTCGACTCCGACCGACCCGCCGACAAATGGAGCACCGCTTACGTTGCCACGGGTCGCGCGGATCCGAATATCAACACCGTTCACCGCGACTCGATGAATCCGTAACACATGACGATTGGCGATAATATGTTCCGCAAGTGCTTGTTGTTGGTCTTCATTGTCTTATCCACTGGATGCGACAACAATCCGCCAAGCGATCTCGTTGTGGGCGTCGATCCATCGGATGCCGACATGAACGATGCGATGCAGCATGCTGTAGACACTTTTCCCCTTTTTGAAGCCAACTGGAAATCAATTCCAAACGATGGTGTCGGCGTCAAGTTCGCAATCCCTACAAGCGACGGTCGGTTTGAGTTTGTTTGGTTCGAGCCCCTGGTCATTGCAAACAACGAGATCGAGTGCATCTGCGCGAACGACACGATCGACACTCCCGGTCTGAAACTGGGTGACAGAAGGGTTTTCAGTACGCAAGATGTTAAAGACTGGGTAATTTTTGATGGAAACAAGTGTTTCGGTGGATACACGATGCGAGTCATGGCAAAAATCGATCCAGAATTCGTTCCAGCATTCGAGTTCCTCGACTTCTAGGATGGCTATTGACCGTGCGATGCGCGGAGAATCTGACTTCAGTTCTCGATTTCATAAGCCAAGCACTGATTCGGCCCTGGGTTCTTGAGCGTTCGGCGGAGAGAGGCCGAGCGAATTAGTTGCCTTCCGAACGACGCTCGCGATCACTGCTCACGAGTTTTGGTTCGTACTGAACGTGGGGCCATGGGCCGATAGTTCCCAATCGTGGTTGGAGAACTGTGCGAGGTCGTCGCCCTGGACCCGGCTGTTACGCCGCCGTTCGGTGCCAATTTGTACACGGAGGTGACCTGATTGCACGGATCAACGAAAGCGAAAACACCTTCTAGTTCCGGGGCCAGTACGCTTGAGTTCCATACCGTAGCCTCG
>JAGQPS010000338.1 GCA_020426595.1 Planctomycetales bacterium
TGTTCTCGGCACTCAGCCGAGTCTCAATCAAGGAGCCCTATTTGGGATTGGCCAAGGGGGCGGACTTGCCTTGGCGATCATCGCGATCGTCGCGGTGGTTGGAATCGTCGTCTGGCTGTTTGTCTTCAAGGCGGGAAAAGACTGGTGGTTGCTGGTTCCCATGAGCCTTGTGATGGGCGGAATCCTTGGCAACCTGTACGACCGACTCGGATTGTGGCATGGAGCGGACCCCGCGCCGCATGAAGTCCGTGCGGTGCGCGACTGGGTTTATTTCCGGCTCGAGGGGGTGCCGGGCTTTGATCCTTGGCCCAATTTCAACTTCGCCGATTCGCTACTCGTATGCGGAGCGGCGCTTCTTTTCTTCCATCTCGCTTGGATTCTGCCGAGGCAGGAAAAGGCCCGGGCGTTGGCCGCGGAGCAAGCAGCCAAGGAAGCCGAATCGACCGTGAACCCGTCGGCCTGAATTCATTCGCGGGCTCAAGCAAACGATGTTCGCAACCGACCGGAGCGGGATAAGCCCCGACATGCGGCGAGCCCCGGCGCGCGTGTTAGGTCCCCCAGCGATAAGTGACCCAGCGCGATAATCCAAGCGGAATTCACCCCGTAATAGGAAACGTGGAGTCGGCACTCGTTAGAAGAACGAGGCCATCAGGCCGACGATTAGGAGGCGGAAAAGAAACCGCCGAGTCGACCTCGGAGAGAAGCAAACCGTCGAGGCTCTCAAACTGCCGATTAGTGGATCCCGCACAAAGTTACGCCGCTTAGAGCTGCTCCATATTTCAGGCCTGACTCGATTCACAACTCCCTTTCGCGGGATCCACTAATCGGCAGTCAGGTGCCAAGCGAGCCCTAGAGTGTACGAAGCGGGGGTAGGGTTCGTCAAACGGGCTCTCGCCGAACCATCAGTTTCCCGGCCGCTTCATAGGCGAGCACGACGTCACGGCTCTCCCGCCGAATTCTCAGCACTCCCGCACTCGGGGCCAATTCGACAAGCGCGCTGACCGAGTCGATTTCGAGCCCCTGATCGGTGAGGTACTTGAGAAACTCGACCGATTGGTCCATCACCCGCACCAGCCGGAAACAGGCCCCCACGTTCAGCGTGGTAAGGGGAACATAGTCGGTCGCGGCGATCGAGCCATCCGGGCGGGGAATGGGATCGCCATGAGGATCGGTCGCCGGCATTCCCAGGAAGTTATCAATGCGGTCGATGAGCCAATCGCTGACCGCGTGTTCCATGTTTTCCGCCTCCTCATGAACCTCGTCCCAAGTCAGTGACAAGGTTTGGCAGAGGAAAAGCTCGATCAACCGGTGTCGCCTCAGGACGCGGAGCGCCAACGCCTGGCCGGCCTGCGTGAGCGTGACTCCTTCGTACGGGCGATAGTCGGCCAGCCCGCTTGCTTGAAGCGTCTTGAGCATGTTCGTCACGCTACCGGGCAGCACGCCCAGAGCCTCGGCCAACATGCCGGTGGACGCGGCGGGAGGCGACTCCCTCGAGCCTGTGTTCGAGGTCAGCTCCTGATGAGTCGTGATCAAGTAGATCGCTTTGACGTAATTCTC
Organism: Planctomycetales bacterium; assembly: GCA_020426595.1. Taxonomy (GTDB): domain Bacteria; phylum Planctomycetota; class Planctomycetia; order Pirellulales; family Pirellulaceae; genus UBA11682. The sequence goes on from JAGQPS010000338.1 coordinate 1,558, forward strand.
GATCGTGTGGCTCGACACTCATGCGCTCCCAGGTCCGCGAAACTGCCACGTGGCGAAGTGACACCAACCGTAACCAGCGGCACTCCCTCAGGGAAGCACATGGGGCGAGGGACCGCCGAGTCGCCGCGACGATCAACTCCTGGATCCAGCATCCCGCGCCTCCCTGGTCATCGCCTTTCAAGACGACCTCCCTAGTCTTCAGCGTGCAGCGAAACCGGTAACATGCCACGGCGGATCGTGAATTCGTTGGTCGGTTCGGTGGCGAGCCGGACGTGTCGCCGCGGCCGTCTGGTTGGGCCCGATGATGGGCACGGAAATGGGTCGGTGCGTTCCTTGCTTCAGGGGTTGAAATGATCTCGGTTCATCAAAACGCGGTCGAGCTGCTCGAGGCCGACGTGTTGTCTCGCTGCGAGCGACTGCGCGTCGCGCGGCACGCTCTTGCGTCAGGCACGACCGTCCTGGACTTCGGTGCCCAGGTTCCTGGCGGGTTGGAAGCGGGGCGGTTATTGGCCGAACTTTGCCTGGGTGGTTTGGCGTCGGTTTCATTCTCATCGTGCGATCTCTCTCCCGCGGGACTCGCGGTGGACGTGGTCACCGATCATCCACTGGCCGCGTGCTTGGGAGCTCAGTATGCGGGTTGGCCCGTTTCCGTGGGTGACTACTTCGCCATGGGGTCGGGACCGTTCCGTGCCGCGCGGGGGCGAGAAAAAGTCCTCGAGGAATGTGGGCTCGTCATGCCGGCGGAAAGGACGGTGGGGATCCTTGAGACTCGGCAACTGCCGAGCGACGAGGTCGCGGTCGCCATTGCCGAGGCATGTCGCATTGCTCCGTCCGATCTGACCCTCGCGATCGCTCCGACTTCGAGTCTCGCGGGCATGGTGCAGATCGTGGCTCGCGGTATCGAGACCTGTTTGCACAAACTCCATGAGCTCCACGTACCACTCACCGCGATCGTGTCGGCCCGTGGGACCGCGCCGTTGCCTCCCTCCATCACCAAGGATCGCATCGCGATGGGGTGGACCAATGACTCGGTGCTGTACGGCGCGGAAGTGACCTTGTGGGTGGAAGGCTCGGAGGTCGACTGGGAAGAGCTTGGCCCGCGGATTCCCTCGTCGGGCAGCTCTGATTTTGGGCGCCCCTTCGGCGAGATTTTCGAGGCGTACGGGCGTGACTTCTATCGCATCGATCCATTGCTATTCAGCCCGGCGGCGGTGCGCATCGTCAACCGAACCACCGGACATTGCCTTGAGTTTGGCTCCGTCGCACGAGACGTATTGACCAAGAGCTTCACCGGTCACTAGGCCCCCACCAAACCGCCACAAGCTCCGTCTTTCCCGTGTCTCTACTCACGCTCACATCTCTCACTTTCCTGCTTTCTCCTCTCTGTCCTCTACTCACTACTTTCTACTCACTACTCACTCCCTTCCCCAATGAAGCTCACGATTCTGGGACACCCGGATGGTCGTTATTCCCAACAGCTCCTGGCGGCCGCGCGCGACGAGCCCGGCGTGGATGTCGCGCTGCACGAGTTTCATGAGTTGAGTTCTCGGATCGATTCGGACCACTGGACTTGTGGGACGCGAGTCGGTGGCGACCTAACGGCGCGGGATGTGGTCCTTGTGCGGACGATGCCGCTAGGGAGCCTCGAGCAAATCATCTTTCGCATCGACCTCTTGCATCGACTGGAAGCCGCCGGCGTTCGAGTAGTGAATGGACCGCGTTGCTTGGAAGTTGCGATCGACAAGTACCTCACGCTGGGTCGTTTACAACAAGCTGGTCTACCCGTGCCCCGCACGATCGCTTGCCAAACATTGACGGATGCGATGGAAGGATTCGAGCGGCTTGGTGGCGATGTCGTCGTCAAGCCATTGTTTGGTGGCGAAGGTCGCGGCTTGATGCACGTCGACCAAATCGATCTGGCCGAGCGAGCCTTTAAAACGCTCTTGCAACTCGGGTGTGTGATCTACTTGCAGGAGTACGTTGCTCATCGCGGTCATGATGTCAGGATCTTGCTGTTGGGTGATCGGTGGTGGAGCATCCGTCGCTCGAATGATTCGGATTGGCGCACGAACGTGAGTCGAGGTGGGCGGGCCGAGCCCTTCGATCCGCCCGAGTCCTGGCTCGACTTGGCACGCCGTGCCGCAAAGATCGTCGACGGTTGGTTCGTGGGAGTCGATTTGCTCCCCGACCTCGATGGCCAACCTTGGCTGTTGGAGGTCAATGCGGTTCCCGGTTGGGATGGCGTGGCGGCGGCTCATCGAGTCGACGTCGCGGCCGAGGTGATCGGCGATCTCAAGCGACAGCTCTCCAATTGATGGAGCGTTCTCCAGTCGACCGCCTGACGTTCTTTACCTTGCCCCCCGACCGCCGCGAGTTTTTGAGCCCACGGTCTCGGCACGGTTATACTGATCGCTTCGCTGGGCCCTTGGTCGCGTCGCTTCCGTGGCGTGTATCGAGATGCGGTTGGGTTCACCCGGTATCCGCCGCAGGGCGGCCAGCGTGGCAAGGTTGACAATGGAGGCTACGGGCATGACACACAATCGTCCCCAGGTTGGACTTTCCGAGGTCGGGCGTTCGTTGCTGGAGCGACGCACGTTCTTGAGTCATACGCTCGGTGGCCTCAGCTCGATTGCCGCGGCTTATCTTCTGGGGCAGGAACAGCTCCGCGCCGCGCAAGACCAGCGCTGGACGCCCCAGATCGACCCGGCGGCTCCCCATCAGCCTCGTGCTGGGCATTTCGAGGCTCGGGCCAAGCGAGTCTTAGTGCTGTTTTGTTCGGGAGCTTGTAGTCACCTCGACACATTTGATTACAAGCCCGAGCTATGGCGACGCCATGGCGAGCCAATGCCGGGCGCGGCCGACTTGATCACGTTCCAAGGGGAGCAAGGCGCGCTGACGAAGAGTCCCTACACGTTTCGGCCTCGAGGTGAATCCGGGAAATGGACATCGGACCTCGTGCCGCGACTGGGTGAATGGGCGGCCGATCACGCCGCGTTCTTGCATAGCATGACGGGCAAGAGCAACACGCACGGTCCTGGCGAAAACTACATGTCGACGGGGTTCACGCTCGAGGGTTTTCCCAGCATGGGGGCTTGGACCTCCTACGCGCTTGGAACCGAGAATCAGGATCTGCCCGCCTTCGTCGCGATCCCGGATCTGCGTGGAGTCCCGCAATCGGCGGTCAACAATTGGGGGCCTGGCTTCCTGCCCGCGGCTTTCCAAGGCACTTCGTTCAACGCGCAGCAGCCGATCCGTCATTTGGCTCGCCCCGAGCAGATCAGCGAGTCCGAGGACGAAGCGACTCGCGCGATGGTCGCTTTCCTCAATCAGGAGCATCTCGAGCGATATCCGGGCGATCGTCAGCTCGCCGCTCGCATCGCTTCCTATGAGCTGGCGGCCCGCATGCAACTCTCGGTGCCCGATGTCGTTGGCATCGATTCCGAACCCGAGTGGTTGCTGCATGAATACGGAGCCGACTCGACCGACAACGTGAAAGCTGGCTTCGCCCGCAATTGCATTCTCGCGCGTCGTTTGCTCGAACGAGGCGTGCGATTCGTGCAGCTCTTCAATGGGGCGTACGCCATGGGAGAGGGTGTCGGCAATTGGGACGGTCACAAGACGCTCAAGGATCAATACGACCGTCATGGCGAAGTGCTCGACCAACCGGCCGCCGCCTTGATGCGAGACCTCCATCGGCGCGGTTTGCTCGACGACACTCTCGTTGTGTGGTGTACCGAATTCGGGCGTATGCCCACGTTCCAAAAGGGAGCCAGTGGTCGGGACCACAATCCGAGTGGCTTCACTTGTTGGCTCGCCGGCGCGGGCGTGAAGCCTGGTGTGTCGTACGGAGCGACGGATGAATTCGGATACAAGGCGGTTGAAAACGTGCTTTC
>JAGQPS010000339.1 GCA_020426595.1 Planctomycetales bacterium
AAGGACTTGTTCGCCTTTTGCAGTTCGTAAACCAACTGCATCGTGTTGGTGAGGTGGACGTTGTCATCCATCGAACCATGAATGAGCAACAGATGGCCGTGCAAGTCGGCCGCCGCGGCGACGACACTGCTCGACTCGTAGCCCGCTTCGTTCTCACCTGGAAGCCCCATGTACCGTTCGGTGTAGATCGTGTCGTAGTTCCGCCAATCGGTGACAGGAGCCCCCGCGATGCCGAGTCGGAAGTTCTTCGAGTGAGTCAACGCGTAGGCCGACATGTAACCTCCATAGCTCCAACCCCAAATGCCGACGCGATCCCCGTCGATCCAGGGTTGTTGCTTGAGCCACGCGATGCCGTCCTCGATGTCGCGAAGCTCATTTTCTCCCAAGTTACGATGAATGGGCCACGCATCGGACGCACCGCCGTAAGTCGCCGAGCGGTTGTCGCACATCCAGATGACGTAACCCTGTTGGGCCAACATCTGATGCCACAGATACGTCGTGCCGCCCCACGATTGACGAACCGTCGGCGCTTGTGGTCCAGAGTAGACCGAGATCAACACCGGATACTTGCGCGTCGGATCGAAATCGAAAGGCCGAATGATCTGCGCGTCGAGCATATGTCCATCCCGCGCCTCGACCTGTAGCGTCTCAGGGGCTTGGATCCGCACGTGGCTCAATCGATCGGGCGTGTTGGGATCCAGGATCTGTTGCCGCTGGCCGTCGCGATTGATAAGCCAAAGCTGTATCGGTCGGCCCGCCTGACTCAGAATGTCGACCAAGTACTCGCCACTCGGGCTCACACGCACACTGTGACTAAAGCCCGGCTGGGTGACTCGGACCACCTCGCCACCGTCAAGCGAAACTCGGTAGGCGTGGCTCTCGATCCTCGAATCAAACGTTCCCAACACCCAAACCTCGCCGCGACGCTCGTCCACCTTGACCACGGAACGAACCTCGCCCGAACCGCTGGTCAGAGGTCGAGCCACCGTCCCATCGGCTTCACACAAGTACAAGTGCTGTGAACCGGTTCTCGGACTGAGCCAGAGGAATCGACCGTCGGCGAGCCACGTGGGATCGCCCGGCGTTTCGATCCAAGCCGGACTCTCTTCTCGAATCAGCAGCGAGTTCGTGCCACTCGCCGGATCAAACCGGCGAAAGTCGAGGAACGTCTGCACGCGGTCCTGGATTTGATAGACGAGTTGATCTTGGTCGCCCGCCCAGCCGACTCGTGAAACAAGTGGCTCCTCGGTGGTCGTGACGCTCAGGTCGACCCAACGCACCTCACCCGATTCTCGGTCCCACACACCGAGTCCGACCTCGGGATTGGGATCGCCAGCCTTCGGGTAGGACGAGACCTCCAGTTCCTGGTGAACTGGAATATGGTCGGTCACCGTGAAGTTGTTCACGTTCGTTTCGTCGAGCGCCAAGAACGCGAGATAGCGGCCACTCGGACTCCACCAATACGCCTTGAAGTTGCCGCGCCCGTAAAGTTCCTCCTGGTAAACCCAGTCGAACTTACCAAAGAAATGGTGCGTGTCTCCCTCGGTCGTTACCGCTTCGACTTCCTTTGAGTCGACCGCCACGACGTAGAGGTTGTTGCCTCGAACGAACGCGACTCGGTCGCCGCTCGGCGAGAACTCAACGAGCTCGACCGGGATGTCTCCTTCGGTAAGCCGGCTCACTTCACCCGCCGCCAAATCGATCAACACGAGGTTGTTCTCGTGCTCCAGTACGTATTGCGTTCCGGCCGAATTGCCGCGAGCTCGCCGAGCCAACCCGCGCGCGCGGCGCTCGTCGATCGACTCCCAGCCCTCGAGCAGCTCCGCGACTCGTTCGGTGGGATCGGCTTCCGGTTCGTCGACCGAGCCCATCGCTCCCGTGGCCGCGTCGACCCAGACCGGTCGATTGTTCCAGCGTCGCTGGAGCAAGTGAGGTTGATCATCGACCCAGTTGATCGACATGTCGCTCGAGCCCGAGTAGTTGACTCGACCGTCCGGTCCCCAAACCTTATCGAGCGTGAGCTGCTCGCTCGGTTCGATCGTCTCGATCGGTTCAGCGGCCAAACTGGCGATCGCACCGACCGGCTCGCGCTCGATCCGCACGATTGGGAGCGGTTGTCCCACGGCGATGGAATCGTCGCAGAAATTCCACGCCACCAAGCTGTCGACACCGCGTGGCTCGAGGAGCTGAGCCAGCAAACGCCATTGCGGTTGGTCGAATCGAACGAGCCACGAGCCTGACGGGATCGTCTGTTCACGAGTCACCGGGGCAACGACGAGTTCGTTCTTTTGATGTCCCTGGAACGAGTCTTGCTGGGTTCGTTCGCGACAATCCCATTGAGTGACTTCGCCAGTCCAATCCTCGGTGGTTCGCTCGACCGTGAGCCCGTGCCAACGGAGACGCTCGGCCAACCAACTCATGCCGGGCGGCAGGACATAGGCGGCGGGAGGCAAGACACCCTCGCTCGTTTCGAATCGCCCCCAGAACTCCAGTTCGAGAGCTTCATCGTTTCCGTCTTCATTGCGATAGACGACGATCGAGGGGTCGGGAAACACGGCCAGTTCCGCACGCAAGTCGATCGGTTGTCGCGGATCGACTTGACCGTTTTGCGCCGCATCGACCGCGGCAATCACTTCCGCGCGGCGAGCCAACGTCGCGTCGATGCATGACTCGACGAACTTGCGACTCGCGATGATGCGATCCTCGTAGGTCGCGTAAGAGTAGGATTCGGATAGGATCGCCAGCACGCCGCGTTGGCCGAAGTATTCCGTGCTGTAACGCGGTTCGTAGCCGTAAGTGGACCAACGAGTCCGATCCGCGTTGAAGTTCCCATAGTAAAACGTCGGAATGCCTTGCTCCGACAAATCCGCGGTCACGGTCGGAATGATTTGGTCACGCAGCTCGGTTCGAATCGCCGACGAGCAGCCGGGATGGTGAGGCACGTCGTAGGTCAACGTATAGCCATGGCGTGATCCATTGGTCGTATGGCAATCAATGAAGACGTGAGGATCGAAATCGTTGGCCAACGCGACCAGGGCTCGAGTTTCCGGAGCTTCGAGTTTGGTGAAGTCGCGATTGAGATCGAGTTGCTGGGCGTTTTCGCGCAGACCCATCAGTTGAGGTCCTACCTGCCCCGGTCGGTGTCCAGGCCCTCGACGATCATTGCCATCCGCGTTGTAGTTGGGGACGACGATCAACTCGATAGGCTGAGCGTGCCAACGATGCGCGGCGTCACGGCCCACGTCACGCAGCAGCGCGAGCATCGCTTCCTTGCCGTCACACTCGCCCGAATGAATGTTGGCGATGATCAACACACGCAGCGATTCGACTCCCTCGGTACGCGATCCGTCGATGCGCGCGGCGAGTAGCGGACGCCCTTCCACCGTTTCGCCAATCGAGGAAAGCGAGATCGAACCTTCGTCGGCGAGTTGCTCGAGAAAGGCTCGCACCTCTTCGCCGGTCGAGGTTTGTTGATACGAACTCGCCTCGGCGACCGTGGCGAGCGACACCGCGGTTGCTGACTCTCGCGACGTTTCCTGCCAAGCGAGAACTGGCGAAGCAACCAGACATCCCCAGCTCAAGCAGAGCCCCGTCATTAGCGAAGCGACTCGCCAGCACAATCCACGCGGCATGAACAAACTCCTCGGTGTCAATCAATTGGGCAAAGCTAGGGTCATACCGGACCGATCGGCAAGCCGCTTGTTGTTCGGCTCACGGATCAATGCGGTAGAGGTGCGTTCTCGAGCGAAGGAACAGCGAGTCGCCGCTCACCGCCGGCGATGACATGAATCCTTGGTCGAACTCGTTGACCGCGAGTACCTCGGGTTCGCGACCTGGACGAATCACCGTCACCGGACCTTCGTGCGAACAGAAGTAAAGGTTGCCGCCCGCGAGGATCGGACTGGCGGAGAAAAGCCCGCCATCGAGCCGCTTTCTCCACAATTCCTCGCCGGTCGTCGCATCGAACACATTGAGTGTTCCTTGATCATGAATCGAGTAGATCACTCCGTCGACGACAATCTGCGAGGGCTTGCTGCCGATTCCCTTATTCGTGCTCCAAACAACGTGACTGTCGGTAATATCCCCCTCGCCATCCGGGCGGATCGCGAAGAGTTCGGCGGTGCTGAAGCCCGAGTTGATGTAGAGCAGGCCACCGGCCATGAACGGACGACCGGTCGATGAGAAGCCACTGTATCGCAGCCGCCAAACCTCTTCGCCCGTCGCCGGATCCAGAGCCAGACAGGCCTTGCTCGTGGAACTGATCAGCAACGGGCGGCCATCGACCTCGATGATCGATGGCGTGTTGTACGCCTTCATCACGTCACCGTTGTCGGTGCCGTAATCGATGTCGCGATCGTTGCGCCAAACCGTTTCGCCCGTTCGCTTGTTCAAGGCGATGGCATATTGGTAGTCGAACCCGTCGTAGTGCATGATCAGCAAATCGCCCCATAGGATCGGCGACGACCCTGGACCGCGAAAATGATCGCACGGAAGATCACGGCGACTCCATACGACGCTCGCGTCGGCCGTCGAAAGACAGGCCGTTCCATAGCTGCCAAAGTGCAGGTAGACGAAGCCTTCCTCGATCACCGGGGTCGGCGAGGCGTAGCTGTTCATGTCGTGACAAAACTTCGGCTCGGCCTCTTCAAACAAAACGAGGTCGTGCTCGATCTCGCCTGTCTCCTTGTTGACGCAAATGCCGTAGAAGTGCTTGCCGTCCTCATCGGCGGTACCCATCCAAATTTGGTTGCCCCAAACCACGGGACTCGACCAGCCTCGCCCGTGAATCTCGGTCTTCCACGTGACATGATTCCCTTCGCCAAACTCGACGGCGGGATGGCTGCTTTCGTCCGCCCAGCCATTACTGTGAGGCCCCCGAAACTCGGGCCAATTGTCTTGAGCAAAGGAATCCGAGGCCCACGCGAGGCTCATGCAGCCGAACGCGACGAGACCTGTCAATACATGGCGACGAACGGACGGTGGGGAGATGATGTGCATCGTTCGTTTTTCCTTCGAGGAATCAGGCAGGCAGGAACGGCTATGATCCTCGACGCCGCCACGCATCGCAACCTAAGCCGAGAGAAGTCGGTGGGTTGCTTCCTCGGGAACCACCGAGGCCTCGAAGAGCACGGGGCGACTGTGTTACCAGCCAACCCGTGAATGGACGCGCGCAACCTATCCCGTTAACTCGGAGAAGATCGCAAATACTTCGGCTAACTGGCGTGGCAATGGGGCGTTTGAGCGATTGAGATTGGCCGGCTTATCGCGGCGAGTGCCTCAAGCATCCGGGCGACGGTCTCGTCTTTCGCTGGGCCTTCCCAGCGCGACACGGTGCCCGACCCCGATTTCAATTCCGCCACCCATCGCTCGATTCGCTCGCCGCAACGTTCCAGCTCCCAGCACGTTCGCTCTGGCGACCAATCCGTGGCGTTCATTTCGACTCGCCCTTC
>JAGQPS010000033.1:0-16697 GCA_020426595.1 Planctomycetales bacterium
GCCGCCTCGATCGCGATACTCCCACTGCCAGCACCGACGTCCCACACCACCGCCTCGGGAGTCAACGCCATCTCGGCGAGCGCGAGGGCGCGCACTTCCGCTGGAGTCACCAAGTCCCGACGTGGCTGACTCTGCATGAACATCGTGTCGGGATTGCCAAAGACTCGCTCACCCTTAGGCAACACGGCCGATTCCGGCAGCCCCGGTTTGCGGACGAGCACCATGACATTGAGCGGCCGAAAACTCTGTGCGGCCAACTCGGTTAATTCCCCCTGAGTCACGCGTTCGTGAGGCGACCCCAGATCCTCGCAAACGTAGGCGACGAAGTAGTCGAGTCCGGCCTCGAGCAGTCCCGCGGCGACCTGGCTGGGCGACCATTGTTCGTTGGTGAAGAGCCCGACTTTCTGAGCGACTCGCACTTTCTCGACCGTGCGACCCCAGGAAGCCTGGGCGAGGTTGACCAACAGCGCGTCGTCCCAAGACTCCTTGACTCGCGCGAACGCGAGCTGCATCAGGCTCACGTGAGGCACGACTCGGAATCGCTCCTTGCCGACTCGGTCGATGAGGTATCGAGCGGTGCCAAAGAACAGGGGATCGCCGAGCGCGAGGACGATGATCTTTTGTTCCGTGGCTTGCTTGAGCCGATCGACCAGCTCGTTGAGGTCTCCCGCCAACGCACACAGTTCGGCCGAGAGACTCGGCAAGAGATCCAACGTCGCTCGCGGCCCGATGATCAACTCGGCCTCTTGCACCAATCGCTGGGCTTCCGGCGAGAGTCCCTCGACACCGTCATCGCCAATTCCGATAATCTGCACGCGATCCCATACTTCCGCGACCATATCCTGCCTCATCGCTCTCCCGAGGTTCCCGCCAGTCCCGTCCACCGAGTCCTGTCGGCTCGCGGGCCGAGCCACTGGGTATTTGGAGTTGCATACGCTCCGGCGTTCGATGCTCGGCGCGAGGTGCGCGATTGTAGGGGAACAGCCGCGATCACGACACTCGTCGCGCCAAGTCGACGCTTGTTCTTGTCGGCGACTCGCGCGTTCACCCACTGACTTCATTTCTCATATTGGTCTCGCGACGCCCATCGCGGCCCACCCCTTTGCAGAGCTTCACCGACATGGCCCGAGTCCTGATCACGCCCCACATGTGGCTCCATCAACCGAGTGCTTGCCGAGAAATCATCGAACAAGCGGGGCACGAAGTGGTATTTCCACCGCCGGGGCTCAACACCCTCGAACGGGACAATATCTTGCGTGTCCTGCGAGAAACGGGAGCCGCCGGGATGCTGGCCGGCACCGATCCGCTCGATCGCGAGGTGCTGTCCCTGTCACAGCTGCGAGTGGTCGCTCGGCAGGGAGTCGGCTTTGATTCGATCGATATCGCGGCCGCGACCGATCTGGGAATCGCCGTCACGATCACGCCGGGGACGCTCGAAGCGAGTGTCGCGGAACAAACCTTGGCGCTGATGCTGGCGGTATCGCGAGGCGTGATCGATCGCGATCAACAAGTACGGCACGGCGATTGGTCTCGAGTCGCCCTACCCCGCCTCGCGGGACGAGTCTTTGGCATTGTCGGTACGGGACGCATTGGGCGAGCCGTCATTCGCCGAATTCTGGCGATGGAGATGAGTGTCGTCGCGTTCGATCCAAAATTGACCGAGGCCGATGCCGAGTCGCTCGGGATTCGCAGGGTGGAGACTCTCGCGGAACTCATCGCCGCCGCCGATGTCATCAGTCTCCATTGCCCCTGCACTCCCGCGACTCGCAATATGTTCGATGAGGCGGCGATCCGAGCGATGAAGCCTCGTGCCATCCTGCTCAACATGGGGCGAGGCGGCTTGGTCGACGAGGCGGCTCTCGCCCGCGTGCTCGCCGAGGGGCATTTGCTGGGAGCGGGCTTGGACGTCTTCGAGACGGAGCCACTCCCACTCGACAGCCCCTTGCTCGACGCGCCGCGATTGGTCCTGGCGAGTCACATGGGCGGCATCGACGAAGAGAGTGGCATCGCGGCTGGCAATCTCGCCGCCCAATGCATCGTCGATGTGCTCGCCGGTCAGCGGCCCGAGGCGTGCTTGGTCAATCCCGAGGTCCAATTGAGGGCCGTGTAACCGGGACCGTGGGAAGTGGTCGCCCCTCGCCGTGTCGATCGACGGAACGGCGTTGACTTCGTGGTGGCGAGCCGCTTGGGCGAATACAATGCTCCCACGCCGTCAGGTTCGGCGATCCCCTCGGCTTGTTCTCCCAACAACACCTGCCGCCATTTCCACCCCGGAGAGATCTCGCATGAAGAGTTCATTGTCTCGAGCCCTATTGCTGCTTGGCGTCGCGGCGAGCGCGCTTTCGCCCACATCCGCGATCGCGCAGCAAGAGCGTCCCGTCCAGGGCCGCGTTCTCCGTCAGGCTCAGCGCGAGGTGAAAACGATCGGTTCGATCGAACGAGTCTCGGAAGAGATCGACCAGCTCATTCCGGCCGACTCGGTGATCGAGGTGTTGGCCGAGGGATTCGAGTGGTCGGAAGGCCCGGTGTGGGTGCCTCAAGGAGACTACGTGTTGTTCTCCGATATCCCACGCAATCAGATCGTGAAATGGAAGGAGGGTCGTGACCTCGCGATTTTCCTCCAGCCCGCGGGATATACGGGGACGGAACGTTTCACCGGTTACGAGCCTGGCACGAACGGTCTGATGCTCGACTCGCGCGGGCGTCTCGTGATGTGTTGCCACGGCGACCGCGCTGTGAAGATGCGGATGCGAAACGGGGAAGTGACCGTCTTGGCGGATCGCTACGACGGCAAGCGGCTCAACAGCCCGAATGACCTCGTGTTCCATCGCAACGGTGATCTCTACTTCACCGACCCGCCCTACGGTCTGCCTCAGCAAGCCGACGATCCCCAGCGCGAACTCGACTGGTGCGGCGTCTATCGGCTTCGTGATGGTGAAGTCACGCTGCTCACGACCGAGATGACTCGCCCCAATGGCATTGGATTCTCGCCCGACTATCAGACGTTGTACGTGGCCCAAAGCGACCCAGAGGCCGCCATTTGGAAGGCGTTCCCGGTGCTCGATGATGGCACGTTGGGTGAATCGCGCGTCCTGCACGACGCGACGGCCGACGTCGGTCAAATTCCGGGTCTTCCCGATGGCATGGCGGTCGACACCGCTGGCAACCTTTGGGCCACCGGGCCGGGCGGCGTGATCGTGATGAATGCCGAGGGCAAGGTGCTCGGCCGTATTCTCACCGGCGAGGCAACGGCGAATTGCACGTTTGGCGCCGATGGCTGGCTGTACATCACCGCCGACATGTATTTCTGCCGAGTCAAAACCAATGCGGCGGGCGTCACCATTCCGATGATGCAACCGCAACGTCGGGCCGAGTAGGCGCGACCGTTCCGAATCGGGGGCTCGAGTTCTTAAGGGACTCGGGCCCTTTTTTATTGCGCGGCTAGTTCGAAAGAGTTTGTGCTGGGAGTCGCGAGAATCGTCGCGCCGGCGTTCCCTGACCGGCCGCGTCGGCCGATTTGATTTCGCTCGGCGGGCACTCGCGTCGTTCCGTCAAACCGCTTATCGTCAACGATTCGACTCCTGGCCTAGCGTCATTCCCCGCTCGCCATCCCTCGCTTGCTTTTACCCGCTCGGCTTCATGCTTTCGCCTCACGACATCCTGGGCCCTGGGCAGCGCATCGCCGCGCGACTCAACCAGTACGAAGATCGACCGCAGCAAATGGCGATGGCCGATGCGGTCGCGGAGGCGATTGGCGAGGAACGGCACTTGGTGGTCGAGGCCGGAACGGGCGTCGGCAAAAGCTTCGGTTATCTGGTGCCCGCGATCTTGGCGGCGACCGAGGACCAGGAACGCGATCAAGCGGGACCTCCCAAACGAATCATCGTGTCGACGCACACCATTGCCTTGCAGGAGCAACTGTTGGGCAAGGACATTCCGCTGCTCAAGGCGGTGATCCCGCGCGAGTTCACGGCGGTGTTGGCCAAGGGGCGACGGAATTTCCTGAGTCTCCGGCGGCTCGATTTGGCTCGCAAACGCCAAAGCCAACTCTTTTCGTTCCCCGATGACTTGGCTCAGCTCGATGACATCGCCGCATGGGCCAAGGACTCGCACGACGGGACGCTCGCCGATCTTGACTTCCGGCCGTCGGCCAGCGTGTGGGACGAGGTGGCCAGCGACAGTGGCAACTGCATGGGCAAGGGCTGCCCGCGGCACAAGGACTGCTTCTATTTCCGAGCCCGCCGGCGGACTCAGAACGCGCAGATCATCGTGGTCAACCACGCGTTGTTCTTTAGCGATCTGGCGCTGCGGCGTAACAACGTCAAGTTGCTGCCCGACTATCACACGGTGATCTTCGACGAAGCGCACACGATTGAATCAGTGGCCGGAGACCATCTCGGACTACAGATCTCCTCGGGACAAATCGATTACCTGCTCCGCAAGCTCTACAACGATCAACAGAACAAGGGCTTGTTGGCGCAGACTCATCTCGAGCGTGAACAAAAGGCGGTGCTGGCCTGTTATCGAGCCTTGGGCGATTTGGTCGACGAGTTGGACGAGTGGTACGCGCGGCAAGCGTCGGCGACGCGTGGCTTCAATGGCCGCGCTCGCGAACCGATCTACGTCGACAACACGCTGGCTCATGAACTCGCCGGGCTCTCGGAATTGCTCCGCCACCGCGCCTCGCAGATCAAGGAGGAATCCGAGCAAAAGGACTTTGTCGCGGCCCAGGAACGCTGCCTGGCGCTGGCGGGCAGCTTGGATGCTTGGCTGCAACAGGCGGAAGATGGCCATGTGTACTGGATGAACCTGCGTCCAACGCGACAGATTCGCCCGAGAATCGAGCTGACCTCGAGTCCCATCGACGTGGCGAGTTCGCTGCGCGGCGAGCTGTTCAATCAGACCAAGTGCGTGGTCATGACCAGCGCGACACTGTCGTCAAGCGGCGGCCAGGACGCGTTCGATTTCTTTTGCCGACGAGTCGGACTGACGGGCCCCGCGACTCTGCGGCTGGACAGCCCGTTCAATTACGAGGAACAGGTGGAACTGAGAGTCGTCCGCGACATGCCGGACCCCGCCTCGGGGCAGGCGTTCGAGCGGGCGATGGTCGACGCGATTCGGCACTATCTCACCGAGACGCAGGGGGGCGCGTTCCTGCTCTTCACGAGCTTTGAATTGCTCAAGAAGGTCCAGCGGGACCTTTCCGCCTGGTTGGCGGCGAACGACATGCCGATCTTTTCCCAAGCGGATGGGACACCACGCAGCTTGCTACTCGAGCATTTCAAGGCGACGGAACGCGGGGTGCTGCTGGGAGCCGACAGCTTTTGGCAGGGAGTCGACGTACCGGGCGACACGCTACGCAACGTGATCATCACGAAACTCCCGTTCGCCGTGCCCGACCAGCCATTGCTCGAAGCCAAACTGGAAGCGATCCGGGCTGGCGGAGGCAATCCGTTTCGCGACTACCAGGTCCCCGAGGCGATCCTCAAGTTTCGGCAAGGATTCGGTCGGTTGATCCGCGGGCAGGGCGATCGCGGAATCGTCGTGGTCCTCGACCCGCGCGTGAAGACGAAAAGTTACGGCCGCCTGTTTCTAGATTCCCTGCCCCGCTGTCGTTATCGTGAGGACTCGCTGCAAGACTTTGAACGAGCCTGATGGCTGGCTCTCGGGCCTATCCGTTGGCGTTTCAGTTAATCGGCGTCGAGGCCGACCGATCGCGCTGGCTAACCTTTCACGTGACCCGCTTCGACCGCGTCTCGTTCCTTGGGCATCCCACCTTTCTCATTCGTTCGGGAGTTTCGTCGCATGTCGAGTCGTTTCCATCGTCGTCGATTTCTGGCCCAGGCGGCGTCGGCCGCCGCCGTCGGCATGACCCTGCCGATGCTCGCGTCGTCCTCGCTCGCCAGCGCGTCGCGTTTGAGTGCCGCCTCACGTGATGACGACCCTTTCCTGGGTTGGCCGATCGGCGCCCAGAGCTACTCGTTGCGAGCCTTTGACTTGCCCCAAGCGGCTCGACATCTGCAAGGTCTCGGGCTGCACTACGTCGAGCTCTTCAGCGCTCACTTGCCGTTGGAAGCGGAAGGCGAATCGTTGGCCGCGATCATGGAGATCCTCTCCAATGCCGACATCGAACTCCGAGCGCACGGAGTGAGCGGGTTCAACGCGGACCACGAGGGAAATCGCAAGGTATTCGAATTCGCCAAGCGCGCCGGCATCAAGACGATCACGGCCAATCCCGAGCCCAATTCGTTCGAGAGCCTCGACAAGTTGTGCGAGGAGTATGGCGTGCGCGTCGCCATCCATAACCATGGTCCCGGCGCGCTGTACGACTCGATCGACTCGGTCGTCGACGCGGTGAAGGACCATCATCCGTTGATCGGAGCCTGCGTCGATACTGGCCACTTCATTCGCAGCAAGGAAGATCCGGTCGAGGCGGTCCGTCGTCTCAGCGGCCGAGTCTTCGCGCTACACGTGAAGGACGAGGAGAAGCAGGAAGCCAACTCCCAAAACGTGATCATCGGTTCGGGGCACCTCGATCTGGTCGGCCTGTTCAAGGCGCTCAAGGAAGTGGAATTCCCTCACGACGGCGCGTTGTCGCTGGAGTACGAGGCGAAGCCCGAGAACCCGATCGACGACATGCGTCAGTGCCTCGAGGCGGCCAAGGAAGCCTTGTCCGAGGTCGGCCAATTCGGCTAGTCGGCTCGCCCCAAACGTATCCGGGGTTCATGCGGCGGTTCGACCGAGCGAGTCGACGTTCGGTTGACCCTCCGATGACCCCGGCTTACAGTGGCGCCCCTTATCAAATCACTCGCGCCAGACGGCAATGAGGCCCGGCGTGATTCGCGGTCTCGCCCTAGGGCTTATCCCGGCGGAAACATGCTGGCCAAACGCGTCATTCCTTGCCTTGATGTGAACGAAGGTCGAGTCGTCAAAGGGACGAACTTCGTCAACTTGCGTGACGCCGGCGATCCGGTCGAAGTCGCCTCTCGCTACGAGCGGGAGGGAGCCGACGAGTTGGTGTTTCTGGACATCACCGCCAGCCACGAGGATCGAGACATCTTGATCGATGTGGTGAGCCGGACGGCCGAGCAGGTCTTCATGCCACTCACCGTAGGGGGCGGCATTCGGACGCTGGAGGATATCCGTTCGTTGCTGAACGCCGGGTGCGACAAGGTCTCGATCAACTCGGCCGCCTGCCGGACTCCCGAATTCGTCGAACAAGCGGCTCGGCGGTTCGGTAGTCAATGCATCGTCGTCAACATCGACCCCAAACGGGTGGATCGCGACGGGCACGAGGTGTGGGAGGTGCACATCAATGGAGGCCGGCTTCCGACTGGCTTGGAGGCGGTTTCCTGGGCTCGCGAGGTGGAGCGGCTGGGCGCCGGCGAAATCGTTCTGACCTGCATGGACCGCGACGGAACGAAGGATGGGTACGACTTGGAGATCACCCGCGCGGTCTCGGAAGCGGTTTCGATCCCAGTTGTGGCCAGTGGCGGGGCTGGGAGGCCTGAACATTTGGCCGATGCAATTACAATGGGCAAAGCGGATGCGGTGCTCGCCGCCAGTATTTTTCACTATGGCGAGTACTCCATTCGGGCCACGAAGGAGTTAATGGCGTCACGGGGCATCGCGGTCCGGCTTACGGACTGACCCGCGGCGAACGAGCGAGGGAGAGAACCAGTCCATGTCCAGTCATGCGCCGAAGCAAGAACCGGATGCCCCATCGAGCGTGAGCGTCGAGAGCTTGCGCGAGCGGCTCCTGCAGACCAAGTCGGACTTGAAAGTCGACAAGTTCTTCCGCGCTTTGGTGCGGCTCAAGGGGAGCGATTTGCACATGAAGGTCGGCAATCCGCCGATCGTGCGAGTCAACGGAACGCTCAAGCCGCTCGATCATCCCTCGATCGGCGCCGAGGAGATGATCGATCTCCTGTTGCCGATGATGAACGACCGCACGCGTCGCATCTTCGAAGTCGATGGTGGCTGCGACTTCGCTCACGTCGTCGATGTCGATGGTGAGTCTTGGCGGTTTCGCGTGAACTTGCTGCAACAGCTCGGTCGCCCAGGTCTCGTCGCGCGGCGCGTCAATAACTTCATCCCGAACTTCGAAGGCCTCCACTTGCCTCCGGTGATCGAGGGGCAGTGTCATCACGATCAAGGCATGGTCTTGCTGGCGGGCGTGACCGGTTCGGGAAAGAGTACGACGATCGCGTCGATGCTCAACTACATCAACCGCACGTATCGCAAGCACATCCTGACGCTGGAGGACCCGATCGAGTTCGTCTTCACGGAAGAGAAGTGCTTGATCAACCAGCGCGAGGTGGGTCATGACGTGAAGGACTTCGGCATCGCCATGAAGCACGCGGTGCGAGAAGATCCCGACATCATTCTCGTCGGCGAGATGCGTGACGAGGAGACGTTCTTGACGGCGATTCACGCGGCCGAGACCGGTCACTTGGTGTTCGGTACGATTCACGCCTCGAGCGCGCCGAGTACGATTGGCCGTATTCTCGACTTGTTCCCCGAGGAGATGCACGGCGCGATCCGTTCGGCCATCGCGATGAACATGAAGTGCATCATCGCCCAAAAGCTACTCCCATCGATTCGCCCCGACGTGGGTCGAGTTCCGACTTGCGAGGTCATGACGCTCAACCCGACGATTCGCAAGTTGATTCTCGAGGAGCAGGATGCGAAGCTCGCCGACGCGATTCGCATTGGAGCCGAGGAAGGGATGCAAGACTTCACGATGAGTCTCAAGAGCCTGATCGACCAGGAATTGATCGATCGTCCCACGGCGTTCGCCGTGGCGCCCAACAAGGATGCGTTGAAGATGGCCTTGAAAGGGATCAACGTTTCGCAGCCAGGCATTCTTTGATGAGACAACTCGGAAAAATCCTTGTCGGTGCTGGCTCGCTCGCCGCGGTCCTGCTCATCCCTTCCCTCGTGTCGGCTCAAGACTGGCCCGAGTACTTCGTGGAGCCATCCGCGGACGAGCACGACCTGCTGCGCGGGCCGGGCCATTACCTTTCCATCCTCAAGCTCGTGCTGATCATCATCGCGCTGCTGATCTGGGTGAGGATGGCCGACTGGGTCCATCGCGACACGTTGCTCTTCGGCGAACGGACCAAAATGCCGGGAGAGATCTGGAATCCGATCACGGTCTTTCCCTTTTTCGTCGCGTTCCTGCTGACGATCTCGTTTCCCATGTTCTGGCTCAGCTACCCTCTGCTGCTGGCGGCGGCCATCACGCCGCCGATCATCTATTCGATGCAGCGCAACGCCAAGTTGCCGGCGGAGGAACGGGTACTGACCTCGGCTCATATGAAACGCGTGGCGACTCGGTCGGGTCCACCTCCTCGAGCCCCGTTGCCACAGGACATTGGTCCGCAGGTCGAGTTCAAGGCGAGTGGCTCGAGCCCCCAGGATTCTCAGGCTCGCTTGATCATGGCGAGGCAGAACCCGGCCTTCCCGTCGCTCAAGGCGTTGTTCGACGACGCGTTGACTCGGCGAGCCGAGTCGATCCTGCTCGACCAAGGCATGGCTCAAGTGGGCGTGCGCTATCATGTCGACGGAGTCTGGCATGAGCTGCCTCCCATGGATCCCGCCATGGGCGATCCGGCGATGCATGCCTTGAAGACGTTGGCCAGCATGAACCCGATGGACAAACGCTCGAAGCAATCTGGCTCGTTCCAGATCGCGACGATCGAACGCAAGGCCAAGGTGGAGCTCACGAGCCAAGGGGTGGCGTCGGGCGAGCGAATGCTGCTTAAGTTGGTGTTCGACCGCAAGGGCCGCATGAATCTCCACCAGCTCGGCATGCTGCCGGCGATGGAGAAGCGACTCAAGTCGCATCTCAACCAACCAGGTCTTGTCGTCGTTTCGTGCATGCCGGGCGATGGCATGACCTCGACTTGGAACGCCACGCTGGAAGGAGCCGACCGGGTCGTGCGTGACTTCGTTGGACTCTGGCCCGAGACTCATCACGACACCAACGTCGAGAACATCGACCGCAATGCTTACGATCCGAAGGACGCCAAGAAGGCGGGCGAGACGCTGCGAACCTTGATGCTCAAGCAGCCGGAAGCGGTCATCCTGCCCGAACCTCAGCTAGGCGACTTGCTGGCTCCGCTGCTGAAGGAGATCGTCGACGAGAAACGTTTCGTCGCCACGCGAATCGCCGCGAAGAGCTCGGCGGAGGCGATCCTCCGACTGTCGGCTCTGCCAGGAGTCGACCGGGCGGTGCTGAGCAAGACGCTCTCGTGTGTCGTGTACTCGCGCTTGGTGCGGCGATTGTGCGATGGCTGCAAACAGCCGTTTCAACCCTCGCCGGCGTTGCTCCAGAAACTCGGCGTCAAACCAGGGACGGTCGAGGTGCTGTTCAAGGAATACCAGCCGCCACCACCGGAAGAACTGGTCGATGAAAAGGGACGACCGATCGAGGTCCCGATTTGTCCGACTTGTGGTGGCTTGGGCTACGTGGGCCGGATCGCGATCTTCGAGTTGATGGAGATCAACGACGCGTTGCGTTCGACGATCACCAATCAACCGAAACTCGAGGCGATCCAACAGGCCTCGCGCAGGTCGGGCAATCTTGGTTTGCAGGAGGAAGGCATTCAGCTCGTGTTGGCTGGCGTTACCAGCCTTCCGGAGCTGCAGCGCGTTTTGAAGGCATGACATTCACGGCACGTGTGGCAATGACGTGGGGAGCGATGTGCCCTGCGTCGCCACGGTCGTCACGAGGCGTGGCGACCGCGAATTGATCGGCTGGAGGCCTCGACCGTACCTCTTCGTCTGTAAAGCGATTCATGGCTGAGCCCATTCCCGAAATCCAACTCCCTCCGATCACGATCCTCGCGAATGGATCCAATGATGCGGAACGAGAAGCCAACCTCAAGACCGTGCTCAGTAGTCCGGGTTACCCCGAGACTCTGTTCATGTTGGTCGAGGTATTCGAGCGCCGAGTCGAGGACGTGCTGCTCGACTACACCCGCGACTCGGTGGCGGTACGATTCCGCATCGACGGTGTTTGGCACGAGTTCCCGCCGCGCGACCGAGTCCCTGGCGACTACATGTTGGCGGTACTTAAGAAGATCGCGAATCTCGATCACACCGACCGTCGGTCGAAACAATCGGCCGAGTTTGGTGCCAAGTACCGAGGCTCGACGATGCGTCTCACGCTGACGACTCAAGGAGTCCGCACGGGCGAGCGAGTCTTGTTGTCGATCGGCTACAAGGGACGCGACATCGAGAAGTTCGAGGACTCGACGATTCGCCCCGCCATGTTGGAGCAATGGGTGGGACTCCTGCGCAGTCCTTCCGGACTGGTTCTGACCAGCGCGATGCCGGGTGATGGCAAGACCACGATCTGGCGATGCTCGCTCAATGCGGCCGATCGTTTCGTGCGGGACTTCATCGGCTTCGAGGACAAGCGACACAGCGAACCCGAGGTCATCAACGTCGACGTGCAGACCTATGACTCGTCGGCCGGTGAGACGCCTCTCAAGCTGCTTCCCCAGGCCTTGCTCAAGCAACCCGACGTGTTGTGTTTGTCGGATCTCGTGAGCGGCGATGTGTTCGATTCCTTCTTGGATCAGGCGGTCGACCAACAGAAGTTCGTGATCGGTCACATTCCGGCTCGCAGCGCGACCGAGGCCTTGGTGCGCGTGTTGGCTCTTGGTACCGATCCGGAACTTTTGGCCAAGACGGTGCAGGGCGTGCTGTATCAGCGGGTCTTGCGCAAGCTTTGCGATAACTGTCGCCAGCCATACTCTCCGCCTCCCGAGCTCCTCAAGCAACTCGGCATTCGCCCCGGACGCGTGCAGACTCTCTATGGCGAGTGGCAACCGCCCCCACCTGAAATGCAAGTCGATGAGAAGGGCAATCCGATCGAGATTCCGATCTGCCCTCGATGTCATGGAGTCGGCTACCAGGGGCGAGCGGCGATTTACGAGTTGCTCGTGGTGAACGACGAAATACGAGATGCGATTCGACGGAAGGCCGACTTGGCCGAGATGATGACGATCACTTCCAAGGCTCACGTGCCTCTTCGAGATGAAGGGGTCGTCCTTGTGGCCAAGGGTGTTACGAGTGTCGAGGAACTCCAACGAGTTCTCCAACGGTAAGCGGAAAGCCGATGACGACTTTGATTCTGTTGCTGATCTTCTTCGTGGTCGCCTTGGCCTCCTGGTTCATGGGCCTGTGGTCCAACTTGATCACGACGATGGTCGTGTTGTTGTCCGGCATGGTGGCCACGGCGTTTTTCGAGCCCTTGGCGGCTTATCTCGACAAGCCGGTCGTTGGCGGCCCGGCGGCCACGAGCCAGCTGGCGACTTACACGTACTTGTTGGACATGATCGCATTCTGGGTGTTGTTCCTGGTCACGCTGTTGGTCCTGCGCGTGATGACCGACGCGATGAGCCGGTATCGGGTGAAGTTCAACATCTGGGTCGAGATGGTGGGCCGCTCGGTCACCGCCCTCTGGATCGCCTGGCTGATCGTGATGATCTGCGCTTTCTCGCTGCAGATTTCTCCGCTGCCCAACTCGGTGGTCCAATCGTCGCCTCAAGGTGGCATGATGCTGGGCCTGGCTCCCGATCGTATGTGGATTTCGCTGGTCCAAAGTCGATCGCGCGGTGCCTTGTCCCGGAGCCGCTTTTCGGAAGCGAGCCGTCACCCGAACGATGAGGATGGCAACTACGAGCCCTTCGATTCGCGGGCCGATCTTGTTTATCGCTACCACTCCCGCCGCGAGAAGCTCGCCGAGCTTTCGGCCATGCGAGTCAACCGGCAGTAGGTCGGCTTGTCACGCTGCCTGTCCTGCGGCGGGGAGTTTCGCCGCGAGCCGAGTTGCCTGGCCGCACGAAGAAAACGGAAGGCTGTGGATCGGAAGGCCGTGAGTCGGGAGTGTGGCGATTCGAGCATTTGTAGGGGTAGCTGTCGCGCCTGTCCCATCATTGGCTGGCTCCACCGGGTTGAGCATCGATCGGAACCGAACCAGAATCGATGATTGGGCGTAGGTAAGGCAGTCGCGTCATCCGATCGAGTAGGGATGGAATGAGCAAGGAACCCCTGCAGTTTCACGAAGAGTCGCCTCCGGACGTCGAGGGTTATCTCCCTTTCGACATCGGATCGATCCTCGCATTGTGCCTCGCCGCGTTTTCGGTCGGGACGTTTTGGGTGGCCGGCTTTTCTCTGCTCGGCGTCCTGGGAATGGCCGTCGCCTGGCGTTCCTCGATGCTGGCCCGCAAGGGCAAACGAGCCGCGATTGGGGGCTACATCGGCTTGCTCGCCTTGGTCGTGGCAGCCTCTTGCACCACCACCGGACTCGCCTACCAGTCGTTCGTCCGGCAACACTTGGCTCGAGTGGCTCGCGTGCAGGTCGAATCGTGGTGCGACTTGTTGGCGGAAGGCCGGGTCTACGAGGCCTTTGAACTGCATCGCGCTTATCGAGATCGACAAATCGTCGGTACATCCCTCGAGGACTACTATCGCGAGGATCTGACCTACGGCCTACCGGAAGTCTTGCCGGAGACCGAGGAAGAGCGCATGGAGATGCAGATGTCGATGCCGGCGGTCCCGGCTTGGCAGGAATTGGATATGTTCTTCGAGACCGAACCGGCACGAACGCTGCGTGAACGAGCGGGCGATGGCCAAATGCGTTACGAGGGACTGGTCGACGTCGAATGGGATGGACCCGACACCTTTGTATCGCTGCGTTACAACTTGGTGCATCAAGTCGGAGGCATGGAGCGCGAAACGCCGATGATCATCGAAATGGTGCGTTCCAAGTATCAGGGTGGCATCTATCACTGGGCGGTCGAGGCGATCAAGGCGCCCGCTCGAGGTGAATAGGACAGGCTCACGGGTAACCCCACGCGGGAGCGAGCTGGCTCGCCGCGTTGCCGAAGCCCAAGGCGGCGCCGACTAGGCGAGGTCGACGAGCCGCGGTCGAGATTCCCGTGCATCGAACGAGTTGGGTCCGCCAGTTTATCTAAGTAAGAGTCGACATCCTTGCCTCGTCTCTGGTCGGCAATCTCGCCGCGCCGGTGGGGTGGAATCGCGGGTTTCGATTTCGTCAGGACGCTCATGTCTCGTTGACACTTTCCAGACGAGCCCCCTAGAATCCGATGAGTCTTAATCGCTGCTAATAGCTACGGAGTGTATGGATGGCCGACGTCGCCGAATTTACCGACGCCAATTTTCAATCCGATGTTCTCGAGTCGGACGTGCCCGTGCTCGTCGATTTTTGGGCTCCCTGGTGTGGCCCTTGCCGCGCTTTGGCTCCGGTGATCAAGGAGTTGGCCGCGGAGTTCGATGGCAAGGTCAAGGTCGGCAAGCTCGACACCGACCAAAACACCTCCACTGCGATCACCTACGGTATCCAGAGCATTCCCACGGTCATCATTTTCAAGGGTGGCCAACCGGTGCAACGAGCCGTGGGCGCGCAGTCCAAGGACAAGTTCCAGGCCCTCATCAACTCGGTTTTGGCCTAGGCCACCACTGATTGAGCCCGTGGCGGATACGAGTGTCGCGAGTCATCACGGCGCAGGTGCGAGACTCTGAGCTACGCGGAGAGTCCGCCGCCTCCTTGGTTGCCGTCGGCGCTCCACGATTGCCGCCGGGCTGTGCCTTGGGGTGAGTCGCGTTTCGAAGAATCACCAAGTGACAGCCTCCTGGATCGATGATTCAGGAGGCTGTTTTCGTTGAGGCTCCGCGATTGGGACGCTGCGTGAAGGCTCTCTCGCCTGGATTCCCGAAGTGTCCTGCCCCCACTCTCGAATGGATCAACCTCGCGTACGCGGCCTTGAGCAAGAGACGCTTCGCGGCGAAGCCGGCGGACCATCCCAACGAGGGAATTGAGATTTCACGAACGCGCTCGAATCGGTTGTCGGCCAGGCTCGAGTCGGTGAGGCGGCTGCGTCGCCGTTGAGTGGAATCGGTAAGCCTGTTATACTGGGCGATTCTGAAGTGACCCATGGGATCGTCTCTTTAGCTGCCGCCCGACGGGGGCATAGATGGGGAGTATGGCGCTCAGCCAGGCAGCTATCTGAGTAGGTGAGGTCCTAGCCAACCCCTGCTTGCGTCATGCCAATTCCGCAGCTTGATCGCGTCGAGGCCTTTGAGCCTCATCGATCGCTTACCGCGATCAAATGCTTGACTCTCTCCGAAGACTACCTGCAAGATCACTTCCCCAAGTTCCCGGTCATGCCGGGGGTGATGATGCTCGAGGCCCTGTTTCAAGCGGGGGCTTGGCTCCTTCGGGTAAGCGATGACTTCAATCGGCCTCTCGTATCACTGAGGGAGGCTCGCAGCGTGAAGTACCAGGACTTTGTTGCGCCGGGCGATTCCCTGCTCATCGATGTCTCGGTCGCGAAGACTCAAGACAACGTTGTTCAACTCAAAGCCAAGGGAGAGGTCGGCGGTCGACTGGCTGTTGGGGCGCGGCTGATTTTGGCCTACGAATCGGTCGACGAGCTGCGTCCCGAACTGCAAGGGAGCGAGGGATACTGCCGCGCGGAGCTCAAGCGACAGTGGCAGCTCCTCACGCGACACTTGGCGTCGGCCGAATAACCCCCTGTGCGCTCTTCAGATTTCCGTTATCGTTATCGTTTCGTTGCTAGGCGAGGTTGCCAACCCTTTGGGAGATGCGAAGTATGGCTCCAACGCAGGAAGAGGTTTTTGACAAGGTCAAGGATGCTCTCGTGTCCGCGCTCGGCGTGGATGAGGATGATGTCGTTGAGGACGCGACCTTGGTTGGAGACTTGGGAGCCGAGTCGATCGATTTTCTCGATATTGTTTTCAAGCTCGAGAAGGCCTTCGACATTCAAATTCCTCGCGAGGACTTGCTCCCCGAGGACATTTTGCAAAGCGCCACCTACGTCCAGGACGGTCGCTTGACCGACGAGGGCATGGCCAAGCTCAAGGAGCGGATGCCTTTCGCCGACCTGAGCCAGTTCGAAGCCAACCCGATGGTGCAAGACTTTGGCAGCCTGCTGACCGTGAACGATCTCGTTCGCTACGTGCAGACCAAGATCTAAGCCGATCGATTCCTCGGGGCCGCCCTTCCACTCTTGTTTCGGAAGCGGCCCCTCGATCTCTCCCCACCCCGGTCTCGTCGAGATTGAGCTTGGGGGGGAGCGCGGCACGCTGAATCGCCGCCTGTCTCGTCTTCTCACGGGGAGGGGAGGCGTCCCATGCCATGTCACGTGAGATGACTTGGTATGTCGGGGTTCGGATTTCCCGGAACCCCTCTGCTGCTGGCGGTAGTCCGTCGCGGTGACATTCGCCGCGAACTCCTGTTTCGGGCGACTTCAAGGTTGAGCCTCTTCGCGTCGGTTATCGGCGCCTCGTCCCGAGTTTCCGGTGTGTGGCAAAGGCGCAGTGAGGGCCCCTCCCCCATCCCCGAAAGAAATGTTGGCATTTCAGCCTTGATTGCCCTGTTTCCCGCGGCGGTGTGCCTACCGAATACCGAGTCGCCTGAGTTATGATCGGAGGCTTCCGTTTCGCGGTCCCATTTCGCCTCTACGACAGGAGGGGCTCGAACGCGTCCGCGGGTCCGCTTTGCTCGAGAGGGTTTGCCTGACATGCGTTGGTTCTGGATCGACCGGTTTACTGAATTCGTCTCGACCCAGCGGGCGACGGCCGTCAAGTGCGTCTCGTTGTCCGAACCCCATGTCGTGGACTACGTGCCAGGCTTCCCC
>JAGQPS010000033.1:16796-27761 GCA_020426595.1 Planctomycetales bacterium
GTGAGCCAATCGAGCGACTTCCTGGGACGAGTCGTCTTGGCCAAGATTGGTAAAGCGACCTTCCACCAGCCGGTCCTTCCCGGCGATAGGCTCACTTACCATATCGAGCTCCTGAGCCTCCATTCCGATGGAGCCGTGGTCGAGGGAACTTGTCACGCGGGAGACCAATTGCAAGCGGAACTCGAGATGACGTTCGCCTGCCTCGATAATCGGTTCGGTGACATTCAGTTATTCGAGCCGGCGGCGTTCCTCCGTTTGCTGCGGTCGCTCCAACTTTTCGCGGTTGGGAGAACTCCGACGGGCGATTCGATCGCCGTCCCACCTCACATGCTCGCGGCGGAGGCGGCGGCGAGTCTCTAACGACGAGGTTCGGCATGGCTGGCTTGCTCGTTCGATAGCGAGGTGAGCCAGCGGGAATGGTGGCATGGTGAGCCGAATCCCCGACGTGCCGGCCGTGCCGAGACTCCCGCCAAACCGTCGCCCCAAGACGCGAGTCAATGAGATCACACGAACAACCGATCCCACGATGTCCCGGCTAGAAACAATTCATTCGGGACCTCTGGTGTTGACCCCAAGAGACCAAACAAACAGACTCGGCGTACGAGAAAGTCGAGGTGGCGGAGGAATGAATCAATGAATCGACGAGTGGTGGTCACGGGGGTCGGGTGCATCAACCCCATGGGGAATGATGTCGAGACGATGTGGGCTGGTCTCAAGGAGGCCCAGTCCGGCGTGGGCCCGACCACGATCTTTGACGCAAGTCGCTTCCCCACGCGCATCTCGGCCGAAATTCGGAACTGGAATCTGGACGACCACGTACCGAATCCCGAGCAATGGCGCCATTGCGGTCGCCACACGCGGTTCGCGGTCGGAGCCGCTTTGCAGGCGGTCCAAGCATCGGGCGTGCTGGACTCGATTCAAGATCCGACTCGATTCGGCATTTACCTCGGCAGCGGTGAAGGCAATCAGGACTTTCTCTCCTTCACGAACATGATGACCAAGGCCCTGACGGCCGACGGGGAGTTTGATCTCAAGGCGTTTACGAAGATTGGTCTCGAGACGCTCAATCCGCTGCTCGAGTTGGAACAAGAGCCGAACATGCCGGCGAGCCATTTGGCCGGGCTCTTCAATGCCCAAGGCCCCAACGTCAACTGCCTCACCGCTTGCGCGGCGAGCAGCCAGGCGATCGGCGAAGCGACGGAGACGATTCGCCGGGGCGATGTCGATGTGATGCTCTCGGGTGGTACCCACAGCATGATTCACCCGTTCGGCGTGACCGGCTTCAACCTGCTGACGGCGCTGTCGACCGGACGCAATGACGAGCCGACTCGGGCATCGCGCCCGTTCGATCGACTGCGCGACGGTTTCGTTCTTGGTGAAGGGAGTTCGATGCTCGTGCTCGAGGAGCTCGAACACGCCAAACGGCGTGGAGCTCCGATTCTGGGCGAGATTCTGGGATACGGATCGACCGCCGACGCGTACCGCATCACCGACATTCATCCCGAGGGTCGAGGCGCCATTGGTTGCATGCGCATGGCATTGGCCGACGCCAACCTTTCCCCGGACGCCATCGACTATGTCAACGCTCATGGAACGAGCACGCTCGTGAACGACCGCGTCGAGACTCGGGCTTGCCACGAAGTGTTCGGTGAGCGCGCCAAGTCGGTACCGATCTCCAGCACCAAGAGCATGATGGGCCACTTGATCGCGGCGGCCGGGGCGACGGAGTTGATTGTTTGCTTGCTGGCGATGCGAGACTCGGTGATCCCGCCGACCATCAACTACGAGAATCCCGATCCCGACTGCGATTTGGATTGCGTTCCCAACCAGGCCCGCGAAGGCAAGGTGGATTACGCGCTGAACAACAGCTTTGGATTCGGCGGCCAGAACATCACGCTGATCGCGGGTCGCTTCCGCGACTAGGGCGAGAGCATCGCACCACTCGGCGAGTCGGCGATCCACGCCAACCGCCTCGTCATGCTCGCGACTCGTCATTCTCGCGACACGTCAATTTCGCGACACTTAGCGATTCAATGCAAACAGGCCGGCGAGCCCATGACTCGTCGGCCTGTTTGTTTTTATCGAACGCGATTCCGTGTCTCGACCGCAGCGATGATTGCCGGCGCTGTTGTCGGATTTAGCGACCGATCGACGGCGGATTGTCGAGCAGGAAGTCGCGAGGAGCTCGGGTCGTGTAGTACGGGTAGCCAACGGTGGGAGCCATTGGGCCAGCCGGACCGGCGAACGGCTCGGTATAAGGCGTACCTTCCGTTGGGCCGCGGAACGGCAAGCCGCAGCGACCACAGCTCAAGCCCAAACGGCCTCGCAAACCACATCCGCACATGCCATCGCCACCAAGGGCGCGGCCGCGGAACGCGGCGAGCAATCCGCCGTTGCCGAGCAGACCACCGCGGCACTCGTTGCAAGAGTCGCCCGAACGGAAGCCCTGCCCGAGATGACCGCCTTGTGCGAGGCGAGTGCGGCTAAGTCCACCGCACGGATCGCAGGTAGTTCCGCGACAATTCGTCGGGCAACTTCCACACGATGAACCGCAATTGCCTCCGATCGTGCGACAACCAGTCGCACAGAGACAAATGAGTGCGAGCACAACGGGAACGAGCGCCGTAGGTCGCATGGTCGAATCCTTCCGATTTGAATCTGGGTCTTAAAGGGTCCGCGCCGGCGCTTGACCCAACGGCAATTCAACTTTGGTCGCGTGGAGATATCCTCCTCTCCACGCACTTTGGCGATCGACCGTTCCCAATGGGATCGATCGGTCACCCGGGCCAGCAGGCGCGGCGAGGCTTGCGGTCCTCGGCCACTTTCCCACCACCCCCAAGACGACTCGAGTCGTCTCGTCGGCTGTTTGTTGATCGGCGAAGCGCTGCCGGAAATTGAGCGATTCGATACGATCCCTACAGACTCCGATAGCTTCGCAAGTTCGCGGGGCCGTGCTCCGATCACATCCCTTTCTTCGGCGATTGAATCGCTGAACTCGCCTCACGCCCATTGGAATCGTTACGCTTTACCTCACTTGCCAAAGCCAATGCTCGGGCCGGTGACTCATGAAGCTTCGGCATCGGTTTCCGTGGGAAATGAGCGGCGGCCCGCCGAGCGCGGTCCTGGAACGCGAGGCGGAGAATGCTTCACGCTCGGGCTTATTTCGAGAGAGGGTTCGCGGCCGGACATCCCCACGGCAGTCGCTCGGCGACTCTTTCCTTGCATCCGGCCGGCGATCAGCTCCACGAGCCAAGAGGGACTTTCGAGACTCAAGTGGCTGTTTAAGTCGAGCCAGCGGTTTAGACTAAATCGACTCCACCGAGTGAGGCGACGGGGCGTGGAGCGAGATCGCGTGGTGATCGCGAGCCTCCCCGAAGGACTCCGTTGTCCGCAACAAGCACGAAGGGAGGTGGGGTTTCATGGATCAGCTCGAGGAACAAACCCCGGCGTCGAACCCACGCAGCTTTTCCTTGGCCGCCTTGCTTCTGCTCATGACCGTCGCGGCGGTCCTCGCGGCGGGTGGCTCGTACTTCTGGTGGGCGACTCGAGGCCAGAATCTCTCCGCGGTCGGCTTCTTCGGCATTACTCTGGGCGCTCCGCTCGGCGTGGCGATCATCACGGCGATTACCCTCAAACTATTTGGCGTCCTCAAGAGCACGGACGAGAGCGACGGGAATCGACGCTATTACGGCTAGCCCCGCATGGCTCAACAGTCCGATTGGCCCGCACTCCTAATGGCTCGGATCACTTCTCTGGCCACGAGCTGTTTTGGGGTAACTCCTGGAAGCACGAGCCCGCCCGTGGCTCTTTGGCACGGCGATTGCCTCTGGAGATAGTTGTTGTTGGCGGCTCAATCCCGTCCCGCGGGTTCTCATTAGCCTCGCGGGCTCCGACACCGAAAGCTCCATTCGTTCATTCATCTCTTTCGGTGACGTTCCTCGTCTTGGGTTTTCCAGCAAATTCGCAGCACTCATGTTTTGAGAAAGTCGCAACTGGGACTCCCGAGGCCAAGTGTCTC
The DNA here is from genome assembly GCA_020426595.1 of Planctomycetales bacterium. Taxonomy (GTDB): domain Bacteria; phylum Planctomycetota; class Planctomycetia; order Pirellulales; family Pirellulaceae; genus UBA11682. Next base: position 20,815 of record JAGQPS010000033.1, read on the forward strand.
GGATCCATCAGGCGAGTCGTTGGCGGGACCCGGAAACCCTGCCAGTGACTCGCCTGTTTTATTTTGCTCGTTCAATTTTTGAACACTGTTTCATTTTGAAACAAATGAGCGGTCAGCGGCGGGGTTCGGCGGCGCTGATATTGGGCTACCTACCTGACTCACCATGACGGGACTCGGCGGTCGTGATTGGGGGAGTGGGAATCGGTCGCGCGAGCCGATGCCGGCGTGGGCTTGAGCCCCTTGGCGGCAACCTTACGAGGCCGGCGCGATGGATGAGTTCGTGCTGCTCCTGATGGTGGACTCGTGTAGACTGAAGTTTGTCCGGGAAGTCCCGAGCAAGACCGGGTGCCGAGTACATCGGTGAATCTGATGCGTTACTCCTGTGGTTACCAAGTTTTCGGTACGATGATCAATCACGGATGACGATGGGTGCTGGATGGTCGTGGGCCCGCATGGCGGATAGCCACGACTTGATGGAATGGAGTAGGGACTCGACGGAACCCAATTGCTACGGCAAGGCCAGTTCCGGCCGTGGTCCGAATAGGGGCGAGATAGCGTAATCGGGTCCTCCCAACGTTAGATGTTCGGCTCGACTTGTCTGGCGGGTTCTCGCGCGAGCGGAACGACTTTGGTTTGACTCGATCGTCGCGATACCGTTCGGCCATTGGGGTTTGGCCGAGGTTGGTTCGGCCAAGATGAACGGGCTTGGCACCCATGGCACAGGCCCCATGGAACGGGCCGTGTCGTGTGTTGAGCGGTTTCGCCGACGTCGAAAAGCGGTGGTGGTGGCGAATCGAACCGGTGCGGCGAAGCGAACTGATTTCGGACCTAGGTGTTCGGAGTTCGAGCGATTTGTTCGCTCGCGTAACGACTCAATCGTGACGAACGACTTGTCCACCTCGAGTCAAGCAGTTGCGAGTCGATAGACTTGCGACGTGAGGAAATCGCGGTGAGTCCGCGAGTTGAACGGAGTTACGAAATCACCACGAGTGAGTTCCTCGAGCCTCGTTGAGCCGTTGGGCTGTCGCTCGAAAGAATCTCTTGGTGATTCGGTGACTCCGCTGGATTGATGGGAAACATTCATCCCGCCGGGCGGCTCAGCGAAGCCAGCTCCACGGGGCGTACGAGAATAGGAGTGAATCCAACGATGCGACGCGATGGATTGATCAACAAGGGTTTGACCGGCGGCGGATGGCGAATCGGCGGGCTCATGCTGTTGCTTGGGCTGGCGTCGATCAACACGGCCTCGGCGCAGCGTCGTTCGTCCGACAACGCACTGCCGCAGATCGCCGAGATCAATCGGCAGATCAGTGGTGTGTGGGACGAGTATGGCTTGCGTCCATCCGAGCCCGCGACGGATGGTGAATGGTGCCGGCGCGTCTACCTGGATTTGATCGGCCGTATTCCCACCGTGGAAGAGTTGGAGGAGTTCCTTGGCGATCGCTCGAGGGATCGTCGCGAGAAGCTCGTCAACATGTTGCTCTACGACGAACGATACACCGAGGATTTCGCTCGGAACTGGACGACGATCTGGAGCAACATGCTGATTGGTCGAACAGGCGGCAATGACAACAACAGCATGATCAGCCGCGAAGGCATGCAGAAGTACTTGCGTGACAGCTTCGCGCGGGACGTACCGTACGACCAGATGGTGCACGAGCTCATCGCGGCCAGTGGTTCGACCCAACCGGGCTCGGACGACTTCAATGGCGCGACCAACTTTCTGATCGACAAGGTCAACGAGGAGAACGCGGCTCAAGCCACGGCCGCCGTGTCTCGTTTGTTTCTCGGCCTTCAAGTGCAATGCACCCAGTGTCACAACCATCCATTCAATGACTGGCGTCAGCAGAAGTACTGGGAGATGAACGCGTTCTTCCGCCAAGTACGGGCCCAGCGCATCGGTGGACGCGGTGACAATGGTGGAGCTCGCTTGGTCGACCAAGACTTCCGTGGCGAGGGAGCCGGCGCCGATATCTCTCAAGCCGTGCTGTACTACGAGGAACGCAGCGGCTACAGCCGTACCGCCTTCCCGGTCTTCGTCGACGGCACGGAAATCGGTCGCGACGGGCGAGTGGAACAAGTGAACCGTCGCCAGGAGCTGGCCGATTTGGTGGTCGCCTCGGAGTACTTCGAGAAGGCCGCGGTCAATCGCATGTGGGGACACTTCCTCGGCTACGGCTTTACCAAGCCCGTGGATGACTTGGGCCCGCACAACGTTCCGTCGCATCCCGAGCTACTTGACTACTTGGGTGGTGAGTTCCGCAAGGCGAGCTTCAACACCAAGACGCTGATGACTTGGATTGTGCTGAGCGAACCGTACGCGCTATCGAGCCGCATGAATTCGCTCAACGCGACCGACGACCCACAGCTCGGCGAAAGCCCGAAGTTCTCGCACTTCTATCTCCGTTCGATGCGGGCGGAAGAGTTGTACGAGTCGCTTATTGTCGCGACCCAGGCTCACCTCAATCGAGGCTCGTACGAGGAGCAGGAGCGGCAAAAGAACATGTGGCTCCAACAGTTCACGTCGGCCTTCGGAACCGATGAAGGGGACGAGCAAACGACTTTCAATGGAACCATTCCGCAGATCCTGATGATGTTCAACGGCGATCTGATCCGTCAGGCGACGAGTGAACGGGATGGTGGCTTCCTGGATCGCCTCGCTTCGGGACCGCTGCCGGGCCCCAAGAAGATTGATTACCTGTACATGGCGGCTCTATCCCGCAAGCCGGATCGCCAGGAACGGGAAATGGCTCAGATCTTCCTGGAGTTGCATGGCAACGATCCCAAGAAGGCCTTGGCCGATGTTTGGTGGCTCGTGCTCAACGGCAGCGAGTTCATTTTCAATCACTAACAGCCCGACCGAGGGGAGTCGCGAAATTGCGCAATCTTCGGTGAGCCCATTCAGTTACGAACTGCGTTTAACTCGATACCCAACTAAACTCATTACGCGGTGTTCGCGGCAGCTAGTCGTCAGCGGCGCCTCTATTCTCTAGGAGTTAACATGATTCGCTTCTCGACTCCCGATGGCATGTCCCGTCGACATTTCATGCGTCACATGGCGGGCGCTTCGGCTCTCACCGGTTCGGCGTTGGCGATGGGGCACACGCTCAAGACGCACGCCAGCGAGCTCACGAGCCGTCGCAAGTCGGCGATCTTGTTGTGGATGGGTGGTGGCCCATCGACGATGGATATCTGGGATCTCAAGCCGGGCAGCCGCAATGGTGGCGAATTCCGACCGATCTCGACTTCGGGCGATATGCAGATCAGCGAGCATATGCCGATGATGGCCAAGCAGATGGACAAGATGTCCATCGTGCGGTCGATGAGCACTCGGGAGGCGGATCACAATCGTGGTCGTTACTACCTCCACACTGGCTATGTGCCCAACCCAAACATTGAGCACCCGAGCTACGGATCGGTGATCGCTCACGAGCTGATCGACCAGCGCCCCGAGCTCGAGATTCCTCCGTTCGTCGCTGTCGGTGGCGATAGCGTCGGTCCTGGCTTCCTCGGCATGGCGTGGGCTCCGTTCTCGGTCAGCAGCAATGGCCAGGTCCGCAACCTCGATCTCAACATGGACGTCAATCGCCTCTCGGCGCGTAAGTTGGCGTTGATGGAACTCGAGGCTCGCGCGATGCAGAACGACAACCGTGGCATCGCGGTGCGTGAGCATCTCGAAGTGATCGACAAGACCTTCAAGTTGATGACGAGCCCGCAGATGGCGGCGTTCAAGGTCGCCGATGAGCCGCAAGCGGTTCGCGATCGTTACGGCGACAACGGTTTTGGCAACGGCTGCTTGATGGCTCGACGGCTCGTTGAAACCGGCGTTCCTTTTGTCGAGGTCAGCCTCGGTGGCTGGGACAATCACCAGGACATCTTCCCGACCTTGCGCGATGACAAGCTCCCGGTGCTCGACCGAGCCATGAGCGCGTTGGTCGAGGATCTCGAGCAACGTGGCTTGCTCCAAGACACGATCATTATCTGGATGGGTGAGTTCAGCCGTACGCCCAACATCAATGGCAACGCGGGTCGCGATCACTGGGCTCGTAGCTGGAGCTGCGTGGTTGGTGGTGGCGGCTTGAACGGCGGCATCGCGGTTGGCGAAACCAGTGCCGACGGCACGGCGGTCGAGACCGATCCGTACTCGGCCGAGGACCTGATGGCGACCGTTTGCCAAGGCTTGGGTATCTCGCTGGAGACGACCTTCACCAGCCTCAATGGCCGGCCGATGAAGATCGCCAATAGCGGCCGAGTCATTCGGGAACTCATCTCGTAGTCTCCTTCGCGGCTCGAGAGCAACGCGAACGAAAGGGCCGCACGATCCGTGCGGCCCTTTTTGTCGGTGGCTCGAGTGGTCGCGAACGGAATGCGGCGGGTACTTTGCTCGCTGTTCTTCGTTCTTCTCATGGGAGGCGCGAATCGGTTTGTCGATGGACAGGGCGAATTCGGCCGACAAACACGGGGTGGATCCTGCCCTGCTGGTGGAGAAGTACCAAGCGGGTGTCTGGCGGTATTTGCGGACACTCGGAGCGAGTCCCGACCTGGCCGATGATTTGACTCAAGGCACCTTCCTCGCCGTTTTGCGAAGTAATTTCGTGCACGAGGCTTGGCCAAAGACTTGGTCATTCCTGCGGCGAGTCGCCTTCAACCTGTACGTCGACGAACACCGGCGACGCGGACGATTGGAAGTCGTCGAACTGATCGAGGAGCGCGACCTCGCGTGGAGCAACTGGTTCGGTGATGAAGGCATGGACGCGGAGATGCTCGACGCGCTCAAGGCCTGCGTTCAGAAGCTCTCGCCACGAGCCCAATGGGGTCTCGAATTGCGATATCGCGATCAACTCTCGCGAGAACAAATTGCCTCGACCTTGAACATGTCTCCCGATGGAGCCAAGAATCTCCTGCAACGAGCCAAGCATCGTCTGCGGGAGTGCCTAAAACGGAAGTTTGATGAGTAAGAAGTTCCCACCGAGAATCATGCGAATCGGTTTGGAGGAGGTCCTAGGGGACCGTCAGCCTCCCGATCTTTCCGCGCGCATCCTCGCCAGCCTTGAGCAGGCCGATGGCCGCTCGGCTCGGCAAAAGGACGCCGGTGATCGCGCGATTCTTGACGCGACCGCGACGCTGGCGTCTCGAGAGTCAGACGACCCGTCGGCGGCCAGCAAACAGGTCTCGGCCGTTCATGCCGATGCGACCCCCGCATCCGATGCGTTGCCTCACATTGAAGGCCGCGGTGTTGAAGATCGCGGTGTTGAGGATCGTCCTGGCAAGCGAGTCGCCTTGGCAAGTCAAGGGCGAGCGAAGTCATCGACTCTTGATTGGGTCACGCTTACCTGGAGCTCGTTGGCGTTGGTGGCCGCGGTCTGCCTGAGCCTCGCATCAATCATCGCCATCACCATCGCGATGCGTCCATCGGAAATGGCCGGCACGGCCAGCGGCGAGGGTGATGCGCTCCGCGAATCAACCGCGCCGCGCATCGGAGCGATTCCCGTGGGACCGGTCGATGGTGGTCGGCGCCCCTTGTTGGTCGAGGAACCGACCACGGGGATCGACGGCGAGCAAGTCGCCGGTTCGCCCACTCGAAACGGAACCAGCGGCGATCCCGAGTCGCCTACCAATGGAACATCGGAACCTCGCAACGTGCCGGATTGGCAAGAGCCTTGGCACGGCTTGGCGGTCCCCAACGATCCTCAAATCGTTCGAGGGATCAACCAAGGACTCCAGAATCGGTGGGTGTCGGCGAATGTCGAACCCTCCACGGGCATCGATGACGTGGCTTGGGCCGAACGGGCCTTTGTCGCGCTGATCGGTCGTCGGCCCGATGCCTATGAACTCGTTGATTTCGAGGTCGGCAACGTCGATCGGGCCGCCTGGGTCTACTCGTTGACTCAGTCGCCCAAGTATCGGCCTCAGTTCGCGCGAACCTGGGCCGCGCGAATCTCACGCCATTTGCTCAATCGCAAGTCCCCCAGTCACCGACTCGTCGCGCCCGAGGCCTTTCAAGCGTTCCTCGCCGAACGACTCTCGGGCACCGAGGGAATCGGCTACTTGGTCGAGGAGTTGCTGACAGCCGAAGGTGGATTGGCGCCGAGCCAAGACGACTTCAATCCGGCGGTGAGCTATCTCGTCGCGTTGGACGACGGTAAGGGAGTCGCCGCGACGCAGAGCATCCTCGAGAAGTTCTGGGGCGAGCAAGCCCGGTGCGCGGCTTGCCATGACTACCAAGGAACGCCGGGGCTGTCACAGGAAGAGTTTTGGTCGACCAATTCGCATCTGCGGCAAATGGTCGTGGAGGGAAATCAGGAATCGGGGTTGCGTTTGAGCAGTGCCGATTTTCTGGGAGACCTCGGTGACCCCGAGCATGTCGCCGTCTTTTACGAGACCCCCGCGCGAGAATTGGTCGCGACCTATCCACGTTTCGCCGACGGCGCCGAGTTTCCCGAGAGCGGTCGGTTGAGCCACTTCGATCGTCGGCGTGCCTTGGGCCGTCGCATCGTCACCGACATGAGATTTCCCGAGACTTGGGTCGACTGGACTTGGGCTCAGGTATTGCAGTATCCACTCGGCACCACCGAACAAGATGGAGACCTCCGACGGCAACTCGCCTTGGCCTTCGCGGCGGATGGCTTTCATCTGGATCACTTGTTGGGTTGGATCGTTCTCTCCGACGCATTCAATCGAAGCGAGGCTCCCGCGTCGCAGTATGCCGCGGACTCGCCTTGGCGCGGCACGCCAGCTCTGTTCAGCCATCGCTACGCTCCGCGCGCGACCTTCAGTTCGGTCAACCGGGCTCTGGCCGGATTGGAATCGGCCTACGACGAAGGGCTGGCGGGAATTCTGGCTTTTCGGAGCGGGCAGGCTCCAAGTAACGCCAACGCGCCGAACCCGAATGGACTGGCCAATGTCGACCAAGAAGCGATCGATTGGCGGTTGTTGGAAGGTTGGAA
>JAGQPS010000340.1 GCA_020426595.1 Planctomycetales bacterium
CGATCCGAGACCTTTTGAAAGTCGTCGATCGTGAGCGGCACATCGACGGCTCGAGCCATGGCGATCAGGTGCAACACGGCGTTGGTCGAACCACCGAGGGCCATCACGACCACCATCGCGTTCTCGAAGGCCTGGCGAGTCATGATGTCGCGCGGCTTGAGGTCGAGTTCGAGCAGCTTCAAGATCGCGGCGCCCGCTTGCACGCACTCGTCGAGTTTCGCGGGATCCTCGGCGGGGATCGAAGCGCTGTAGGGGAGCGACATGCCCAGGGCTTCGATCGCGCTGGCCATCGTGTTGGCGGTGTACATGCCGCCGCAGGCTCCAGCCCCAGGACACGAATGCCGCACGATTTCCTGCCGCGTGTCGTCCGAGATCGAGCCGGAAAGGAATTGGCCGTAACACTGAAACGCGCTGACGATGTCGAGCGCTTCGCCACCCACGTGCCCCGGCTTGATCGTTCCACCGTAGACCATCAGGGCGGGACGATTGAGCCGCCCCATGGCGATCAAGCAACCCGGCATGTTCTTGTCACAGCCGGGGAGGGCGACGAGTCCGTCGTACCACTGGGCCCCCATGATCGTTTCGATCGAGTCGGCGATGAGGTCGCGGCTTTGCAGCGAATAGCTCATCCCCTCGGTACCCATGGAGATACCGTCGCTAACACCGATCGTGTTGAACCGCATGCCGACGAGTCCGGCGGCCACGACTCCTTCCTTGACCTTGGCGGCCAAGCGATCGAGATGCATGTTGCAGGTGTTGCCTTCGTACCAAACGCTGGCGATGCCAACCTGAGCCTTGTCCATGTCGGCTTCGGTGAGGCCGGTGCCGTAGAGCATCGCCTGCGAGGCGCCTTGGCTCTTGGGTTGCGTGATACGACTGCTGTAACGGTTCAACTTCGGTGAGGACATGCGGTTTAGTGGGGGGCTGCATGGAAAGCGATGGGACGGAACCAACAACGTTCCGTCCACAAGCCCGCATTATAGAGCCGTCCGCGTTTCCTTGGGGCCCCCGACACCCTTTTGCGGAGGCTTTGCCAGGATTCCCGGACCGTCCCGTGGCGGCACCTTGATGCCGCGCTGGAACGGACGCAATCGGCCGGGATGGTAAGGGCCGCCAACGCCGCCCGGAGAATCACGAGCTAAACAGCATGACTCCCCACGTGGTAGCCGCGCACTAATCGCCGTGTGCGTTGAGACGCAACACGAAAGTCGAACAGGTGTTCGCGGTCGTTTTGTGCCGCGAGGGACCAACAAGCTGTTCATCACAAGAATTGCGCCGATGAAACGACTGGCTTCCCCGACATGCCTCACCTTTCCGACGAACCGCGTTCCGGATCGCCACGTTCGGTTTCCTCAACATCCAGAATGTACCGAAGCCATCCATCTTCAACAGGCTCACCTGCGACCCTGCGAACGAGTTCTTGCTGGTTGTCAGTAAGTACGCGATAGACACGAACCGAAGACAGGTTTTCCGGTTTTGGCCCGCCTGAGACGCCTGGGACATACTGAGAAACGAAAACACTTCCACCGCCCCTGACGATTTGGTTCACTCGGTCTCTCGTGAGGCCTGGCCCGAGGCAAAAGGCATCGATCTCCTTGCTTTGCTCTGGTGTTAAGTCTAGTAAATCACGCAACTTTCGATCACTGACCACATGCTTTGCGAATGACTGCTGGAATCGCAGTTCCGCAATCCTGAGTTCAAAGTCATCAGGCAATAGAGGACTGAGATGATCGGCAAGTATTTGGCTCCTGGCCCTCACCGCGGATTCCCAAAGCTTGCTCGAAATCGCCTCCGTAAGATACCTGGACGACCATTCCTCGATTATTCGCACGTCCCGGTCGGCATCTCTCATCACGTCGCGTAGCACCTGCCTATCACCGGAACCGAACCCGTTGACTTCAAGCTCGCCGTCAAGGATTCTCCTCGCGACAGCTTGATACGCGCCGTCCTCGACCAGACCGAGCTTGTAAGCGTGCAAGGCCTCATCGTCAATCGCGGCGTCTTGTACGTAAGATGCGAGAATCATGAGCAATCCGGCGGCAGCCGTCGAAATGGCCATGCATGAGCCTCCACTAATAAGCTCGTTTGACACCAAGTTCATTAGAAATTCGGATCTCAACTGCAACACGGTTCCGGGCCATAATGTACTCCGTTTGGAGTGCGATAGCCGAGGCGTTTTCGACGGACGTCGTTGAACGGATCGGCGTAGCGCACTAGAGCGAGGCGACTCACCTTACCGATACCCGTTCCCTCAGCGACGAATTCGCGGAGTTGGCCGTCAGCGTTCTCATTGTTCCCGCGTTCCCAGGAGCAGTAAAGGCGTGCGCAATACACATCCATTTCAAGCGACTTGGCAAGCGGCGGTTGTGACGCGAACTCTTCTCCGTTGTCGAAGGTCTGAGTGTGTCGCCTCGATTCAAATGAGGCTTTCATCAATCGAATGTTTCCGTATGTGCCCCAAGCCGCAGTACGATCCTGGGCTCGTCCGCTGAGACATCCGGTATTCCGATGAACCACCATGGTCACGCGACTCCGCGAGTTCTTTCCCATGGCCGTGCCGCCTTCTCAGTCTACAACGCGCCCTAGTTTGCGACTCGCGGTCGCTAGCCAATCTCGACCTGACTTGCGAATCGTCCTCGGCGATCTTCCTTCATTCTCCGACGCCCACCAAGTCGAAAGAACGACTCACAGGAAAACTCAGTTCACTTTGCTTTTTGATCCGATGGCACACCGCAGCATGGCTCCCTCACAACTGGTTGCTGCCCTCCCACCGAGCATGCCCTGGGTTCGCTTCCGCAAACCAGCACTCAACCAGCTTTCTTCTCTCGCATTCCTGAGTTTCGGGGGCATCCATCTTCCTTGAAATCGGCCGGTCTCATCGCCTCGCGCCCCTTAGATTCCGAGCAACAACCGCACTGTACGCTCCCTGCACGCAATTGCACCGGAGGTCCTCGACACAACGCTCTTGTCGGTCTCGGCCGATGGCCTTGCCAATCCGCGTCGGCACACCCTCAGTAAACCGCAACTGAGATATCCGCTGCCGCTCCTCAATGGTAAGCTGACTGGCCATCGCTGAGACTCCGTTTGAATGGCGTGTAGTAGTGAACCACCATCCAAACATCTCAGCGATGCCTTGTCCGACACCAATTCCCAACGGACCTCAACGTTGCATTTCGGTGGTTAATTTAAGAGGTTAAGGCTCCAACTCAACTCGGTGGCCACCATGTACTCAAGCGTGCTCCGATGTCTCGTGCTAGTCATAGCCGTTTCTGGCTCTTTCGGCTCCGCCTCAGGCCAATCTGTTAGTAGCCCACGTGTTTTGGACGACGTCTTCGAAGACTATTTGCGACCGTCTTATCGAATTGACAGCACCGCCTTGTCATCTCATAACGGCATGCGGATGACTGGCTTCTCAGCCGCGCACACTGCGATAGACTTCCTCCGGAAAGGCAGCCCAGCTCTTGAAGAACTCACGCTCACTGCCGACGAAGAAACAGAATTGCTTGAGGTCGTGTCTCGGCACATTCAAGAAATCAACCGCTTGGCGGAACTCGCTCCACCTCAACTGAAGCACGTCCCAGACGAAGCAGCGACAGAACAATCTGCCGTAGTCCGCTCCTCGGCCGCCGAAATTGACGCCCTGCTGTCTCGGCATAACCAGCAACGTCTAGCGCTGATTGGCGCTCGGCGAGATCTTGCTTGGCAAGGGCTACCCGCTTGGATCGAAACGCAATGTGAAGAAGCGGGAGTTCCACTATCCCAAGACCAGCGCGAATCATTGAAAAGCAAAGCGTCAGAGATGGTGCCTGAGATCGACCAACTCGCAGCCCGTTTCTATTCCCGCATCGTTCGAGAGCTAAGCGAACTAGGCGGAAACGTCCGCTCTAGCAATGAAATTCGACGCTTACTCGAAGCTGCCGACTCCGACCTGTCGCTACTTGTCTCCATAGTTGCATATCAAGTGAGAAATTCGCGGGCACATGACGGATTCCTTCAAGACGGTGCGTTCTTGTACATGGCCGGAGAGTCGATAATACCTAGATCCCTTTACCTGACCTTCGACTGGGAAGGGAAGACCACCCCCGACAGGCAGTTCATCCCAAGCTCGTTTGAGCCAACGGCCTATCTACTCATCAAGCCTAACCAAGACATTGGGGGCGACAACGCCTTGAACTCCAATCTAAATGAATTGGCCCAAAGCCGCTTCGCATGGCAAAATGCAATTAACATTACCTCTCGCCGCCCCGGTACTGGCGTCATCACGAGAGCGGACCTTAGCATCATGAGTCTCGACCGCAGCAGGATAAGTTTGCAGTTCTCGGAACACTGTTCTCAGTTCTTGGCTGATGACCAGAAATCTTGGATTGAAATTGAGACATTTAAGCATTGGTGCTTATATGGAGGTTTCGTGTCCACTATAGAGTCTCATATCGCGCAGACGGGGCTGGAACGGAGCGATGTCCAAGCTGGCGACTTAGGTTTGCGCGAAATAGTCGCTGACTTGGAGCGTGAGACTCAGGAACTGGAGAAAGAACTGATGTCGAGAACCCTAAGATTGCTTGAGCCCGAACAGCGAAGGGTCATCTCCCGCAATCCCGCATACCAGGAGAGTCATGAATATTCTTTGGATCTGTTTTGCCTGAAATGTGGGCTGATGCCTGTCGAAGGCCAGTCCAATTGACGCACATCAGTGCGAAGAATAGTTTCTGTCCAATCTGCAACAGAATCGCCCATAACCTCAGGCCTAACCAACAGCCTTTGTAATGCAGATCACTCAGGCCCCTGCTTGATTGGGATTGTATTAGTCCATCCGGGTTTATTGCGGGTAGAGACCTAGTCCACCGCATTAGAAGTCGATCGCTGTCTTGAAGTTCTCTGGATTTCGGTATCCGTCCGCGCACTCTCTACGAACTTCGAGATTCATCGCGACTCGAGCAGTCGTTCCGAGGACCGCACCGGCTAGCCGACCTCGATCCGCTGTCGAATCCGGACTCGGTTATGCTCCTGCAGAAGGTCCACGGAAACGAACTACCGGGAATCCTCGAGTCCCAGCAACAAGCGGTCGTGATGATCGAGTGTGTCCATCCCGCCGATCGTACTCGGCCTCCGCGGAGAGCCAACCACCGCCACGAAAATCCGAGAAGAGCCATTAGAAACGCCCCCGGCCAACTCGGTGGCGGGGGCGTTTTGAGGTTTGGTGATATGCCGATCAGCGGTTCGCTGACAGTCCGTTACTCGTTGGCTTCCTCGAACGCGCTGTCGAAGGCTCGGCCGCTCGGTGCGAAGTCGAGCTTCTTGGTGAACTCGCAGGCCTCACGCGCGCCGAACTCTCGGTCCATGCCGCTGTCTTCCCATTCGATCGAGAGCGGGCCTTGGTACTTGACCTCATTCAAGGCTCGG
>JAGQPS010000341.1 GCA_020426595.1 Planctomycetales bacterium
CTCGTGTCGTTTCCCGCGGCCGCGTTGCGAGCTGGCAACAAGGTGTGGGTCGTCCGCGACTCGAAACTCCATATCCTACCGGTCCGCATCGCCGGGCGAACCGATTCGATCGCCGGTCGTTCCCTTTCCGGCATCTCGGATCGTTTGTCGGAAAACGCGTTCGTCGGGAATGGTGGTGGTTGGCTGTTGGCCCTGGTCGAGAACGAAGGGTTGCAAACCGGCGATCGGATCATCACGTCGCCATTGATGGCTCCGTACGAGGGAATGGAACTGCAAGACCAGGGAGCCGCGCCTCGAGCCAGTACCGCGAGCGATGCTTCCGCCGAATCATCGAGCGGAGGCTCGTCAGTCCCCGTCGATGGCAACGGATCGAGTTCGTGAAGTCGATAGGCCAAGCGCGGGGCGGCGTCGCCACGCGGTGGTCGTGCCTTGGCACGGATGAAGCAGCGGTCCCCGAACGGACCTCTCGAGGGGACGGGCGAAGGTTGGGTATACGCACGACGCGGATCGCTCCGAGGGGGCGAATGACCGCTAGAAATATCGCGAAGGATCAACGGGCATGAAGAACGTCATTCGGTGGGCGGTTCGCAATTCACCGGCGATGAACACGATGTTGATTGCGACGCTCGTGTTGGGTGCCTTCAGTTTGTTCTCGATGCGACGGGAGGTGTTTCCCGAATTCGAACTCGAGATCTTGCTGGTCACGGTGCCCTATCCAGGGGCGAGCCCAACCGAGGTCGAGGAAGGAATCTGCCAAAAGGTCGAGGAGGCGGTCAGCTCCATTTCCGGCATTCGCAAGCAAACGAGTATTGCTCGCGAGGGTGCTGGTTTTCTCGTGATCGAATTGGAGCCTTCGGTCAAGGATCCGCAGAAGATCCTGGCGGAGGTAAGGTCCGAGATCGACCAGATTCCAAGCTTCCCGGAATTGGCTGAGGACCCCGAAGTCAAGCAGATCACGTTTCGTAGCCCCGCGATTCACATTGGAATCACCGGGCCGTCCGGCTTTGACGAGGAGTCCCAGCGGCAACTGCGATCCGTGGCCGAGCAAGTTCGAAATGAGCTGATGCAACTTCCGCCGGCTCCACCCGACAACCCAATCGCCAGCTTCCTTTCGATGTTCAAGCCCGCCAAGGAATCGGGCGGTGTTACCTCGGCGGTCATCGTCGGCGCCTTGCCGCTGCAGATCGATGTCGAGGTATCGGAGGACTCCCTGCGCCAACATGGTTTGACGCTGCAACAAGTCGCTCAGATGATCCGCCGCGAGAACCTCGAGTTTCCGGGCGGCACGATTCGTAGTTCCGGCCAAGAGCTTGTGATTCGCTCGAGCAGCAAGAGCGACGAGGCCCAGGAGATCGAACGGATCAAGGTCGTCGCTCTTCCCAACGGCGACGTTCTTTCCGTGGGTGATCTGGGTGAGGTTCGCGATACGTTCGAGGATCGCATCCTCATGGACGAGATCAATGGTCGGCCGGGCATCGTCGTGCGCGTGGAACGGACGAGCGAGGAGGATTTGCTCAACGTGGTCGCGACGGTCAAGCAGTACGTCGCCACCAAACAGTTGCCTCCCGGTTATCAGATGACGACTTGGGGTGATCAATCGATCGACGTCCGCGATCGGCTCGACATGCTCGTGACCAACGGTCTCCAGGGGCTCGCGCTCGTGTTCATCGTGTTGTCGCTGTTCTTGGAATTGCGACTCGCGTTTTGGGTGGCGCTTGGGATTCCCGTTTCGGTCCTCGGAGCCAGCGCCGTATTGCTGTACTTCGACCAAACGCTCAACATGCTCACGATGTTCGCCTTTCTGTTGGCCCTGGGCATCGTGGTCGACGATGCGATCGTGATCAGTGAGAACATTTACTCGCATCGCGAACAAGGCAAGCCACCGATGCGCGCCGCGATCGATGGCGCCTACGAGGTGTTGCCGAGTGTCGCGTCCTCCATCGCGACGACGATTGTCGCATTCATGCCGTTGTTCTTCGTGTCCGGGGTGATGGGTAAGTTCATCGCGGTGATGCCACTCGCCGTGATCGCCATGCTGCTGATTTCATTGGCCGAGGCGGTGTTTACCCTGCCGATGCACTTGGGCCATGACGACAACGCGTTCATGAAATTCCTGGCCTGGTTGTTCTCGCCGCTCTGGTTCGTGCACCGCTTTTGGATCTGGCTCAGCGGACGCTTCGCGGCGGGAATGGACTTCGTGGCCAACCGCTTTTATGGCCCGCTTATCGCTTGGTGCTTGAACAACAAGATCTCGGTGGTCGCCGCGCAGATATCGGCCGTGCTGCTGACCGCGGGGCTCTTCGCCAGCGACCTGGTGCCGTTCGAGTTCTTTCCGAAGATGGATGCCCGGCAGATCGAGGCGGCGGTCGCATTTCCCGATGGGTCCCCGCCTCAATTCGTCGACGAGGTGACTCAACGCATGGCGGATGCCATCGAGCGGATCAACCAGGACGAGGTCGAGGCTGGGCGCCCCGCGATCTTCACCGTGGTGCGTCGCACGTTGGGATCGATCCAAAACCCGCAAGCCATCGGCCCAGGCGGTACGACCGAAGGTTCGCACGTCGGCAGTGTCCAGGTCGCTCTCGTTCCGTTGGAGGACCGCGAGATCACGAGCGACGAGATCCTGATCCGTTGGCGCAGCTTGGTCGGCGAAGTGGTCGGAGCCGATTCCGTGAAGTTCGTCTCCGAGAACATGGGACCGGGCGGCAATCCGATCGAGTTCAAGCTGCTCGCCAAACGCACGGACTTGCCCGAGTTGCAAGCGGCGGTCGAGGAGGCCAAGGGCAAGCTGCGGACCTACACCGGCGTCTTTGATATCGAGGACGACGATCGACCGGGTAAGTGGGAGCTGCAGATCAACGACTTGACCGAGGAGGGACAGGCGTCGGGAATCACGCTCGATGAGATCATCCGCACCACGCGAGCCGCGTTCTATGGCGAGGAGGTGATGAGACTCCAGCGGGGACGCAATGAGGTGAAACTCATGGTTCGCTACCCGCTCGAGGATCGAAGGTCGATCGAGGACTTGAGCGACTTGCGGGTCCGCACGGCCGATGGATTGGAGCGTCCGGTCGGTGAGTTGGCGGAGATCGAGTACGTGCGCAGCTCGAACGAGATCAACCGAATCGATCAAATGCGGTCGATCACGATCAGCGGCGACGTCGATACGACCCAGGCCAATTCTCGCCGCGTCATGGAGGATTTTCGGCGGGAGTTCATTCCCCAGCTCAAGGAAAAGTACCCCAACGTCTTCATTCGCTGGGAGGGGCAGCAACAACAAACCGCCGAGAGTTTCACGAGCATGTTCGTGGGATTCGCGTTGGCCATGGTGGGCATGTATGTCTTGTTGACGGTCGAGTTCCGATCGTACGCTCAACCTTTGTTGATCATGGCCATCATCCCCTTCGGGATCATCGGCGCTACGTTTGGTCACTTCGTCATGCAGATTCAGTTCACGATCTTCAGCATGTTCGGACTCGTCGCCTTGACGGGAGTCGTGGTCAATGACTCGATCGTGCTACTCGACTTCATCAACCACAAGGTTCGCGACGGTCACTCGGTTCGCGAGGCGGTCTTGTCGGCGGGCCTGCGGCGGTTCCGACCAGTGTGGCTGACGAGCATGACCACGATGGCGGGCCTCGTGCCGGTGTTATTGGAAACCAGCTTCCAGGCACAGGTGCTCATTCCGATGGCCGCGAGTCTCTGTTTTGGCGTGCTGTTCTCGACGGTTCTCGTGCTGATTCAAATGCCGGTGTTGTTCGAGATGTACGCGAGCCTGTTTGGTATCTCGAATGCCAATGAGGCGATCGAGGCGCACCTGCAAGATGAAGCCGAGTCGCCCGATCCCCCGCCACTGCCCCAGGGCGCCGCCACGCTGACGAGCGGGCCGACCGACGCATAGAATGTTGGGCGAGGCTGTGCGTTCAGTCCTAGCGCGACCGGACGGCGAGCTTGGGCGGCGATGATGTCCACGCGATGTTGGATGGGAAAGTCCCTGGCATGAGTTCGACACGAGAGACGATCGATCTGCGTAGCGATACGTTGACGCTTCCATCGGAGGCGATGAAGCAAGCCATGGTCACGTCGCCGTTGGGCGATGACATGATCGATGTGGATCCAACCGTCGAACAATTGCAGGCCGACTTGGCTCGTGTCCTTCGCAAGGAAGCCGCGTTGTTCATGCCTTCGGGCACGATGACCAACCAGATCGCGTTGCGCGTGCACTGCCAGCCTGGCGATGAATTAATTTGCGACGATCAAGCCCATATCTACCACTATGAACAGGGCGCCTTCGCCCAACTCAGCGGACTGAGTGTCCGCCCCTTGGCGGGAAATTGTGGATGTCTTGAGCCGGAAGCGATCGTCGACGCGATTCGTCCCCCGGGGCTGCATACGGTGACGACTCGTTTGTTGTGTCTCGAGAATACTCACAATCGAGGCGGCGGAACCGTTATCCCCTTGGACCTTTGTGCCGAGCTATGCGAGACGGCTCGGTCCCATGGATTGGCGACTCACTTGGATGGAGCCCGGCTTTTCAACGCCGTTGTCGCGTCGGGAGTCGCCGCCCACGAATTCGCGGCGCTGTTCGACACGGTCAGTGTTTGCTTCAGCAAGGGCCTCGGCGCGCCCGTGGGGTCGGCCTTGGTGGGCTCGCGGGAGGCGATCGAAAAGGCTCGTCGCTACCGCAAGTTGTTTGGCGGCGCGATGAGGCAAGCGGGGGTTCTCGCCGGCGCGGCGCTGTATGCCCTGCACCACAACGTCGAGCGATTGGCCGAGGACCACCGCACCGCCGCCGTGCTGGCCGAGTGCGTGCGCCGGTCTCCTCACCTGACACTGGAACCGGAACGAGTCGAGACCAACATCGTGATCTTTCGGGTCGCCGAGGCTTGGGGTGGCGATGCCGCGAGGTTCGTTGCCCGGCTCGAAGAGCAGGGAGTCCGCTCCTTCCCGTTCTCACGACGGCACGTGAGACTCGTGACCCACATGCATATCTCGACGGACGACGCGCTCAAAGCTGGCGAAATCGTCGAACGGATCGCGAGAGAACGCGCCTAGCCAACGCGATATAACGTCGCGCTCTTCACCCTTGGCCCAGATCGACCATGCCAAAATCGTGGGAAAACCAAAGGAAACCCGAAGCGTGAGCGAGGGATTCTTCACATACACGAACGAGCCAACAACCGGTTCGGCCATGCAAGAATGAAACGACGCCAAATGAACTCACTTGCTCGGTCGCTTTGTGACTACCTCTGTTCTCGCAACAACGACATAACGGGCTATTGGGGCATGGGCGTGTTGTGTGCCGCGTCTCGGCGTGATAACCGACCGCGTATGAGCTTTCGGATCATCCCCGGAGAGATGATCCGGATCTACAGTTGTGAGCTCACCG
>JAGQPS010000342.1 GCA_020426595.1 Planctomycetales bacterium
CGAAATCGTGAGATCAAGCAAATCCCAAAAAACGTTGCCCAGTTCGGATTGCAGGCTGAAATTCGCCTGCATGAAGCCGGAATCGCTAGTAATCGCGGGTCAGCATACCGCGGTGAATGTGTTCCTGAGCCTTGTACACACCGCCCGTCAAGCCACGAAAGTTGGGAGGGCCCGAAGTCGCGATGCTAACCCGCAAGGGAGGCTAGCGCCGAAGGTCAGCTCGATGATTGGGACTAAGTCGTAACAAGGTAGCCGTAGGGGAACCTGCGGCTGGATCACCTCCTTTCTAAGGATTTTGGTCGGTTCATGGTGACATGATCCAACCGATGGTGGACACAGTCTCTTGCTGTCTCAAACTTGAAAAGTCCGCTTCGGCGGCTCTGCTTAATTTATAAAGGGAACCCGGTTGGCATATGCCAGCCGGGTTTTCTTATTTCTTGCCCACTGATTGGCTTCGCGGCTCGTGGCACTTTGCCTTCGTTGATCGAGGCACTCACGCTCGCCTGCTGGACTCGGTTCGGTCCGACACCAGCAACTCTGTCGCGGCGTGGATCGTAATGCCTCGGTGTGAGGCGCCACCCTTTTTCACCACGGAGTTCAATACAAAGAGCACGGAGCAACGATCGGGAACCAACCTGGCCAATTCCCCAACGATCGACGGTCTCGAAACTCAATTGCTTGACTGGTGTTCGCTTTGCCTGAGTGACCAGATAACTGAAGCCTCGGGCACCTACTCCCAGCGGCTCATGCCATTGAAACAACGGTCCGTTCACCAAGCCGCCAAGCCGGATAGTTCTCTGCTAGGCCCCGACCGGCGACTCAATGGATTCCCGTCGAAGCGCCCCGAGTCTTCCGCGCCCCGCTGTTATCAGGTCTCCGCTCTTCCTACCATCGTGTGCGGGCCATACGCGCTAACCTTGCGCCAACTCCGGGCCCGCGAACCGTCGAGGAGAATCGCTCATGTTGACCGGCACGGCCTTTCGTAATTCATCAACGCGGCTCGACCTTCGCCAATATCGGTGTCGATGCCTGGCCGTTCTCATTGGATGCCTTGCGGCGATTTCTTCCGTGTCCGGCTCCACGATCGCCAGCGATTGGCCCCAGATTCTTGGGCCCAATAGAAATGGGAAGATCGCCGACGAATCGCTGCCCGACTCATTGCCCGAATCGCTTTCCATTCGATGGGAAGTAGAGATTGGCGAAGGCTACGCGGGAGTCGCGGTGGCGAACGGTCGAGTGATCGCGTTCCATCGTCAGGCCGAGAACGAAGTCGTCGAGGCGTTCGCGGCGGAGGACGGCGAACGCCTTTGGCGCACCGAGCTTCCCGCCAGCTACCGTGGTGGTATCAACCCCGATACCGGCCCACGAGCCGTTCCAGTGATTACCCAGGATCGCGTCATCGTTTGGGGCGCGGCAGGGCAGCTGAGTTGCCTCGAATTCGCCACCGGTCGCGAACTCTGGTCCATCAACCTCTTCGCCGAGTATCGCGGCGACGAAAACTACTTCGGAGCCGGAAGTGCACCGATCGTGAGTGGCGAGACGGTCGTGGTGAACGTCGGTGGCCGGCGAGGCGCGGGAATCGTGGGGGTTGATTTAAAGAGCGGCGAAGTTCGTTGGACTTCGACCGATGAAGGCACGAGCTACGCGGCACCAATCGAGCTGGAAATCGATAATCAAACGGTCGTCGTCGTGCCCACGCGTCTCCAACTTATCGGGCTCGACGCGCGGACTGGCCAGGAGACGTTTCGGTTTCCCTTTGGCAGGACCGGCCCCACGGTGAATGCCGCCGTGCCTTTGGTCGACGAGCAAAGTCGTTTGTTTGTCACCGCCGCCTATGAAATCGGCGCCAAGCTACTCGAGATCACGCCCACGGCCGACGGCGGCCAAGGGGTGAAAGCCGTTTGGGAAAACAACGAGTCCATTTCGAGTCAATACTTCACGCCAGTTCTGCATCAAGGCTTCCTCTACGGCACCGATGGCCGAGAAGACTTCAACAACACCAGCTTCCGCTGTGTTGATCTAGAAACCGGCGAAGTCCAATGGGAGCAGGCAATGGCCGGAGCCCATGTGATCCTAGTGGGAGAGGACTTGGTCGTCGTTTCGATCGAAGGCGATGTGACCATCGCTCGTGCTTCCCACACGGGCTTCGAGCCAAGGCTCGAGCAACGGCTCGAGAATGCCGCCAGCCGAGCAATGCCGGCCTTCGCCAATGGCTGCCTCTACACTCGCACCAACGCGGTGCGGGGCGTTGGCAAGCTTCGCTGCATTTCCCTAGTGGAATGACGCCCCAATCGTCATTTGAAGCCCGATGGATCTAGCCCCGTCGCCTCGCGCGGCTCCGTACTTCCTTCGAGTTGGCTACCACTTCGATCGAGTGGTCGACGTCCATGATTGGGTTCCAACAACGCATCCTGCTCACGAACTGCTTTCTCGGTTCGGTGGCTTGCGACTCGGAGTTGGCGTTGATGGGACGATGCTTGAAGAGATTCACAACGACATTGATTTCATGTGGACTGCTCGCCATGGCCACATCGATGAGTGGGAACGCATTCTCGGAACGCGACTCGTTGGCATCGCCGAAACACATCACCACCATGGCTTGCTTTACCTATCCGACGACGAACGATTTTTCACGTTGAGCAAAATGCACGATGCCATGGGGTTCGCGGGAACTGGCTTCGCGCACGCGATCGATAATCTGCTGTTTTCGCGATCCAGGCCGATGATTCGTCCCGACCAAACCATGGTTCGCTGGTATGGAATCGAATACCGTCATGGAGACGCTGGTCTGTACGAAACACCATGAGGCGTTGCCTTCAACGAGCAGCGGAGGGCAACCTTTGTGGTCGCGGAACATTGGCCGATCAATCGTCGGGAACGAAACCCGCGATCCGCCGTTTTGATTGGGGCACCTGGGATTTGCGCGAGCTGGTCGATTGCCATGACGTTTTGTCGAGACCAACAGCAATGTTTTGTTCCTGAGCCAATCCCGTCCTGTCGATCGTGAGGAATCTCCCAAACAACTCCATGGCGACCCCAGAAACTCCGTCATTGAGCGAGAGGCATCCCTCGACCACGCCGGAAGAAAAGAGCTTTCGCGGAGCGAAAGCCGACACTCTTGCGGCGCTGTTTTGGGGCCGCGTTTTGCCCAATTGCCGGCGTGCGGTATCAGTCGGCCTTCGCTCCGCGCAGGCAAGTCCCGCGTTCGCACTCACCGTTTAGCAACTAACACAATCGCTTCGTGGTCAAGCCATGAACCAGTCCTTGCATCACATTCAGCAGGCATACGACGCATCGGCCGAGGCATATGCCGAGAAGTTCTTGAACGAGTTGGAGCATAAGCCCCTCGATCGTCAACTCTTGGAACGGTTCGCGGCGTCAGTCGGCAATGCCGCACGCGTTCTTGATCTCGGCTGTGGGCCAGGCCACACGACTTCGTATCTCGCTTCCTTGGGGCTCGATCCTCTCGGTCTTGATCTCGCGCCTGGGATGATCGCGCAGGCCAACGGCAGTTTTCCCTCACTGCGATTCGAGGTGGGCGACTTCTCTGACTTGCGTTACCCGGATCAAGCCTTCTCGGGTTGTCTTGCGTTCTATTGCATCGTCCATCTACGGAGAGAAGATCTGACACCGGTCTTTCGTGAGATGCGCCGTGTGCTGTGCGCCGGAGGCCTGCTCCTGTTGTCCTTCCACGTCGGCTCGACACCGGTGATCGCTGACGACTTTCTCCAAAGCGGTTGCTCGCTCGAATTCCATCCCTTTCCCGTCGACGTAATTGAATCGGCTCTCGACGAGGCAGGCTTCGTCGACGTGGAGCCGCTCGTGCGCGAGCCTTACCCAACCGAATATCCATCGCAACGTTGCTACTTGTTCGCACGCCGCGGCAACGACGAATAAGCAACCGAGGAACCACGGCCTGAGCCGCTGGCGAGTACCGCACGGGACGGAACGGTGTATTCAGGGACTAAACCAGCTCGGAGTCACGACCATGCCGAAAAATCCGTCTCCATTCGCGAAGATCGAGATATTCACGAACACGGACGAGGCCGTGGACGCTCTTAGGCCAGATCCTAATGAACATCCGAAGCGTTTTTTGCCTTTACCGACATGGGCCACTCCGCCAGAAGTCATAGAGGCGGATGGAGTCACGCTTCTTCGGCCCAATGATGCCTCGATTCGCGAGATTGAGCCTCGCGTGGGCTCTCTTTATCGTGAACTCATTTCCCAATACGGTCGAGACCGATTGGTGTTGGACTTTTCTGATTTGCGGCCATTTAGTCACCCTTTCCACGATGATATGTTCGCGGTTCTAGCAGCAGTAAAAGAGGTCAATGGACGTATAGCGATCTGTGGATCACAAGATTGGTACATCAATCGCCTTAGTGCTTACCGTGTTGAGTACGAGTTTCTCCCGAAACAGCGAAAGCGTTGGTGGTTCTTTTCGCGGCGAACGAACGATTGAACTAAGGTCAATTAGGGTATGTCGACTTGGCTGTCTTCGATGCTGTTTACCGAACTCGCTAACGGCGCCCCTTAAAGTCCGACGTGATGGATTCCTCTCTTTGCGACAGCCGCCTTCCGCCTCGCTTAGTCATGAGCAACTGAGCATCCGTCCTTCGCCAGCCAGGAGAAAGCCATGTGGACTTGTGACCATTGCGGAGGCCAAACCGAGGACGGATTTACCATTTGTTGGACCTGTCGGACTCCCGCGGGACCTCCGTCGGCCGCCGACTTGGTGATCGTCTCGACCACATCCACCATCGCTGGCCATGAGATCGTTGAACATTACGGTCCCGTCTTTGGCGAAACCGTTTGGTCGGCGAACTGGCTGCGAGACTTCGCCGCCTCCCTCGCGGAAAGTCTCGGTGGCCGGTCAACGACTTACGAGGAATTGCTCCAGCG
Organism: Planctomycetales bacterium; assembly: GCA_020426595.1. GTDB lineage: Bacteria > Planctomycetota > Planctomycetia > Pirellulales > Pirellulaceae > UBA11682. The sequence goes on from JAGQPS010000342.1 coordinate 4,903, forward strand.
CGGCCGCGCGCAGGCCATCCTCGAAATGAATCGCGTCGCCGTACGCATGGGCGCCAATGCCGTCGTCGGGCTCGACGTGAAATACGAGTCACTCGATGGGACGATGTACATGATCTGCGCATCGGGCACGGCGGTACGCGTCGATCCGACGGGAACCACGGTCAGTGAAAAGCCGCCTGTAATCCCCGACAACCGGTAGTCCCCGACGCCAGCGATCCCCGAGCCCCTGTCAATCCCGGCACTTGCTCATCCTTAGCTCTGACTCAAACCATCGCCGATGACGCTTGGTCACTCGCACGTTGGGTTTCGCGGATTCCTCAACGGCACGCTGTCTCAAGAAGCGCACAACGTGTTTGTACTGGTCGCGCGTTCACCGAGTCACCGTGCCGTGGGTGGACGCCCTGGAAGCCGCCGCAAGCGTGGCCAACTTCCCGCGCCGACTCGGCCAGCGGCGGCTTGAACATTGGCCCACGCGTTCTCCTATCGA
>JAGQPS010000343.1:0-3558 GCA_020426595.1 Planctomycetales bacterium
CTTCTGATCGTCGGTCGCGGGATCCTCCGAGCCACCGGTTGCGCCATCGTCTTTCTGGGCTCCACCCTGGTTGCCTGGGTTGCCGGGCGACGTGCCATCACCATCGTTCAGCGGCGGGTTGCCGGGCGGGGCGGGGTCGAGTCCGTTACCGACTCCGTTGTTACCCTTCTGATCGTCGAGCGATTGGGCATCGCTCTCTTCGTCGAGTCCGCCAGTCGCTCCCGATGGGCCACCTTGGTTTCCAGGGTTACCGGGTGAAGTCCCAACTCCATCGTTCTCCGGCGGGTTGCCTGGCGGAGCCGGATCGATACCGTTGCCCAAGCCATTGTTGCCTCGGATCGACTCGATCAAGGCGGGATCCACCGCGATCGGAGTCGAGGTCCCGTTGGACCGTTGTTGCGAGAGAATCGTCTCGTCGAAAATCAACTTGGGTGGCGGAACCTTGGCCGCGATTTGGCTGAATGCGTCAAGCATCTCGCGTTCCATGTCCTTCACCGTGCTGCCGCCGGGCACATCGATCCAGATTCCCTTGCCGGCGAACGCGATCGCCTTCATCAAGTCTCGATCCGCGCCGACTCCGACGCTCATCGTGTGAATCGTCACTCCGTTTTCGATGGCCCGAGTCGCTTCCCAGAACGCGTATTGCTTGTTGCGATCTCCGGTCGAGTAGTTGGCTCGGCCATCCTGATCGAAGTCCGTCCAGCGGGCCCAGTTGAACCCGCCCGGAAGACGCCATCCGCTCGGCGCCTGATTGGTCTGTCCGTCGGTCATCAAGATGATGGTTGGACGAGCCCCGAAGCGAACGTGTCCCTTGTCGGAGCTGTCGTTGAGATCACCAAAGAAGAGCTCGTGGGCCTTCAGCAGTCCGTCACCCATGCCGGTCCAGCCGCTGTAGTGTCCGGCTTGCTTCCTTCGCTGGATGCCATCGATCAACGCGTAATCATCGGTGATCGGATCATCTCGCAGGTCGATGTAGACTTGGCCATCGTCGAGGAACATTTCTTGCTCGGCCCAAGCTCCGTAGCTCACGAGTCCCAGCTGGTCGCCGAAGTCGAGGTCGTCAAGGAAATCGCAGAGCAGCGACGATCCTTCCTTCACGGCGTGGAAGGGATAGTGAGGCGTTCGCCAGAGGTCTTCCGCTTGGTCGGACGAGTACCGCTTTTCCTGGAGGTAGTCCATGAGCGTGCGGTAGCCGTAGCGATTGCGGTACGTTCCCGAGACTCGTTTGACATGCTCGATGTAGTCTCGCCACAGCGACTCGCTCTTGGCGGCGTTGGGGCGGGCGTTCTCGTGCCCTTGCCGGTCTCGGCCAACTTGCGGGAACGGGTGAAGCGGCTGTCCCAACTCGTCGACCTGATCGAGTTCCAGCGCCCGCAAGATCTCACTCGTGCTGGTCGATGCGAGCAGCGTCCCCTCGTACGAATCAACTCCACCGAACCCCTCGGCCGGAAACTTGGGTTCGACGGTATTCGGCCAAACAGGGTTTTGGGCGACGAGCGCGTTCCACATCGCGTCGAGACTATCCTCGGTATTGCGGGCTCCGAGTTTGCGAGTGGCGATCAGGGAACTGTCGTCGTTCATCGACGCGGAAAAGTCGAGCACGAGCACCATATCGCGAGCCTCGATGAAGGCGGTCGCTTGTGAATAGAGCTCGGTGGCCGGCATGCCGACCGCCCACCCGAAGGCCAAGGGAAAGAGCCCATCCGGGGCCTCGGTATTCTCTTGGTCGCGGCGAGCTTCGACCTTCACGACATTGAACGGTTCGACTCCCCAATCGATGCGCCATTCCTGGGCGACCTCGTTCCAATATCGCTTTCCGAAATGAATGTCCTTAATGGGATCGACATAGACTCCATTGAGCTCGGCGACTTGAGCCGCGATGTTGCGAGCCTGGCCCTCGGCGATCGAGATGGAATGCACTTGCCCGGCGGCGGCATCCTCGCCCGAGTCGCGAACTTGAGCCACGATCTCTTGCGTCGCCGCGAGAGCCGCGGAATCCACCGCGTTTTGCATCTTCGTCCTTTCGGCGACGACTCGAGCGGAGTCGATTCCGAAGGCGACGAAGGTGAAGAGCAAGCTCAGCATGATCGCGGCGAGCACCGCGATGGCGCCCGAGCGCCGAGTGGGAGCGTTGGCTTTCGTACGTCGGCCGACCGTCCGTCGGCTCGCACCGCGCATCGGCATGATGCCGTCGCGGAGATTTCGTTTCCAGAGTGAGGAGATCATGGCAATCACCTATCGATAGCGAACAACTTGGAGCATGCACGAATTGGATGAGTGAATCAGGTGGGGACGTGCGTCTTGAGAAGTAATCAACGTGACTAGTTAGGTTGGGCTCGAAGTCGAACGAGTCCGCGATGAGGTGCGAGGCCCGTGGGAGGTCGAACCGCCCACGCCGCGCTGGATTGCTTAAGTGATCATTGCACGAGTCTCCCGGGGCTATTGCGAAATACCATGGCGGCCAACAGGTTCTGATCCTCGGCGCCTGGCGGCGGGGTGAACAAGAGTTGGTCGAGCTTGTAACCGACTCGCACCTCGAAGAGTTGCAAGGCGTTGTCTTGAGCGTCGAGATCGAAAGGTCGATTGGGCTCGCCTGGAAAACAGATCTCGACATCGATGTGCTCGGTCTCGTAGCCATGGGCCTCGAGATACCGTTTGATTTCCCGATCGACGATTTGATTGGTGGTCGAGCCTTCGGGGACCATGCCCTCGCGTTCGAACAGCGCGAGTCGTCCTCCCTCGCGCGCCGCCATCGAGAATTGGTTGTAGCTATCGAAGAGCATGGTCAACTGCATCAGCCCGACGAGCAGGATCAAGAAGAGCGGCATGACGAAAGCCATTTCGACCGCGACGACGCCTCGCCGCTCGTCCTTGCCCTGATGTCGATTCGATCCTCGCCCGCGCCCCGTCCGACTTGGAAGGGCCCGGTGTTCCCCGAGCCGAGATGTTTCGCACCCGCGACGAAGTGTCGCCTGACGCTGGCCATGGGCCAGGTCGGTATCGAGCACGCTCGTAATTGCAGGGTCACTCACATTCGAACTCCTAGGACTCGACGGTGATGGCTGCCCACCACGTAGGTCGAACGAATCGACCTTGCGCGGCATCGATCACCGAGCCTTGCCTGGGAACACCGGGTTTAACAACAACGAAGAGTCTTGGCCCGCGTTAAAACCGCCACGCCGCCGAACCTCTGCCCTTGGCTCGACGGCGGGCGGCTCACTCGTGCCTCATGAACGACTCTCCACAGAGCATGATTCCTTCGACAAAAGGCAGCCGGACCAGGGCGACATCCTCGAGGTTTGCGGCCGCTCGGACCACGAAAAGTTGGCGGGGATTCGCGGTGAGCAGTTCCACCTCGGGTAGGTCACCAATGGTGTCCCAATCGCGCGGCTGGTCCGGCTGCGAGTCGTATGACGAAGCGTCTCGTATTTCGATCGTCAGGTCGTTCTCATCGACGACTCCGGCCAACAGCTCCCGAATCGCCGCGTCGACTTGCGCCGTCGTGACTCCATCGGTCGAACCGAACCGAGCCGATTCCCGGACGGCGTTGCGGATCAA
>JAGQPS010000343.1:3656-5376 GCA_020426595.1 Planctomycetales bacterium
TCGCCGCGTCGACTTGCGCCGTCGTGACTCCATCGGTCGAACCGAACCGAGCCGATTCCCGGACGGCGTTGCGGATCAAGTTGTTGACCCACATCGCATGCCCGAATTGGATGATCCCGAACACAAAAGTCAGAAACGTCGGGAGTACCAATGCCATTTCCACCGTGGTCGCCCCGCGGCGCGATGGCGAGCGACGAATCGTTCGCCTCGAGCCTCGGCTCGCCGTGCCACGCGGCGCGATCGCCGGTCGACACGCACGCGAAAGCTCGTCGCTCGGACGGCTATCGCGCATCGCTACGGTGTCGGCAACAGGCGGCATCGAAAGGACTCCCGCGACAAGTCATTCGCTCCACTCAAGGCCCACCTGCGCTCCGCGGTACGTCGATGACGAGGCGCGGCGAAGGGGTTGGGAACGAGGCGTCGCAAAACTTGGAAAAGTGCCTGGTCCTCAAGAGGAGCATCAAGCCCTAGGGCTCGGACTCATCTCGAAGGGGCAATCCAAACCGTATGTCGAGTCCGCCAAGCTGGCCTGAAAATCTTTCCGGAAAGCCCTGAATTGACGGCCACCTCACGGCTCGCGCCCACGGTCCCCCCGCGCTTGGTGAGCTTGCCCCAGCTTGCTCGTTGCCAAGACTCGACAGGCGCGCGGCGTCCGTTGCCTAAAGGCAACGTCACATGCCGTTCTCCAGCCAACGCGGCGGCTTTGCGAACCGAGTCACCCTGTTGACCGCGTCGCCGTCGCCCACCACTCCACACTCGCTTTCCCTCCCCTAAAGTCCCCGCCGCGTAGGAAACAAGTGAGTGAATCAAGCGGCAATGGAGCGAGAAGGCGAGTTAACGGCGCACAAGCGATGGGCAAGGGGCGTTCCGTGCCCCTCAGGCCCGAAGCCAATCTCAAACGCGTTTCGGTTCGAAGGCGCGCGGCCCATTCCGAACGGTCGCCATGCCACCGCTCGTTGGCTGCGTTTCGGCCGTCGCGCGGAATCCGAGGGCTGACGAACCGAGTCCAGCCGCGGTTGTTCTCGTCATGCCCCCGCTGAAACAAAGGACGAAAACCACTAGAATCCGAGCTCGTCTGTGACCAATCCGTTCCTTCATAGTCTGGAAGCGTCGGGATGACCTCGTCGTACAAGCAGCAGTTGTCGAATACGAATCCGAACATCAAGAAGGTGGCGATCCTATTCGCCGGTGGACCGGCTCCGGCCGCCAACGCGGTCATCAGCACCGCCGCCGCCTCGTTCTTGAAGGCGGGAATCGAGGTCGTTGGAATTAAGCACGGCTATTCCAATTTGGCCGACTTCGATCCGGCCCAACCGTTGGTCGAGGGCAAGCATTACGTGCGGATGACGTCCGAGTACTTGTCGCGCACGCGTAGCAGCCAAGGGATCATGATCGGAACGGCGCGCACCAATCCTGGCAAATCGGTCTCCCACCCCGACCACCTGGACGACGCCGATAAGACGGCGGCGCTCCGCCGAACCTACGACGCCTTGCGTTCGATCGGCGTCGATGCCCTGGTGTCGATCGGCGGTGACGACACTCTGAAGACGGCCAACAAGATGCAAATGTTCCAGAAGCATCTGCCCGCCGATCTCAAACGCATGCCGGTCGTGCATTTGCCCAAGACGATCGATAACGATTATCACGGTATCGACTTTACCTTCGGCTTCTTCACCGCCGTGGAATTCCTCGCCGAGGAAATCCGCAACATGATCTACGA
>JAGQPS010000344.1 GCA_020426595.1 Planctomycetales bacterium
GATTTCTTGGATGGCCCGAAGCGGAGGTGTTCGTGTCGCAAAGAGTTGGCGGCTTGTTCGGGAAGTCGAAGAATCCCTCGCTCACGCTTCGGGTTTCCTTTGATTTGCCACGCTTTTGACTCGGTCGCATTGGCGGAGCGTGAAAAGCGCAACATCAAAACTGACGCTTCGGGTTTCCTTTTGGTTTTCCCACACTTTCGACTTGGTTGACCTGGGCGGAGCGTGAAAAGCGCGACATCAAAACTGACGCTTCGGGTTTCCTCGGGATCGCTAGGCTCTCGACTTGGCCGCTTGCGCTGAGGCATGGAGAGCAAAACACCAACGGTCGCTCGTCGACGTTTCCGAGGTGACTCCGGCTGGGCGGAGCGGGTGCCAGGGTCTAAAGTGGCGGAGCGTGCGTTCGGACTCGATCCGCTGGTTTCCTAGGATGAGCTCGATGACCAGCGTGCTACCGCTCCAGGCGGCGGAGGCCCGTCTGCGACAATTGCCCGACAAGCTGCTGGGGCTCCCCGAGTTCCAGGCGGTGTGCGACGCGCTGCGCGCGGGCCAACCCGCCACGTTCGATAACGTCTGGGGCTCGTCCCTCGCCCTAGTCGTCGCCGCACTCCGACAACATTTGGCTCATCCCATCGTCGTCGTGACCGATTCGGCCGAGGCGATGGATGACCTGGCGGATGATCTTTCCACGTTCTCGCACGATCGAATCGAGCGGTTCCCCCCAAGCCTCGAGGAAGACGGTAGCCAGCGCGCCACCGATGAAGCCTGGGGCACTCGCATTCGTCTCGGCAAGCAGTGGGCGCGCGGCCAAGGCGCTCCGCTCACCGTCACCTGCGTGCATGCCCTGCTGCAAAAGGTACCCGCGGCCGATGAGTTGCTCGGCGCGTCACGCACCTTCTCGGTCGGTCAAACGCTCGAGATCGAAAGCCTGACTCGGTGGCTCGTCGAGAACGGCTACCAGGCGATGACAGCAGTGGAGCTGCCGGGTGAGTTTTCCCACCGAGGCGGCATCCTCGATCTCTTCGCGCACGACTGGCAACGTCCCGTGCGCATCGAGTGGTTCGACAACGAGATCGAATCGATTCGTATCTTCGAGGTCGCCAGCCAACGCACTGTCTCGACGACCGACTCCATCGAGCTCACCGTCCTGTCGAGCGATTACCGAGCCGCGGCGAGCCTCGCCGATTGGCTCCCAAGTGAATCCCTCGTGCTGTGGCACGAACCGAAGAAGCTGGCCGAACAAGGCCGTCATCTCGAGAGCTTGACCGAGGCGCCGGGAGTTCGCTTCACGTTCGACGAGGTGCGAGGCTCATTCGCCGCCTTTCGCCAAGCAAGCGCCGCGGCACTGAGCGAGGGATCTCTTGGAGCCGAAGTCCGATTGCGTCTCGAACCGGTCGAGAATTTTGGCGGTGACCTCGATGCGATTCGGATCGCATTCGATTCCGCGGCGGCCGACTATCGAGTCCATGTGGTCGCGCGAACCGAAGGGGAGATCGAACGAGTCTCGGAGATTTTGCAAAGCACGCGAGTCGCCGGTACGGGGCGACTGTCGATCTCGGTCGGTTGCATCCACCGCGGCTTTCGGTTGTTGGAAGAGCGAACGCTGGTGGTTGGATGCGACCAGCTATTTCATCGCGGCGAGCTGCGTCGAGTTCCGCGCCGGCGGCTTGGCAAGGCGATCGACAGCTTCATGGATCTCCGCGAGGGAGACCTCGTCGTCCATTTGGCTCACGGCATCGGCCGCTATCGAGGCTTGCGAGTGATGCAGCGGGCCGGCAGTGCCGAAGAGCACTTGGAGATCGAGTTCGCGCAGAACACGAAACTCTATGTGCCGACGACGCGCATCGACCTCGTGCAGAAATACATCGGCGGCACGAAAGTCCGCCCGCGGCTGTCTCAAATCGGAGGCAAGACGTGGGTGAGGCAGAAGAAGGCGGCCGAGGAAGCGGTCACCGACATGGCGGCCGAGATGCTCGAGTTGCAAGCGGCGCGCATGAGCCGCTCGGGCATCGCCATGAAGGCCGATACACCGTGGCAGTTGGAGTTTGAACACGCGTTTCCGTACCAGGAAACTCGCGATCAAGCTGAATCGATCCATAGCGTCAAAGCCGACCTCGAAGTCGCACGTCCCATGGACCGACTGATCTGCGGCGATGTCGGTTTTGGCAAGACCGAAATCGCGATGCGCGGCGCGTTCAAGGCGGTGGAGAACGGCTATCAAGTCGCCGTGCTCGTGCCGACCACCGTGTTGGCCGAGCAGCACTACAACACGTTCCGCGAGCGGATGGCCGAGTTCCCGTTGTCGATCGCCAAGTTGAGCCGCTTTTGTTCGCCCGAGGAACGACGAGCCAACCTCAAGGGCATCAAGGAAGGGAGCGTCGACATCGTCATCGGCACGCATCGCCTGGCTTCGAAGGACGTGCAGTTCGCCAACCTTGGCTTGGTGGTGATCGACGAGGAGCAACGATTCGGCGTCGCGGTGAAGGAACGACTCAAGGCCAATCGACCCAACGTCGATGTCCTTACACTCAGCGCCACGCCAATTCCCCGTACGCTCCACATGTCCCTGGTCGGCGTGCGCGACATTTCGAATCTCGAGTCACCGCCGGAGGACCGCGTGTCGGTCGAGACGCGAGTGACTCGTTGGTCCGACGAGCTGATTCGGCACGCAATCCTGCGCGAGCTCAATCGCGGTGGTCAGATTTACTTCGTGCACAACCGAGTCAAGGACATCGGGGTCATCGAACATCGGCTCCAGCACATCGTGCCCGAGTTACGGATCGGCATCGGCCATGCCCAGATGTCCGAGCAGCGACTCGAACGCGTGATGCGCGATTTCATCAACCACAAATTCGATTTGCTACTCGCGACCACGATCATCGAGAGTGGACTCGACATTCCCAACGCCAACACGATCTTCATCGACGAGGCGGATCGGTACGGGCTGGCGGATCTCCATCAGCTGCGTGGGCGAGTCGGTCGCTACAAACATCAGGCGTATGCCTACCTGTTGATCGATCCGCGCAAGCACGTGAACCCGACGGCCGCGAAACGTTTGCGTGCGATCGAGGAATACAGCCAGATGGGCGCGGGCTTCGCGATCGCCATGCGCGACCTCGAGATTCGAGGAGCCGGTAATCTGCTCGGCACCGAACAGAGCGGCCACATCGCGGCGGTCGGCTACGAGTTGTATTGCCAGCTCCTGGAGCGAGCGGTTCGGTCGCTCCGGCAAATGCCCCCCAAGCTTTCGCTCCACGTCGACATCGATTTGCCTCATCAAGCCTTCTTGCCTCCGGACTACGTGACCGACCCACGGCAGCGAATCGATTTGTATCGCCGGCTGACCCGAGTCGAATCGTATGACCAGCTCGGGCCGCTGCGAGACGAGTTGCTCGACCGATTCGGAGAGTTGCCGCCGGAGGCTCGGCGACTGTTCGAGATCGCCGAACTGCGGCTCGACGCCGCGGTTTGGCAAATCGACTCGATCTTCCTCGACCAAGGTTATCTGGTCTTCAAGTGCGCCCACGCGCCTCGACTCGAGCAGCTCAAACGAAGCTGCAAGCGGACCTTACGGGTGGTCGACGAACACTCGGCGTATCTCAAGTTGGAAGGCGAGCGGTCCGATCCCGACAGTTTGCTAGCTGTCGTAAAATCGGTCTTGCGACCCTCCGCGTGAGCTTTCTATACTCCCGCCCCGCGCATGGGCTCCCGGCTCGACAGGTTCGCGTTTTGAGCGAAGAGCCATGGGGCGTGCGGGATTGAGCCGGACTTCGCGGGATGCGACTGGTTCAACATTGCTGGGCGGAGATGAGTTTCGTTTTGGAGCTGGTCGATCGCTCGGCGCTCATTCGCAGTTCGGACATTGGCGTCAGCAAGGAAGCTACTCGTGATCCGACCGAACATCATCGCGCTCGCCGGCTGCTTGGGTTGGGCGACGATCACAGCGGCTCAAGTGCCGGGATTTCCGGCGTTTGGTCAGGGTCCCCAAGGCCCGCCGAGCGCGTCGTTCCCAGGTGCTCGACCGGAGGTTCCGCCCGTCGCGACTCCGTCCATGCCGACGGCTGCTGGCCCTGGCGGGCCGATCAATCCCGAGCAAGACATTTCGTTCTTCGAGCCGGGCAAACTCGTCGCTCGTGTCGGTGATCAGCCGGTGTTCTATGGCGAGATCTTGGGTGACCTGAATCAGATCGTCGAGGCGGAGATGCCGACGGCGAGTCCGGTGATCAAGGAAGCTCGGCGGCAACAGCTTTTCAATGAACTGCTGCCGAAGATCGTGGAACAGAAGATGGTTTATGTCGACTTTCTGCAGTCGACTCCGCAGGTCGAGCAGCGACTGCCCGAAATCATGGATCGGCTCGATTCGAGCTTCTATTCGTCGGAACTACCGAAGCTCATGGAACGACTCGAGGTCGAGGACCAGCGGGCTCTCGAGGAGAAGCTCCGTCAGTACGGCTCGAGCCTCCGCAACGTGAAGCGAGCTTGGATCGAGAGTCAAATCGTCGGATTCTTTTTGGGGAATCAGTTCACCGAAGAGCGCGAAGTGACTCATCAAGAGTTGCTCGACTACTACCGCGATCATCAAGAGAAGTATGCGTTCCCCGCCCGCGTGCGTTGGGAAGAACTCGTCGTTCGCTACGATGCCTTCGCCGATCGCATGGACGCGCGCCGAGCCTTGGAAGAGATGGGGAATGAGGTGGTGTTCGGAGCTCCGCTCGACGCGGTGGCTCGCCGCCGATCGCAAGGTCCCACGGCATCACTTGGCGGCACGCGTGAATGGGTGAAGGAAGAAGACGTCACCGATGCGGCCTTGCGCCGCGTGCTGTTCTCGATTCGCATTGGCTACCTCAGCGACATCACCGAAACGGTGGACGGCCTGCGGATCGTCCGAGTCATCGAGCGGGAATCGGCGAGCGTGAAGGCTTTCCGAGACGTGCAGAGCGAGATCACGGAACAGATCCAGATCGACCGCCGCAAGGCGAAGATCAACGACTACCTAAACGAGCTCAAGGAGCGCGTACCTGTCTGGACGATTCTGGACGAGCCGTCCGAGAGCCGCCCTGGCTCCAGCACCGCGAGCCCCTTCCCCGGACGTTTTCGGTAGCCATCGTCGAGCGGAATGGGAAACTCGAAGCGCGATTTTGATGTCGCGTCTTTCTTGCCTCGCTCCAGGCGACCATGCCAAACGCGTGGAAAACCGAAGGTAATCGGAAGCGTGACGGGCCGTTGATTGAAGCACGACGGATGCGATTCGTGCCCAAGCAAAAGGCGAGTTGGGTGAAAAAGAGTCGAACCTCGGTTTGCTAAGCCCCCAACGGGGGCGCCGCAACACAGCCTAGTATTGCGTCAACTCCTTGACTTCGTGTCAAATTG
>JAGQPS010000345.1 GCA_020426595.1 Planctomycetales bacterium
GAAGAATCCCTCGCTCACGCATCGGGTTTCCTTGGGTTTTCCACGCTTTTGGCATGGTCGGCTGGGGCGAAGCGTGACAAGCGCGAGATCAAAACTGACGCGTCTAGTTTCCTTGTTGCTCTGGCGTCAGGCCGGAGCCGTTCGTTCTAGTCGAGTGAGAATTCGGGATCGAAGGTGCGACGCGAGCTGATCGGGCCGCTCATCGGCAGCGGTTCGACCTCGGGCAGTGCTTCTTCCTCGCGCGGAGCCTCGTCCTCCTCGGGAAGGAAGATCAGCTCTTGGCTCGGATAGCTGAGCGGGCCACGGAACAGCTCAGGTAACGGAGTGCCCGAGCTATCGAGCAGGAAGCCACCACCGAGCGCTTGATAGGCTTGTACGGTGGCCGAGAGTTGTTGTTGCTTGTCCTCGAGCAGCGCGATCCGTGCCTCGAGCAAGTCGCGTTGCGAGAAGAGCACATCGATGTACTCACCCTCGACGAATTGCCACAAGTATCCCGCTGCGTCCACCGACTGTTCGAGGGCGGCGACTTGCTCTTGCTTGATCGCCACGCTTTGGCGGTAGTTCTCGACTTCGTTGAGCCGGTTGACGACCTCGATGAACGCGTTGAGTACGGTTTGTTGGTACTCGTAGATCGCCTTGAGTTGCTCGGCGTTCGCGTTCAGATATTCCGCCTGAATGGCTCGACGATTGATCACGGGAGCGACCAGTTCGCCGGCGGCTCCACCGATCATCGCGGCCGGGTTGAACAGGAACTCGGGGTCGAACGCTTCGAAGCCGATCCCCGCCCGAATATCGAGACTCGGGTAGAAGTGGGCTCGGGCAACGAGCACGTCGAGGCCCGCCGCCGCGATCTCCCGTTCGGCCGCGCGAATATCGCGACGATTCTGGAGTAGTTCCGCCGGAATGCCAACATTCAGGACTCGAGCTCCCAGGCCGACGACGTCCCATGGCGTCCGTTCGACCGGTTGCGGGTAGCGACCGACGAGGAAGTTGATGCGGTTCTCGGTCTCGATGATCTCTTGTCGAACGATCGAGCGTTCGCTCTCGTTCTTGCGAACCTCGGCCAGGAACCGTTGGACGGCGAGTTCGTCACCCGTTCCCGCTTCCTTTTGGGCGATCGCGACGTCGAGGCTTTGCTTTTGAATCTCGATCGTTTGATTGAGGAACTCGAGTCGCTTGTCGAGAGCCGGTAGGCGGTAGTAGTTCTCGGCGGTCTCCGCCACGATTTGGGTGATCAAGTAGTTTCTCGCCTCGATCGCCTTCGCGTATCGTTGCCGCGCGGCATCACGCGCGTTGCGGAACTCCCGCCAGATATCGATCTTCCAAGAGAGGTCCGCCTCGACTCGCGTATTGGTCAGCGGATCCGGGAAGCTACCGGCCACGGGAAACGTGAGTTGATCCTCGGCGGCTCCGAGCGGCGTGTACCGACTCGACTTGTCAAAGCCTCCCAACAGGCCGGCCGAGACAAACGGCAGGTAGGCACCGCTGCGGGCACGAATCTCGTTGGCGGCGATGCGAATCTCTTGGTTGCGAATTCGCAGCTCTTGATTGCGATCGATGCCCTCGACGATGAGCTGAGTCAGATTCGGATCCGCGAAGAACTCGTCGATGCCGAGCATGGCGGAGTTGTCGACGCTAGTGACGCCCCCGAAATCGGCCGGCAACGACGGGCCAGGTTTCGCACAGCAGAGAGCCGGGAGTCGGCAGCCGGAGCAAGCCAGTAGAGTCCCGGTGATGAGCGCGACCCCCAACAAGTGTCGCATCGACGCGATTGCTGGGAGACTGACAAGGGTGGAGTTGAATCTCATCGTGGAGCTTCCTGCTGCGGACTTCCGCCTGCCCCTTCCTGGAGGTCAACCGCATTTCCGTTCGCGGTTGGGCAGGCGTCTTGCGCCGAGCTGTCTGAGCGGGAGAGCCGTTTGATGGCTCGCGGCGATCGACAGTCAATCTCGGGCTAACCGACCGGTAAACAACGTGTAGTGCGTATCGACCGAGGAATCCCTACCCGACATAAAATCGATACGACTCGTAAGCTACTGGTAAGGTGTAGCGATGATGCGATTGGTCCGCCCCTCTTTGGAGCCCGCCGCGATCCGCGAACTCGACGAACAACGCCGCGCGGCCCGCATCCCTTGGACCATCAAGCGGTGGGCCATCGGTCGTGGTTGCATCGTCGACACGCGCGCGTCAACCCGTTGGCGCGAGGCGCGAGCCGCCGATGTGGACGTCGGATCCGTGTCACGGGCGGCTCGCGTGAGAAGCGTTTACTCGCGTTCTAGGATCTCGCTCAACGGTTCATCATGTTCATCGCGAATGAGCTTTCGACCATCCGAGAGTTTCGCGAAGAGGTAGTAGAGCCCGGGAATGACCAGCACGCCGATCACGGTGCCGAGCAACATGCCGCCGACCGCCGTCGTGCCGATCGTGCGGTTACCGATCGCTCCGGGACCCGTCGCGCGGACCAGCGGAATCAGGCCGGCGATGAACGCGAACGACGTCATCAGAATGGGACGAAAGCGGAGTCGTCCTCCTTCGATCGCCGCATCGCGAATACTGATGCCCTCGTGACGGCGCTGGACGGCGAACTCGATGATCAGAATGGCGTTCTTGCCGAGCAATCCGACCAGCATCACGAGACCGATCTGGGCGTAGACGTCATTCGCGAGGCCCATCGATTTGAGCAGCAGGAACGAACCAAAGATTCCGACCGGTAGCGACGTGATCACCGCCAAGGGCAATAGGAAACTCTCGTACTGACCGACGAGCACCATGTACACGAAGATCACCACGATCAGAAAGATGAAGACCGCCGTATTGCCCGAATTCGCCTCGTCATAAGCCAGACCACGCCAGTCGATGCCAAAGCCGCGCGGCAAGGTTTCCGCCGCGACTTCTTGGATCGCCTTGATCGCCTCGCCACTGCTGTATCCTGGGGCGGGCGTGCCCTGGATTGGCGCGGTGGGATAGAGGTTGTAGCGGCTGATTTCGTTAAGGCCCTGCGTCTTCTCGATCTTCATGAACGCCGAGTACGGCACCATCTCGTCGCGATCGTTCTTCACGAACATGTTGTCGAGATCGGAGGGATACCGGCGAAACTCGGGCGCGGCTTGCACATAGACCTTGTAGAACTGCCCGAATCTCACGAAGCCTTGTTCCCACGTACTACCGACGACGATCGAGAGGTTGTCGAGCGCGTCGCGAATCGAGACGCCCTTCTGCATGGCGGCGTCGTTGTCGATGATGATCTCGTACTGGGGATAGTTCGCGGCGAAGAAGGTGAAGAGTCCCTTGAGTTCCTTGCGTTCACCGAGCGCCGCCATGAATCGATCGGTTTCGCGCCCCAAGGCCTCGTAGTCCCCGCTATTGGTCTTGTCGAGCAAGTTGAGCGAGAAACCACCGGCGGCACCGAAGCCTGGAACGGCGGGCGGCTCGAAGAATTCCAGCTTCACGTTGGCGATCTTCACGCCACGTTCCTCGAGCTCGAGAATGATCTGCTTCGACGTCTTCTCGCGGTCCGCCCATGGTTTGAGGTTGATGATGCACGTGCCGGCATTCGAACCACGGCCCTCGGTCAGCACCTCGTACCCAGCGATCGACGAAACCGATTCGACCTCCTCCATTTCCTCGCAGATCTCTTGCAGCTCGTGGCACTTGGCATTGGTGTATTCCAGAGTCGAACCAGGCGGTGTCTGCACGATGCCGTAGATCATGCCTTGGTCTTCCAATGGAATGAAGCCAGAGGGCAGGACCTTGTTGACCACCATGATCCCGTAACCAAACACGCCGATGATCACCATCGTTAGGATGCGGCGACTCACGACGAGTCCGACGATGCCCACGTAAACGGCGGTGACCTTCTCGACGGCTCGATCAAAGAAATAAATGAAGACGCCGATGGGGCCCTTCTTCTTGGTCTCGTTCTTCTCGTAACCGGAGAACGCCGAGCGAAAGGTCAGGGTGAACAGCAGGCCCATCACGACCGCGATGATGATGATCCGCGTGTCGTTCAAGGGGAGTTGCTCCGAGATGACCTCATGAACCAACTCAACGTGAAGTAGCTCGTGCACGCCAAAGCCGGACGCCACACCTAGGGCCAGGACCAAGAGGCCACGAGCGATCCACGAGTACTTGCCAAAGACCGCCATGATGATTCGGTTGATTCGCCCCACGATGCTCCGTTGCGACGGCGGTTGGTGGAGCGGCTTGAGGATCATCGCGCAGAGGACGGGCGTGAGCGTCAAGGCGACCACGCCGGAGAGGACGATCGACATTGCCATCGTCAGGCCGAACTGCCGATAGAAAACGCCCACGGGACCGGTCATGAACGTCACGGGGATGAACACGGCCGTCATCACGAGCGTGATCGCGATGATCGCTCCGCTGATCTCATGCACGACCTCCTTGGTCGCCTGATAGGGACCGAGGTGCTTGGTGTGCATCTTCTCGTGAACCGCCTCCACGACGACGATCGCATCGTCCACCACGACTCCGATCGCCAACACCAAGGCGAAGAGCGTGATGAGATTGATCGACATGCCGAACGTCAGCATGAAGAAGAACGTGCCGATCAACGAGACGGGCACGGCCAGCGTGGGAATCAAGGTGCTGCGAAAATCGCCCAAGAACAGAAACACCACCAAGGAAACGAGGATGAATGCCTCGAAGAGCGTGTGGAGCACCTTCTCGATCGACGCGTCGAGGAAGTGGGATACGTCATAGGTCACGGCGTAGTCCATGCCCGGCGGGAACGGACCTTGTGTCTTGATCTCCTCGATTTTCTCCTTGACCTTGGCGATCACTTCCGACGCGTTCGAGCCGGGGGTTTGCTTGAGCACGATCGCCGCGGAAGGCAGCCCATCGATGTCGGAGTACAAGTCGTAGAACGACGAACCCAACGAGACTCGGGCAACATCCTTTAGACGTAGGATCTCACCTTCGGAATTCGAACGCAGGATGATCTGCTCGTATTGCTCGGGTTTGTCGTAACGGCCGATCCAAGTCAGCACGTATTCACGTGTTTGCGAGGTTTGGCCGGTGGCCTGACCGAGCCGTCCGGGCGAGCCGATCATGCTTTGTTCGTTCAGGACCTCCATGACCTCCTCGGCCGAAACGTCATAGGCCCGCATGCGATCGAGATCGAGCTCGACTCGCATCGCGTACGCGCGATTTCCAAGGATGTTGGCTCGTCCCACACCCGGAATTCGTTTGATCTCGTTGAGCACGTTGACGGTGGCGTAGTTGTACAGAAAGTTCTGATCGACGTTCGGATCCCGACTGAAGACGTTGACGTACATCAACATGCTCGGGATGTTTTGCATGACGATCACGCCCTCCCGCTGCAC
>JAGQPS010000346.1:0-3122 GCA_020426595.1 Planctomycetales bacterium
TGCTCCAGATCCACGACGAACTGCTCTTCGAGGTGCATCCGGACGATTTGGAGACGGTGCGGGCGGAAGTCGTCTCGAGAATGGCGCGGGCCATCGAGCTCTCGGTGCCGCTCAAGGTCGATACCAAATCGGGCCCCAACTGGGCTCAATGCGACTGAGCGTCCCACGGATCCGCCGTACCTCGACTCTCGACTGCGCATGTCTCGACTGCGCAAGTCTCGCCAGCGAAAGACAAAGGGCCTCCGTCCGCAAATGGGACAGAGGCCCTCGCTGGATGCTGGTCAGCAGCCGCGGTTCGACGCGGGAGGTCGATCCTCGGCTTGCTCAACCATTCAGGCAGGAGTTGATCGCTTCGAGAGCCGCGGCATAGTTCGGCTCGCTCGTCACTTCGGGCACCACTTCGGTGTACACCACTTGGCCGTTCGCATCGAGCACGACCACGGCGCGGGTCAGTAGCTTGAGTTCATCGATCAACATGCCGCAGGCTTCGCCAAACGAACGATTTTGATAATCGCTCGCGGTGCGCATCGAGACACCATTCTCGGAGCAGAACCGGCCTTGGGCGAAAGGGAGATCGAGGCTGACCGTGACCGCGTTGATCTGGTCTCCGAGAGCCGCGACATCGGTGTTGAAGTGCTTGGTTTGAATGGCGCAAACGCCGGTGTCGAGCGAAGGCACGACGCTGATCAATGTCGGCTTGCCGAGCAGGTCGGCCGGCGACAGTGTCTTGAGGCCACCTTCGTAGTAATGCAAGGTGAACTCAGGAATCTTGGAACCAATCTCGAGAGGATTTCCGACCAGGGTCATCGGAGCTCCCTTGAACGTCACGGCCGCTTCACGTTTCATCGCGTAATTCTCCAGATTGCCCCGCCCTGAGCCTCAACCATGAATTTGAGAAATGGGGCAAGGACGTTGAAAGCCATATCCAGGACCCGAAAAGCGAGATCATGGCGGTGTCGCCCGAGTCGCCTAGGTCCGCAGCTTTGTAGAAGTACGCGAAGCGAATGACAAGATGGTTGACGTTCGCCTTGGACACCGAAACAATCGGCCTCGAAGTCATGGAAGTCGCAGTTGACGGACCCGCTGCCTGGCGAAAAGGAGCCTTGCCTTATGGAGACGGTTTCGAACGCAACTCCGCGCGAAACTCGAGTCGATGGACCTCAGACCACGATTCACCGACCCCACGCTCGGCGAATCGCTCCCGAGTGGATCTTGGTGCGATGCTCGACGTTGAACCCAACGACGAGCGTGGCGGCCGAGGTTTATCAATGTGCCCAGCAACACCATGTGCGCAATGTGGTTTTGGAGCTGGTGGACACCCACGCCTTGTCGGCCGAGTGGATCGATCAGATTCGGCGGCTGCGTGAGTTGTTGAACGATCGGTCGGGGAATCTCCGGGTCGTCGATCGTCGAGCCGGACACGTGGCGACCGACGATTGTGTCGACGCCTCGTTGCCGCTCTACCCAGACCTGCACGCGGCGTTTGATCGGGCGCGTCCGCCGAAGTAGCACGCGCTGCCGCCGCGACCTAGAAAGCCAAGAGCCGCATGGATCACCATGCGGCTCTTTTGCTTTTCCAGTCCTAGGTTGCCAGTTTCACGTTTCCGGTTGCAGGTTACCGCGACTTACTTGCGTCGCTTCTCCTCGCGGAGACCGACTTGGTCGGGAGTCGCACGCTTCTGGTCGTCATCCTTGGGCTTGCGGAGTCCGACAAGACCCATCAGCAATCCACCCACGGCGGCGAACGCACCCTGCAACAATCCGGTGCGGGACTCGGCGCCCGCCACTTGGAGCTCGCCGTCCAGGTTCGCCTCCAAGTCGCTCGCTCCGTCCAGTTGAGCCTCGGCGCCCAAGGTGTCGAGGTCCTGCAACCCTAGATTTCCGGCCAATTCCTGTACCGCGGCCAGTGGTTGGAGATCCGCGTCAAGATCCTCGAGGGATGCCGGAGTCAGTCCAATCGGGCCGTTCGCGGCCAGCGGCGTCGGCTCACCAGGTGGCAAGTCTCCCGCCTCTTCCGCCAACAGTTGCTCGACGGCCGCCAAGGACGATCCCACGACTTGCTCGGTGCGGATCGTGTTGTCGTCCGAGTTGGAGTTGGCGGGTCCGTCGGCGGTTCGCCCACTCGTCGCATCGGACGATTCACCCTCGGTGGTCGCTCCGCCCGACCCGGTTGTCGAATCGGTGGCCGGGAAATCCACGCCAGCGATCGGAGCTGGGACGAGAATATCCACGGTCGCGGTTACCGCGTTACCGTTGTCATCGACCACCGTGTAGGTGACTCGATCGGCTCCGAAGAACCCGGCGTTGGGCGTGTACGAGAACCGACCGTCAGGCAGCAGTTCGACTCGTCCGTTGGCGGGTTGAGCGAAGCTATCGACTCGTAATTCGTCTCCGTCTAGATCGAAGGCTCGATCCAGCACGGGCGAAGTCACGCTCGTGCGTCCCGCCAAGGCAACCAATGAAGTCTGCGGAACATTGATGTTTCGCAGCTCGCCGTCGGCCAACAACACCTGATCGATGTCGCGGTGAGCGATCGTGAAGGTCTCGCCGGAATCGAGGGTGACCACCAACTGTCCCGCACGCACTTCGACCTGATCACGGTCAAACTGCGTGAGATCGAGCGAGTTCGTGCCTTGTCCACCCACCACACGGTAAACCGCATTGGCTTGTGGAGCGGAGAACGCGAAGCGATCATCGCCGCGAGATCCCACGATCCGTTCGACATCGACCAAGCGATCGACATCGTCGCCTTGAGCGACTTGACCGGTCGTGACGTCCGCCACGATGCCTCGATCCGAATCGCCGTAGCTCACCGTATCGAAGCCTTCGCCGCCGTGGAGCAGATCGCTCCCCGCGCCGCCGACCAGCACATCGTTGCCGTCTCCGCCGACAAGTCGATCGTCGCCGGCACCACCCACGAGCCGATCGTTGCCGTCGCCTCCACTGAGTACGTCGTCACCGGCTCCGCCCACCAAGCGGTCGTTGCCTTCGCCGCCGATCAGTCGATCGTTGCCGTCGCCGCCGCTGAGCACATCGTCACCGGCTCCACCGACCAAGCGGTCATCGCCGTCGCCACCGCTCAAGCGATCGTCACCGGCTCCGCCACTCAGGACGTCATCACC
>JAGQPS010000346.1:3221-5332 GCA_020426595.1 Planctomycetales bacterium
GCCACCGACCAAGCGGTCATCGCCGTCGCCACCGCTCAAGCGATCGTCACCGGCTCCGCCACTCAGGACGTCATCACCGGCTCCGCCCACCAAGCGGTCGTTACCTTCACCGCCGATGAGGACATCGTTGCCGCCGCCTCCGAGGAGCGTGTCGTCTCCGCCACTCCCCACCAGGCGATCTTGTCCTTCGGTACCGACCAGGCGGTCGTCACCGTCGGTTCCGGTCAGGTTGACGCCGTACGCTCCGCCATTGTCGGCCGTGTTGAAGCTGAGCATGCCGGCCCAGGCCATTACTTCTTGACCGGCTCGCATCGGTTCGCCGGCGCGAGTGAGATAGTCCGCTCCGCTCGGTTCGTATTGCTTGCCATTCACGGAGAGCGATTGAACGACCAAGTTTCGGTCGCCCACTCCGGCCTCGTAGGCGTCGTTGACGAACTCCACACGAACCTCTTGAGGTCCAGCCATCGACCAATCGCCGACGATCGACAACGTTTCGAACTCGCCGGTCCGTGCATCGGACGAGACGGGGAAGAGCCGATCGATCGGCTCGCCGTTGACCCAAACGCGAGCGAGCGGCTCACCTTGGAATTGATGTCCACCCAGCTGGATGTCCACGCGGCTAAGTCCGGTCATCGATTCTGGGAACTCTTGGCCCGCGAAGAAGTAGGTCTGGTCGGCCAGCCGCAATTCGCTGATGCCATCCGCCTCGACCTCGAACTGGCCGGCTTCGGTCGAAACGACGAGCACCGAACCGTTGAGCGCGACTTGCGACGCGCTGAACTGGCTCAGGTCGAGCGTGTCGACTCCGCCCCCTCCACGAACTTCATAGTGTTCGCCCACGACCGGCGACTCGATACGGAAGACATCGTCATGCGTCGAACCTTCGGCGACTTCCACTTCCGCGGCCGAAAGATCGAAGTCGACTCCGCGATTCGCGTCGGTGAAGCGAACGGTATCGCGTCCTTCACCACCGATGATCGTGTCGTGATCGTCGGCAACCAGCACGTCATCGCCAGCTCCGCCGTCGAGCACATCCGCGCCCCAGCCTCCAACGAGCGTGTCGTTACCCTCGCCACCCAGCAGCGTGTCGGCTCCAGCTCCTCCCTGCAAGTCATCATTACCCTCGGAGCCAACCAAGCGGTCCTGGCCATCGCTTCCCGTCAGGCCATCATCATTCGACGATCCGTCGACCTCGATGCCAGCGAGACCGGCATTGTCCCTCACGTCGAACTTAAGCGCGCCCGACCAGTACATGCCGTCTTGCCCAGCTCCCGTCGTGCCATTGCGGAACATGTAGGTCGCTTGGTCGGTCTCGAATCGAGTCCCGTTCACGTCGATGTAGTCGACGATCAGATTGCGGTCACCAACGCCCGCCTCATACGCGTCGTATAGGAATTCGACTCGCACATCGGCCGGGCCACCGAGGCCATAGTCACCGATCAGCGAGATGGTCTCGTACTCTCCGGCGCGTTGGTCGGCGTCGATGGTGAAGACATAGTCCAGCGCCTCGCCGTTCACCCACAGTCGCATTTGCGGCGCGCCGCGGAACTCCTGACCGCCAACTCGCACGTCGATTTGCGAGACGGTCGCCGAGTCGCGAGCCAAGCTCGTCCCGTCGGCCAAGAGCTGGCCATCGGCGAAGCGAACCGCTTGGATATGGTCGTAGTCGATGGCGAACGTTTCGCCACTCTCGAGCGTGACCTCGATGCGGTCCTCGCCGATCGAGACTTGATCGCGAGAGAAACCGGTGAGATCGATCGTGTTGGTGCCAGCACCACCATCGATCACATACACCGCTCCCGCGACCGGCTCGGCGAAGCTGAATTGATCGTTGTGGTCCGAACCGACGACTCGCTCGATCGAGGCGAACGAATCGACATCGTCACCCTGCGTGGCGGTTCCAGTCGTCACATCGACGTTGACCGAGCCAGTCGCCGAGGCGAAGGTGAGCGTATCGGTCCCTTCGCCACCGTCGACGCGGTCGCTACCGGCACCAGCATCGATCAGATCATCGCCCGAGCCCGCCTCGATGGTATCGTCGCCAGCGAGTCCCGTGATTTCATCGACTCCCGCCGTGCCGACCAGCGCGTCGTCGGCCGAAGTGCCTTGGA
>JAGQPS010000347.1 GCA_020426595.1 Planctomycetales bacterium
TCGCGGTTCGTCGTTTCATTCATCGCCAATGCCCCGCCAATACCCGGCGTCCCGCTCGGGACTTCGCTCCGAGAATCCGATCAGCCGCGTCCGATTCGAGGTGCCTCGTAAGGCATCTCGTCGTTCCGCGCCATACTCGATCCCCCTCGCTTGCTCGCGTCTCAAGTGGTCGCGACGCGTGCGAGAACACCAGGGACAGCCCGCGAAAACTCCGAGAGATCCGTGGGATCGGCAGCTTGCCTCAAACGGCGGCTTACAGCACTCGCACCAAGGGTTCCAGCCGGAACCGATGGCACCCCACCATGGTAATCGGAACGTCCCGTCACTCCACCGACGGACGCCAGCCATGCCGCTCCCATCGAGATGAAGAAAGAGTTTAGATTCCGGGTCGCCTGTCCGCAACGCGAGTCAATCGCTAGGATCGTTGTCTCGCCAGCCTTGGGAGTCGAAACGCCGCCGCGGAGCCTCCTAATTGGCTTGAAAGTCCAATCACGGCTCGAACCCAACAGCTCCGTCACCTCCGGAAATCCAGGCTTTCCCGGCTTCCCGCGGCAAGCCGCCCATGAGCCCCATCGCCTCGCCGCATCCCTTGCCAGCGAGATTCACCGAGGTCAGCGGACAGCCCGATTAACGACTTTCGACGTTTCATCTTCCCTAGTCAGCCCTCGCGGAAGTCATGCCCGAATCCCATCGCGATACTCTCCTCTGGGCTCCGACCGACCTAGGTCTGGTGCTCGACACCGGTTCCGGATCCGGCGCGAGCGTCGGTGTCGTCATCGCTGGATCGCTCGGTGCGGTACAACAGCTCCCCGTGGGGACGCGATCGGCCCAAGGACTGCTCCCCATCGTCGACCAGTTGCTGGTGTCTCGAAATCGGTCACCCCAGGACATTCGCTGGGTCGCGCTAACCACTGGGCCAGGCTCATTCACCGGTCTGCGAGTCGGCCTCACCTTCGCGAAGATGCTGGCCATGGCGGGCGGCGTGGGGTTAGTGGCCATCGACTCGTGCGACGCGTTGGAAGCAAGCTTCCGTGAATGGATGGAGCGAGAGGAAACCGTCCGCGCTCAGACGGCTCGGCTGCATACGATCCTCGATGCGCAGCGAGGCCAATTGTTCGCGCGGCGACGCATGATCGAGACCAAGGGAAACGCCGTCCACCTATCGACTCCCACGGCGATCGAGATCGTCAATCCAACCGATTGGGCGCGGGACTTGACTTCCGACGATTGGGTTTGTGGTCCGGGGCTGGGGAAACTGGATGACGACTTTTGGAACTCGCTCGCGTCGCCTCCCCAAGTCGCTCCGTCGGAGTTGCAGTTGATTGACTTGGCTGTACTCGCGCGGTTGGCGGTCGATCGCATCGATCGAAAGGAATGGACCGATCCCGCACGGCTCGTTCCCAACTACCAGCGACGCAGTGCGGCGGAAGAGAAACGCGATCCGCGCTGAGAGTGGCTCGCGAATTCGCCTCACCAATCTCCAAGCCTCTTGCGGTCCGTTGACAGCGCGGTGGCGTCGTTGACCGCATGCTTTTTTCGCCCTCACCGAGCCAACCGGCTCGCGCCCCCTCGCTCTGACTGAGCCCTCGCGTCCTTCGAAAATGAAGTTTCGAGGAACGCGAAACCTCGATCGCATGCTTGGGTTTGACCATTGAATAGCCGCGACTAACCTCGTGGTACATGGCGGGACCAAAGTAGCGATAGCGTGACAAAGCCATGTCACTGGCGGCTCCGCCGACTGTTCACTTCCCCACCCAAATCACTCTTTCCTTTTCTGCGTACCGAGGGAGCGCTTCGCGCTGCCACGGTGAGTGGGGACGTTTTGTTTTTTTCTCGGCCCATCGACGATCCTCGTCCACAGCAACGGAACCCGTCATCGACTGGCACGATGCCAACGCCTCCCGTGGCCGGCCGCGTCAGCTTGCGCCGTTCCGCCTTTTACTTCGCCTGTTCCCTGTTGCTGGTCGCGTTGGGCCTCGGTGAGATTCAGCGACGAGTGTGGGATTCCGTACCGGTTCCGTTGAACGGAGATCTCCTGGCGGAATTGTCAGGACAGCGCTACATCGTCGAGCTCGTCGGACAAGACGGTGATTGGTTCGTGCGGTATCCCGACTCGACCGAGTTCGAATCCTCGGAAACCTCTTTTCGAGTCGCCTTGACCGACACGTTGGTTCTCCCCAGCCATAGCCCGGTGACCTTGGTTCTCACCAGCCACGACCGGGCGTGTCAGTTTTTGGTTCCCGAACAGGGACTCAAACAGATCGCGGTTCCAGGGTTGCGATTTGAAATCGACCTGCCCGCGGCCGACAACGCCACGTGGCATTTGCTCTCGCAGCCCGACTGCGGCGGACCGGGACCTCCCGTCAGTAAGACTCTCTCCATTCAATCGGCGGAATCGTTCGCCCGTTGGTGGACTCAATTGCCGCGCGAGCAACCCACGAGCTCGCGCGCCGACTAACGAATGGCTCTTGCCCTTTTGGCTTACACAACATGACTTCACGACCTTCGTTCATCGATCGCGTCCTATCCGTGCCCCGTGTTTCACGACCTGAATTGAATCAACCGGTTGGCTCCCTTGCTGGATCGCGTCGAATGGCATGGGGTCGCTGGATCCTGTGGATTGGCCTGTCGAGTTTGGCTTTGCAGTTAGGTTGCGGTGAAGGCGAAACTCCGACCGCCCCAAACCGTTCCTCGGTGGATCATTCCACGACAGAGCGAACGCGCCGAGGCGAAAGCGATGTCCTGTTCGCCGCGCCGTCGTTCGACTTGACCGACCAAACCGGAGCCTCGTTCGAATCCCAGCGACTCGAGGGAAAAATCTGGATCGCCACCTTCGTGTTTTCGCGCTGCGCCGCGACATGCCCCCGGCAAATGAGCCGCTTGGCGGAACTCCAGGATTGGCTCGATGCCCGCGAGGACCAAGGACAAGTCGAGTTCGTGGGATTCTCGGTCGACCCCACGTTTGATACGCCCGAGGTTTTGACTCGATACGGCGAGCAATACGACGCGGATTGGAAGCGTTGGCATTTGCTAACCGGTGATCGGCAGACGATTTTCGACGTCGCCGACCAAGGCTTTCACCTGCCCGCCTCCGACTCACCCCTCACCCATAGCTCGCTCTTCGCCCTCGTCGATGGCTCCGGCAATGTCGTGGGGCTGTTTGAGAGTCGCGATGACAAGGCGATGCGCGAACTCGAGTCGCGACTTGAAAAGATGCTCGAATCCTCGCATTGGGAACAAGTCCCGATTCCCGACGAGCTATTCACATCGACTTGGCTCGAGGAACGACAACAGCGCGAGCTCGAGACGGCGAATACCTTGCAAGCTCGTCACGATTTTCAGTTCGCCGATCGCCGCGCGGAATCGGGCATTGATTTCCTCAGTCGCGGCGTGTTCGACATGACACGCGAGTATCGCAGCAATCACTACGATCACGCATGTGGCCTGGCCGTCGCCGATTATGACAACGATGGGTGGCCGGACATCTACTTCGTCAACCAAGTCGGGCCCAACGAATTGTGGCGCAACCTTGGCGATGGGCGGTTTGAAAACGTCACCGAGCAAGCGGGTGTTGGCCTAGCCGAGCGAGTCAGTGTCTCGGCGTCGTTCGCCGATACCGACAACGATGGCGACCCCGACTTGTTCGTCACCACCACGCGACATGGCAATGTCTATTTCGTGAATCAGGGAGACGGCACGTTCCAGGACATGACCGCCGAGTCGGGTCTGGAATATGTGGGGCACTCCTCCGCCGCCGACTTCCTCGACTACGACCACGATGGCCGGCTCGATTTGCTCGTGACCAACGTTGGCCACTTCACTCTCGATACGACGATTGCCGTCGAGGATGCCGATGGCGTGCCGCGCGAACAGTACCTAGGACGGTTGGATTCCTTTTACGACCACGTCTTTCCCGATCGCGCTGAATCGAGTCGCCTGTATCACAACGAGGGCGACCACCACTTCAAGGACGTGACGACCGAGATGGGCCTCGAAAGCCAGGCGTGGTCCGGCGACGCCACGACAATCGATGTCAATCACGACGGATGGCTCGACCTGTACGTGCTCGACATGCAAGGAAACGACCTTTGCTACATCAACCGCGAAGGCATGCGCTTCGAGGAGCAATCGGCGGAGTATTTCGCCGAGTCGGTTTGGGGAGGGATGGGCTGTGTCGCGCGAGACTTCGACGGAGATGGTCGGATCGAGCTGTTCGTGACCAACATGCATGCCGACATGTGGGCGCCGGATACCGGCAAGGAACTGGGACAGCGAGACGGCAATCGCCCACCCCCCACCGCCATCCCGCCCGTGTCGTACTTGATGAGTCGCAGACCGGGCTTGGACATTTTTGGCAATGGCTTCTTTCGACAGAACGAAAGTGGAATATTCGAGGACTTCGCGCTAGCCAATGGCACTGAAACGTACTGGCCATGGGGTCCCAGCGCGGGAGACCTCAATGCCGATGGGTACATCGATTTGTTCATTCCGTCGAGCATGAACTTCCCGTTTCGTTATCACCCCAACACCTTGCTGCTCAACGAGGGAGGTCAGTCCTTTCGACACGCCGAATTCATCTTGGGCCTGGAACCTCGCAGGGACCGGCAAGTCGCGGTTCCCTGGGTGCGACTCGACCTCGATGGAGCGGACCGCAAGCATGATCTCGACAGCGACTTCGACGGCAAGATCGAGGTCTGGGCGGCGGTAGGATCTCGCTCGGCCGTGATCGTCGATATCGACAATGATGGCGACCTCGACATCATCACCAACGACTTTCATAGCCACCCTCAACTACTGATCAGCAACCTCGTCGATACGCGGCCGACAACCGCTTGGCTTAAACTCGACCTGCACGGCTCGACCTCCAATCGCGATGGCCTGGGCGCGGAGGTCACGCTTCACGCCGGTGACCGACGATGGATGCAGGTTTCGGACGGCCAGAGCGGCTACCTATCCCAAAGCGATCTGCCGCTCTACTTTGGCCTCGACCAGCTCGATGAAATCGACCGCATCGAAGTGCGCTGGCCGAACGGTACGACTCAAGTCATCAATGGCCCGATTCCCACACGCCAAACGCTCGTGATTGATGAAGCCACAACGGAGTAGCGGAGCATCCTTCGGCCATGCTGGCGAAGGCCGAGCTCGTCGATCCACATCGCCAAGTCGCGACGTCGCAGAGTTCCCAGGTTATTCGAATCGCCGGATTTGATATCGCGCTCTTCATGCCCCGCCCCAGTCGCCCCAGTCAAAAGCGTGCAAAACCCAAGGAAACCCGAAGCGTGAGCGAGGGATAGAGTTAATCAGACGCGCCGCATCGTGCGGCCG
>JAGQPS010000348.1 GCA_020426595.1 Planctomycetales bacterium
GTTAGCACGAGCGCGGTCACGCCGGGGCCTTGCGTGGCGGAGAACGATCCATCCTCGAGCTGCCCACGGACCTTCAGGAACTCGATCGCCTTGGCGGCGACTTCCTCGACCCGTTCGGTTCGTCCCGAGTCGCTGGTCAGCTCGCTCTGTTCGCTTTGAGCCATGAGGGTGGGTGCTTGCCAGGCGAGGGGCACGATCGCCAAACAGCCACCCAAGGAGAGAGAAACCCAAGCTCTCGACAACCGTCCCATCCGCATATCGTCATTCCTTAGTTGAAGCCCAGCCGCGGGTCGCCCCCGCGCTTGTTCGTCATCTTAGTCCCTCGTCGCCGGTTCCCGCACGCACCTTGCGAAAACAGCGCCGACCCAAGAGTGGCGCGCGGCGACTCGTTGACCGTGGCGTTCGTGGGAGCAAGTCCAATGCCGACTCGGTCGTTCACCACCGATTTTACAGGTTTGAGATTGCCGCACCGATTTCCAAGGCCGGTCGCATCTATCCGCGGCCGGATGCTTCTCCTCAATCACGGATCCCGACCCAAGTCGCCATCGCAGGAAAACGTCGGCCTCCACGGAGGCCAACTTTTCACCAGCATTGACGAGCCTTTGACCAGCAGTCGACGGAACCCGTGCCGGTTGCTTTCACCGATCGAGGCACGGGACCAAATGAAGAAGCACGGGACCGAATGGAAGTGCCCACCGCGTACCCGCGTGCGTCAGGTATCCTAGATGCGACATCAGGTCCCTTGCTCCCGACGGTTCACGGTCCCAGGCCATTGACGATGCCGCGAATTCGGCCGCCGGTCAGGGCTCGACGGATGTTGGCGGAGTCCTTGGTCCGCAAGTCCATCAGCCGATCCTCGCTATGGAAGGCGGCGTGTGGGTTGATGATCAGGCGATCGTACGCAGCGGAACGACAACGTTGACCAGGCCGCGACGAGTCAACGCCACCATCCGCCAGGACAGATCGCGGCGCTGGTCCAACGTTTGGTTAGGGCGCCCCACTGGGCGATAACCGTGACACGGGATGGCTAATCAGTGCAGGGTTTCCAACACGCTCGTTCTTAGCCTTGCGGAAGAAACCTTTCTTACCGGCTTGATATCGCTGTGCGAAGACGGCCCCAACAGGGCTTGATGAGTCTCCCGCCTCCACCAGAATTGCATCCCATTTCTTGCCGTCGATGGTGATGTAGGCATCCGATGCGATCGCATACATCCTAATGGACGTTCGGTTCTCTTCGACGTACGCCTGTGCCCGCATTACGCCGTCTGACAGTTCCTCCGTCACGAAGCGGTGGAGGTCACGCTCACCAGCGAACGATTGCGTGAGTACGAAGGGGATGAGTGGCCCAGCACCATCTTCGATACTCTCAAATCCATGATCGATTGCGAGAAAGAAGAGATCCGCGAATTCCTGGGACGGTGCGAAGCCTTCCGACACGGTGAATGTCTCCCGTTCTCGTGAGTGTCCTAATTCAGATCGCGCCGGGCGGCGATCAATCGGTCCTCGGGACGGGGCGGCTCATGCGGAAGCACGTCCAACGCCGCTCCCGCGAGCTGCCCCGATGCGAGAGCCGCCAGACCGGCCGATGATCATGGGATGACACCGTTCACCGGGCCGCGGCGAACGATGTTGAAACCAGATCTCGTGCGGCCTACGGCTCCCGTGGAACAGCTTGTCATGCATCAGTCGTCAGTTACCCACACGTTGAATGGTCAACTCGCAATCCGTTTCGGATTTGAACAGCCCAAGATCGACTTCATTGTCAAAATGCTGATGGTCTGCC
Organism: Planctomycetales bacterium; assembly: GCA_020426595.1. GTDB lineage: Bacteria > Planctomycetota > Planctomycetia > Pirellulales > Pirellulaceae > UBA11682. Next base: position 1,784 of record JAGQPS010000348.1, read on the forward strand.
AATGACTCTTCGTCAGCGAGGGCAAGCATCCAGCGGGCGAGCGTCCGCAAGCCGTTGCGGTTCGCGGCAATCGTGATCTGATCACGCGGGATGTCGGGGCCTGCAGTTGCGAAACGTACAGTCGCAAACGCTCGATGTGGCGAGGCAATCACCGGACAACCATGTTCGTTGATCAAAATCTCGACAGTAATGCTCTTCGTTTTCATGACGAGAAGTGCGTCCGCTGCATAATTTCAGCCGTAACTGGGCGGCGACGAACGATTGTCCATTGTAAAAACGACTGCCTTCGCCGCTAAAGATGACGGCACTGTTCGCCACTTATATCGAGGAAACTCTGGCTCCCAATAAGCCAACCTTGATCCCGTTCTGTTTTAGTATATTCGTGGCCTTGCCATTGACTATCAACAGTATGATCAGACCGACGCAAGGCACGAGCGAAAGGATCCCTAAACATATTCCCAAGAGAGTCCCGTAAGTCTTCATTGCCAACCGAAACACGCAGAACGCGCCAACAACCCCAACCAAGAGAACCCCGATACCAAGAAACGGCAGCAATTCAACCCGTATTGCAAATAGCCCAATCACGGCAACCAAGTAGAGTAGGATGCATACGAGTATTCCCTTCTGAAATCTTGCGACACTGCGAAGATCGCCTCGCGAACCGCCGAGATCACCTGTGACTTGGGAAGTTGTTTGTGGCGATTGATAGGGGTTGTCGGTCATGTTGGTGCTTCGTAAAGGGCTCTGGTGGCGAACTGTTATTTCCACAGCCGACCACTGGAGAGCGTTGTTAAGTACGGCCAACGCATTGTCGGCGGAACAAGGTTTTGGACTCGGTTTGTATTGTTGTCACGAGGTATGGCTGGTACCCGGCTTCGATAGGCCGCGAGTCAGTTAGCAGGCGCATTACGCCGGGACGCCACCACTTGGTTGGCCTTCGAGTTCTTTGCTGTCATGATCGGGCCGGAGTAGTCGCAAGAGAACGTGGCTGAGTACTTGATGGCCCGATCGTTCGTGACCATTCGCCTACCTCGTCCCGTTCGTGACCTTCCCCGTTCCTCGTCCACTGCGTGCCCCTATTCAGACCGGATTGGTCAGCCCCAGATTGTCAGGGGGGTAAGGGGCCTCGGTCAAGTAAAAATCACCTGATTCAGGGGACTGCACTGACGGCATCCCGGTGACCTGAATCGCGTGCTGACTTACACCGTTGATCAGAGACAACCACAGGCAGCGATCGCCGTGAGGCCATCGTGCTGGGAATACTGGCCGGGAAAGCTCAGATAGAAGATTCGCGCTCGGCGTCGTGTGTTGAATGCTCGAGGCGGCCCTCGGTTCTCGAGTCACCGGATCTCCGTCCCATTCGCGGCACGGTCTCTTCTGCGGCAGATCACGACGCCCACGCGCTGGCGTTTTGGCCGCATCGCGCGTTGTTCACTCCATGGGTGCGCGCGGGACCGTATTGCCGTCCATCCAGCCGCGCTGCGGGATCAGCCTCTTGTCCTGTTCCTTGGGAATTCGCGTGGTCTGAATTCCTGCGCCCCTCACGGTTCCAGGCCGTTGACGATGTTGCGAATTCGGCCGCCGGTCAGGGCTCGACGGATGTTGGCGGAGCCCTTGGTTCGCATGTCCATCAGCCCCTCCTCGCTGTAGAAGGCGGCGTGTGGGTTGATGATCAGGCGATCGTACGCCGGGGAATTGGGATCGCGCCAGGCGGCGATCAATCGGTCCTCGGGATGGGGCGGCTCATGCGGAAGCACGTCCAACGCCGCTCCCGCGAGCTGACCCGATTCGAGAGCCGCCAGAACGGCCGACGATTCGACCACGCCGCCGCGAGCCGTGTTCACCAAGTAACTCCCGCGCGGCATCCGAGCGAGCGAGTCGGCGTTGATCATTTCGCGAGTCTCTTCGCTGAGCAGGCAGTGCAAACTGACAACCGTCGATTGCTCCAGCAACTCATCCAGACTCTCGCATCGCTCGATCCCCAAACACTTATCACGTCCATCCGGCGCGTACGGATCGTAGAACTTGACTTGCATCCCCAGGGCCTTGGCTCGTAGCGCGAACGCACCGCCGATTTGACCGCACCCGATAATGCCACAAACCTGCCCGCGGACTCGGTGCAGCGGAGCGGCCTCGCGATAGTGCCAAGTGCCCAACTCGGCCTTGAGCCGCGTGTCCAATCGCGTGATGCCTCGCAACATGGCGAGCATGAGCCCGATCGCCGAGTCGGCAACTTCCTCGGTGCCGTAATCCGGCACGTTCGCCACCGGAATTCCCAACTCGGCCGCGGTCGCCGTATCGACGTTGTCGAAGCCGACTCCGCAGCGAACGATGAGACGACATCGTTTGAGCAGCTTCAGAGCCTCCGCTCCAATCTCGAGAAAGTGATACGCCATCACCGCGTCGGCTTGTTCGAGCAGTCCGCGTCGCGGTTCGGCCAGCAACTCCTGTTCGGTCAACGCGCCCAAGGCATGCACGTCGGCAAGGTCACCCAATGCCGCGATCTCGGGAGCCAAATCGTCTTGAATGAAATCCGTGATGAGGACCTTGAACCGAGGCGATGACATGGTGGGCCCAATGTTCGTTGTGAATGTCCGACCACGAACCGTGGAAATCGCGTGGTCGATCCATGGGGAAGGTAGCAGGAGCCGCATCATAACGCAGGCCGACAACGGACGCAGCGCGACGCGGCGGGCGAGTGAGTGCGAACCGCGAGGTCGGTCAAGAAAAGCCAACGGGAGGGAACCGCCGTGACGATTCCCTCCCGCTGGGACGTGCAGTGAAGCTGGCCACACCGTGGCCGACATTCCGTTAGGGGTTGAGCCCCGGAATGAGCTCCCGCGTCGGACGACGATTCGTAAAGTCGTGCACGAGCACTTGATGTTCACCCGCGAAGAACGTCGCGAAGCCATCGACCACCAAGTTGTACGTTGGCTCGAAGCCACCACGGCGAACTTCGAGGATCGGATACTCACCCGTCTCGCCGTGCACCATCATGCCGACCTCCAGTTCACTGGCCAGCACCCAGCCCTCGCCCGAGACCCAGAATGGATGGCCACCGCTCGAGCGAATCCACTCATCCTCGATGCGGAACTCATGAATCTGTCCCGCGTCGCGAACCGTGCACCGCAAGACCGGACGGAACTCGAGCGCCCCGGTTTCGGGATGCTGAGCCAGAACCTGGTCGCCCACCTGGATCGTCTCGATGGCGATCTTGCCGCGATCGGTCAGCACGGGCGTGCCCGCCACCAAGCACTCGTGGCGGCGCGGAGCCTGAGTGAGCTGAGGCCCGGTGGAACCACTGGTCGGCTGATCGACATACGTCTCGGTTTGAAATTGATAGTCAACCGCCACCTGCTTGCCGGACTGCTGGATCCCGTTGATGTCATTCCACCAAGTCCACCAGGATCGCGGATCGTTCTCCAGATCCTCACCGGTCGCCGTTTGGAGCGCCGTGGTGATCAGTGTGTTTCGAACGTTGGTCGCTTGATTTACTTGAGCCACCTCTTGCCGAGTCTGTTGGCTCTCTTG
>JAGQPS010000349.1 GCA_020426595.1 Planctomycetales bacterium
TCGACCCATTTCCCAAACCCACCTCGCTATCGAACTCTTCGCGATCCTGGACCGCCTCGTCGTTGGAAGCGACCAGCCACCGCCTCGCGACGCGGCGGACGAACATGGTCAGCGACTTGGCCCGCGTTCACCCAAGTCGCGACATCGCCCCTCGTTTTCCGGGGCCCGTCGTTTTCCGGGGCCCGTCGTTTTCCGGGGCCCGTCGATGTCGGCCGCCCCTCGTTTTGCGAAATGCTGGGCACCCGGCGTCCACCAGATGTTCGCTCCGTCCGCCACGACCTCGCACGACTCCCCGGCAGGAAACGAGAAATCGACCGGACCAATACGGCAACCCGGACCAAATACGGCAATGGAGTGCCGCGGCCTCGGACGCCATTTTGGCAACGGGGGAACGCGTGAGTCGTACTCACGGTTTCCCCGAGTGGCGTTACTCTTGTGCGGTTTCCTCGACCAAGTCTCCCGATTCACGCATGAAGTCGGTTCGAGGTCGATTGTCGTCAACACCACCCGGCCATCACCAAGCCACTTAACCACGACGAGGGCGGCCCCCGGAGCCAGTGGGCTCCGAAAGCGGCGGCACATTCTAGGGATGGTCCCGGTAAGGGTCAAACAAAAAAGGTTGATCAATCAACCTTTTCATTAGGTTTTCACGGGCATTTCACGCGTCACTCCACTGCGCCCGCCTACGGCTCGGGCGATCGCCGATTCTCTCCAAGGGATTGCGAAGAGCTCCGCGAAACCGAGCCCGTGAGGCTCGCCGAGCCAGGCGACCGGTCGCCCAGCAAGCACCTCCATCAAGCTTGTTAGCTTGACGGTTCGCCCGTAGACTACCCGCTTAGCCGCCTCCATCGACCTCTCTAAGGCCCCCCCATACCGTGAGCCTCGACCCGCGAGCCTTCCAACGATGCCTCTCCCCTGACTGTGCCGCGACGTACGACGCAGGCGAGGTTCTCACCAGTTGCACTCGGTGCGGATCGCTCCTTGACGTGGATTACGAATGGGAGCGAGTGGAGGTTCCCGGAAAACTGTCTGAATTCGAGACCGCGTGGCGAAGCCGTCATCAACCGGTGGATTTCAGTGGCGTCTGGCGGTTCCGCAAGCTCCTCCCCTTCGTGACCGATGAAAGCGTCGTCACGATCGGCGAGGGCCAAACCCTCTTTCAGCAAGCCGATCAGGTGGCGCGATTCGTCGGCGTCAACGCAGGACGGTTTTACTTGCAGTACGAGGGCATGAACCCGTCCGGCTCGTTCAAGGACAACGGGATGACGGCCGCCATCAGTCACGCCCGCGCGACAGGAGCCACCCAGGCCGCTTGTGCCTCGACCGGCAATACCAGCGCCAGCCTGGCCCTGTACACCGGGATGACTCCCGGCATGAAGTCAATCATCTTCGTGGGCTCGGGCAAGATCGCCTACGGCAAGCTCTCCCAAGCCCTCGACTATGGCGCGCTCACGCTGCAGATCGCGGGTGACTTCGACGACGCGATGAAACGAGTCCAAGAGGTCTGCCAATCCATGCGGATCTACCTCGTCAACAGCGTCAACCCATTCCGGCTTGAAGGTCAGAAGACCATCATGCTCCGGGTGTTGGAGGCGCTCCGGTGGGAGGTGCCTGATTGGATCGTCGTACCGGGCGGCAACCTTGGCAACTCATCCGCCTTCGGCAAAGCCTTCATCGAGCTGCATCGATTGGGGCTGATCGATCGCCTACCGCGTCTGGCGATCATCAACGCCAGTGGAGCCCGCACGTTGAGCGAATTGGTCGGACGACGAGGGCTGAGTTGGAACGGCGGGCGGTATGATCGGCGCACGATCGATGATTACTACGCCGAGCTCGATCGGGATCACGCCAAGGCCTCGACGATCGCCAGCGCGATTGAGATCAATCGGCCCGTCAACCTGGCCAAGTGTCTGCGAGCCTTGGACGCGTGTGATGGCGTCGTCCGTGAGGTCTCGGATCAGTTGATCCTCGACGCCAAGGCCCAGGTAGGCGCTGGTGGGTACGGCTGTGAACCGGCGAGCGCCGCCAGTGTCGCGGGTGCCAAATTGCTCGTCGAGGAAGGAGTCATCGGCCCTAGCGATCGCGTCGTTTGCATCCTCACGGGCCATCTGCTCAAGGACCCCAACGTGACCGTGGCCTACCACTCCGACGATCAGAAGGTCTTCAACGAGACGCTGGGAGTCCGAGGAGTTCGTGGAGCTTCGTTCGCCAATCACGCGGTATCGGTCGGCAACGATCTCGATCAAATCACCCGCGCGATCCAGCTTTACGGCCATTGATCAATCACCGCCGGCGCGTCACGCTGTCGGCTTGTCGAAGCCGCCACCAGGTGAGCGACGAATCGGGTCGTGACTTGGTGCGTCGTGTCCGCATGCATCGTGCCTTTCGTGTGTCTCGTCCGCGTGCGGTCGCTCGCCACGAGACGTCGGCGGCTTGAGACTCCGGGCGGAAGCCTGAAACGCGAACGCGGCCCACGCCGATTGCCGCACCCGGTTCATCTTCGACCGCCGCGGATTCCTGGCTTACCTCAGGAACGGTGTGACTCGAAGTCCACCGATCGGCACCGGACCTGGCGGGCGGTTCAAGCCCCACACTTGCCCTATTTCGCACCCCAGACAACTCTCGAGGTTCCTTCATGAGCTCCCCAATTCGGCTTGTCATTCACGGCGCCGCTGGTCGTATGGGTCAGCGCCTTATCGCCCTCGGTAGCCAAGACACTCGGTTCGCCCTCGTCGGTGCCGTCGAGCACGCGGGGCATGTTCGCATCGGAGACGACGCCGGTACCGTCGCGGGAGTCGAGCCACTTCGCGTCGTCATCTCGGCCGAGCTCCCGACCGCCGCGGACGTCTGCATCGATTTCTCCACTCCCGAAGGCGCGGAACGAGCCGTCGAGCAAGCGCTCGAGCGCCGCATGCCGCTCGTCATGGCGACGACAAACCTATCGGAGACCACCAAACAACGTTTGCGTGAGCTCGCATCAGCGGTGCCCGTTTGCTGGGCTCCCAGCATGAGCCTAGCGGTCAACTTGACCATGAAGCTCGCCCAAATCTGCGCGGCGACATTGGCCGATCATCGAACCGGTACCGACGTCGAGATCATTGAGCGGCATCATCGGTTCAAGGAAGACGCCCCCAGCGGAACGGCTCTCAAGTTCGGTGAGATCATCGCCAAGCAAATGGGACTCCAGCAGCAGGCTCATGGCCGGCAGGGACAAACCGGTATCCGGCCGCGCGATGAGATCGGCTATCACGCCGTGCGAGTCGGCGACAATCCGGGTGAGCACACGATCATCTTCGGCATGTTGGGCGAGACGATCGAGCTACGCGTGGCCGCCTCGAATCGTGACTGCTACGCCGAAGGGGCGTTGCGAGCCGCTCAATTCCTCGTTGGCAAGCCAGCTGGGCTCTACACGATGGAGCAGGTCTTGGGACTCGCCTAGCAAGATGGCGACTCGGGTCCGGTGAAAGAGCGAACACGCGGTGGCAGGCCGAATGCTCGGCGATGGGCGGTAGCGCGATGGCGAAGTGTGAAGAAGGATATCTCTGCGAGATCTGTGGCGGTGACGTCGAACGACTCCGCGACAGTCATCTCTATTTGCGCTACGTCATCGGTTGGGTCGATCCCGAGACCTTGCACCTGCAGCGCGAACGGCACATCACGTGTGATCCGCCTCTCGCTCAGTTCATCGTGGATGCGGAGTTTTCGCCGGTCATGCTCGAGGGCCCATTCGACAAACGCCAACTCGACCCTCGATCGATGCAAGAGCGAGAACGTCTAATCACTCGCGGATGGCGACGCTTGGTCGAATTGGAGTCGCTCGAGTTACCGATCATCGAGTACCCGCTCCCCGAATTCCGAGCATCTTGAACAAAAGCCGCCGTACCAACCGACGCCTGGCTCATGCGGCCGCCCGACCAAGGCATGCACTCGTCCACGAGCCTCGGGGAGCCCCAAGAAACGAAACGAGACAGATGGCCGAAGCAACCTGTCTCGTCAATCGTCGCGTTCTGTTCGGTGGTCCCACGCACGTTCGAGCGTGGTGCGCGATCGCAGCCTCGCCCGCTGAGCAACGGGCCGCTGAGCAACGGACTACTGTTCGATGCACCAGAGTTTGCCACCCGCGCGGATCAGGATCTTCCCATTGTTGAAGACGGGTGAGGCGAGCGCCATTTCGGGCAACGAATTGGAGGCGACCGTTTCCATCTTGGGTGACAACTGGACGACGAAGGTCATGCCGTCCTCGCGAATCGCATAGAGATGGCCTCCCGCGATGATCGGCGAAGCACTGTACGCGTTGCGGTTACGCTCCAGTTCCAAGGTCTCGAGCACCTCGCCCGACCCGGCGTCCACCTTGACGACTTCTCCCCGATCACGCAGCAAGTAGACGTTGCCTTCGTGGTAGGCGGGAGTCGGCACATCGGCACCGAGATCCGCGTGAGCCCAGGCGATGTGACTGTCGGTGATGTCGCCGCTACCATCGAGACGAATGGCCGTGAGGGATTCGCCACGAGCGTAGGGCGCGATGACCAATTCGTCGGCGAGCACTGGCGAGGAGATACTGCGGAAGTACCCGTTCTGAGTAGGATTCAATCCGCCGACTTGCCACAACTGCTCTCCCGTTTCGGCGTCATGCCCCGTCACATGATCGGCTCCGAGCACGACCAGATACTCCTTGCCACCTCGCTCGAAGACGATCGGCGTCGAGTAGCTTTGATTGGCTTCCTCGGGAGCGGGCAGGGTTCGATCTTGCTTCCAAGCCAACTCGCCCGTGTTCGGATCGAAGGCGGCGAGATAGGACGGAGACGGGCCACTCTGCATACAGGCGACGACGATGTGATTCTTCGTTCGCACCGGTGACGTGCCCAAGTCCCACCAAAGCGTGTCCTCGCCAAACATTTCCTGGAGGTTATGGTGCCACACCACGGCGCCATCCCAATCCAAACAGGCGAGGTCGCCACTCTTAAAGTAGGCATACACATGATCATCATCGGCGATCGGTGAGGGATTGCTGCCGCTCCCCTTCTTGTGCTTGCCAGGACGTTCGGTCCCCAAGGCGGTGCGCCATACCTCCGCGCCCGAGGAATCGAGGGCGATGACCCAGTTCCGCTCATCGGCACCCGTCGTCAACGCAATCCGATCTCCCACGACGACCGGCGTGGAACCACCCGCGCCTGGAATCTCGTAGGTCCAAGCGACCGCTTCACTGGCCGACCACTCGATTGGATACGATTCACCGTCCGCCGTTCCATTCCCGTTCGGACCGCGCCAGTTGAGCCAAT
>JAGQPS010000034.1 GCA_020426595.1 Planctomycetales bacterium
GGAAACCCGAAGCGTGAGCGAGGGATTCTTCGACTTCTCAAACAAGCCGCTAACTCGTTGCGCCACGAACACTTCCGCTTCGCGCAATTCGTGAAAGCGAAACATCCAAGAGCGTGAGCGAGGGATTCTTCACGTTCGCCCCGCGGACGTCCCACCCCGTCACACCGCCAGCATCTCCACCCGACCGCATGGTCTAGGCTCGACACCGACAAGCGTGGCCCGTTCCGCTCGGCCAGACATTGGCTCGCGCGAGTGTCTAATCGTTCCAGGCGGTCTTTTCGGCGCCGGTCGCCGCTTCATGGACTTCGCCAATCGGGAAGCAGCTCAGGCCCGCCGATTCGACGAGACCTTGAATCACCGAAGCGTGCGTGGGGGAAACGATTAGCACCAACCCGAGGCCCATATTGAAGACGCGGAACATCTCTTCCAGGTCCAAGTCTCCGAGTTGCCGCAACCAATCGAACGCGGGCGGAATGGGCCAGCTGTCGCGGTTGATTCGCAGTTGGACGCCATCAGGGACGATGCGAGCCAAATTCTCGTGCAGGCCACCGCCCGTGATGTGAGCGATGCCATGCACCGGACGTTTGACTCGGTAGTGTCCCCAGATCTTTCTCATGGCCGGGACGTAGATCGTCGTGGGTCTGAGCAAGACATCGGCGACCGTCTCGCCAAGGGACTCGACCATGGAATCAATCTTGAGCCCGGCATGATCGAAGACGACCTTGCGAATCAGGCTGTAACCATTGCTGTGAAAGCCGCTGGATGCGATCCCCAGCAACTGATCGCCTGGCTGAATCTGCTTGCCATCGATCAGGTTGCGTCGTTCGGCGATGCCCACGCTAAACCCGGCGAGGTCGTATTCGTGCGGAGCGTAAAGATCGGGCATGATCGCCGTTTCGCCACCCAGCAAGGCACAGTCGGCCTGGACGCACCCGTCGCTGATGCCCTGCACGATTTGCTCGAGCAGGATCGGATCGTCGTGGCTCATCGCGACGTAGTCGAGAAAAAACAACGGCTCCGCGCCACAGCACAGCACGTCGTTGACGCACATGCCTACGAGATCGACTCCGACCGTCGCGTGTCGCTGAGCCAGCGTGGCGACCTTGAGCTTCGTGCCGACGCCATCGGTGCCTGACACGAGCACCGGCTCTTCATACTTTCGGGCGAATAGATCGCCTGGAAAATCGAGTCGAAAGAGCCCGGCGAATCCCCCATCGAGCTTCATGACCCGTGGGGAGTACGTACGGTGGGTCCACCTCGGCAACCGAGCCATCGCATCGGCATAGAGATCCAAATCGACTCCCGCATCCTTGTACGACAGCTTCGACATAGGTGGCATCGCCCGAGAGAGGAGGACGCGAAGGCCTGATGCGAGACGGATGGGCAACGCTCCCGGCTCATCTCGAGGACAGGCGATCAAGTTTTCCCGTTTTAAACGAATTGCGCTTTGGTTGCGACTGGACTCCCCCATCACTGAAAACGATGATTAACCGCTCGAAATCCCAGCCTCCTTGAAGGGCGAGTGGTACTCTTCCGCGTGTTCTAAATGGACCCCAGGTTGCCTGACCCATAGGCACCTCCGAGCTTTGCCAGATTTCTCGATGTTCGCGAAAACGTGCAGGGCAAGGCTCGTTAGACCCGACACACCATTGTCTAGGGTTGGGGAACGGATCGAGTAGAGGAGATACCGCTCTTGATGCTCATGCGGCACTCGCACCCTGAATTGCAATTCACTCACATCCTCCCCTATGGGGCGGTGATTCACGAACGCGGCGTTCAATTCGTCGTTTTTAGCCGGCATGCGACGCAAATGCGTCTGCTGCTCTACGATCGAGTCGAGGATCGGGAGCCGGCGGAAATCATCGAGTTCGATCGGGATTCCGATCGCTGGGGAGACATCTGGAGCGTCTTCGTGTCGGGTGTCGGCGCGGGGCAGCTCTATCACCTCCAGGCCGATGGTCCGTTCGAGCCCTCCCAAGGGCATCGTTTCGACGGCAAGGCCCGCTTGATCGACCCCTACGCCAAGGCGTTGGCGGGCTGTTTTCAACCGAGCGACGATGGCGTGTTGCGTCCGCCCAAGTGCGTGGTGGTCGACGATCACTTCGATTGGGAAGGCGATCGCCACATCCGACGCGACTTCTCGGAGAGCGTGATCTACGAGATGCACGTGAAGGGGTTCACCGCCAGTCCCACATCGCGCGTGCAGCATCCCGGTTCCTACCTCGGAGTGATCGAGAAGATCCCTTACCTCAAGGAACTCGGAGTCACCGCGGTCGAGCTGATGCCGGTCCACGAATTCCCGATCCTGGGATTCCATGGGCAGCCGGCCGAGCGTCCGAACTACTGGGGTTACGACCCCATGGCGTTCTTCGCGCCACATCGCGGCTACGGAGTCGATTCGGCGCCCGGTAGCCAGGTGATCGAATTCAAGCAGATGGTCAAGGCGCTGCATGAAGCGGGCATCGAGGTCATCCTCGACGTGGTGTTCAACCACACTTGCGAAGGCAACGAACGGGGACCGACGCTCAGCTTCAAGGGGCTTGAGAACTCGGTCTATTACATGCTCGAGCAGGACAAGTCCCACTACAAGAACTACTCCGGCTGCGGCAACACGATCAACGGCAATCACCCGATCGTGCGCGAGATGATCTTCCATTGTCTCCGCCACTGGGTGCACAACTACCACATCGATGGTTTCCGCTTCGACCTCGCGTCGATTCTTAGCCGCGATCGGAACGGACATCTCGTCCCGAGTCCGCCGTTGGTCGAGACGATCGGTGAGGATCCGTTGTTGGCCGATACCAAGATCATCGCCGAGGCTTGGGATGCGGCGGGAGCCTATCAGGTGGGCTCGTTTGGCGACCACCGTTGGGCCGAATGGAACGGCCGATACCGCGACGACGTGCGTCGTTTCTGGCGAGGCGACGTCGGATTGCTCGGTGCCATGGCGACTCGCATGAGCGGCTCGAGCGATCTCTACGAGCATGGTGGACGCCCGCCGTATTGCAGCATCAACTTCGTGACGAGCCACGACGGGTTCACGCTCAATGACATGGTCAGCTATCGCGACAAGCACAACTTCGCCAACGGCGAGGAGAACCGCGACGGCGACAACAACAACTTGAGCGAGAACTACGGAGTCGAAGGTCCGACCAACCGACGCTTGATCGACGAACTGAGGTTGCGTCAGATCAAGAATCAGCTCGCCACGCTGCTCTTGAGTCAAGGCGTGCCGATGATCGTCGCCGGTGACGAGATTCGAAGGACCCAGCGGGGCAACAACAACGCCTACTGCCAAGACAACGACATCAGTTGGTTCGATTGGCGGTTGGCCAAGAAGAATGCCGAGCTACTCCGGTTCGCTCGGACGTTGATTCACTTCCGTCGACATCAGCCGACGGTCCGCCGGCGAACCTACCTGACCGGGGCGCCGGCGCATGGCGATCGCTTCCCTGACGTGAGTTGGTACTCGCCCGTGGGAACCGCGGTCGATTGGCAACATGACCAAGCAATGATTTGTTTGCTCATGCCGCCGTCCAAGGAAGACGATCCCGAGGGGACCGGTCGGGCGGTCATGTTCTTGATGAACTCGAGTCCGTTTGGTCGTGAGTTCATCTTGCCGCCCGTGGCCAAGGAGTACGAATGGAAGCTGCTCGTCGATACCGCCGAGCGACAGCCGTTCGACGCCTATCCCGACGGTGACGGGCCTCCGTTGCCCGCCTCCGGCCGGCTCACGCTCCCCGATCGCAGTTTCTGTTGCTACGTGGCCGATCACTAAGCCATTCGGCTTGGATCGCGTCTCGCGAATTCACTTCAGGGCTCCCGGTGCCAGGCACTTGGGAGCCCTGATTCGTTTCTTGGGGCACGGTGGAATAGCCGAGTCGCTTCCGCTTCGCTCCGAACCGGGCGCGGCGGTCGCTTCGCGGGAGGCTCGAATGGGGAGTTTTCAACCCGCGCCACGAGTCCGGGTGGCTTGAAAAAAAAGGCCATGGCGACCATCCTTACAGGCTACTAACGGACTCCCAAATTTCCCAACCGCCACCACAGTTTCTTGCTCCCAGTCGTTCCGCCCCCTCTTGGTCATGCAGGGGCGTGGAATGGCACCGCTTCACTCGAATTGCCTCGTGCTTCCGGTCTCAATTCAAAACCTCGCCGCGTCGCGGCGGGTTCAAGGGTAGACATGGAATCTTTCAGGATGGGCGGCCCACGATTCTGATTGAGCGTGGGTTGGGGCAGGGCCAAGGTTCCTTGCTCGGGGATGGGTTCTTGGTGAAATGGCGAGGTGGAGGAGAGGTCCGTTGAAATCGAGTTGGTCCACGAAAGGAAACGCCGTGTTCTCGTTGTTCCGAACGCTCATGCTCTTGAGTGCCTTTTGCATCGCCTCGACCGTTGTTTCGACGCCGGTCGCGCGAGCGGATGAGCCTGTCGAAGTCTTGTTCCTAGGGGACAACGGACACCATCAACCTCCGTTGCGTTTTCGCGAGTTGAACGCGGCATTCGCCGAGCGCGGCATTCGGCTCACGTACACCGACGATATGTCCCAGGTGAACCCCGAAACGCTGGGGAATTACCAGGCGGTGGTCCTGTACGCGAACATCGACGAGATCGCTCCCGCCCAGGCCGATGCCTTACTGGCATATGTCGAACAGGGTGGTGGATTCGTGCCTCTGCACTGCGCCAGCTTCTGCTTTCGCAACGATCCGCGCATCGTCGCCTTGATGGGAGCCCAGTTTCAGCGCCACGGTACGGGAGTCTTCCGTACGAAGATCGTCGAACCCGATCATCCGGTGATGGCCGGTTTTCGTGGCTTCGAGAGCTGGGACGAGACCTACGTACACACGTTGCACAACGAAGCGGGCCGAACCGTCCTGGAAGTGCGAGAAGACGAGGAAGGCGCCGAGCCTTGGACTTGGGTGAAGACCGCCGGTGAAGGCCGCGTGTTCTATACCGCCTGGGGCCACGATCAACGCACCTGGCTCAATCCGGGCTTTCAGAACTTGGTCGAGCGAGGCATTCGCTGGGCCGCGAAGCTCGATCCTTCGATCGCCGGTGACTATACCGCCGACGAGCCGTTCCCAGTTCCTGCCATGACCGAGATGCCCGCCGATCTCAAGCCGTTCGAGTACATCGATGTCGGAGCGAAGATTCCGAATTACACCCCGGGCGGCCAGTGGGGAGCCCAGGGTGAAAACCTGAGCCTGATGCAATTGCCGCTCGCTCCCGAGGAGTCGCTCAAGCATTACGTCGTGCCGCGAGGCTTCCACTTGGAACTGTTCGCCTCGGAGCCGGATATCGGCGGCAAGCCGATCGCGATCGCCTGGGATGAGCGCGGACGCTTGTGGGTCGCCGAGACGGTGGACTATCCCAACGAACTGCAGCCCATCGGTCGAGGCCGGGATCGCATTCGCATTTGCGAGGATACCGACCACGACGGCGTGGCCGATCGCTTTACGGTGTTCGCCGAGGGACTCAGCATTCCCACGACGCTCATCTTCGCCCAGGGTTCGGTCATCGTGCAGGACGCGAGTCGCACGCTGCGCTTGACCGACACCGACGGCGACGACGTCGCGGACAAGCAGGAGATCGTGTTCGGTGGATGGGCGGTTGGCGACACTCATGGTGGTGTCAGCAACTTCCAGTACGGACTCGACAACTGGATCTGGGGCATGCAGGGCTACAACTCCTCGCGGCCGACGATCGATGGCGAACCGACCCAAGGTTTCCGCCAAGGCTTCTTCCGCTTCCGAGCGGATGGTTCCGATATCGAGTTCGTGCGATCCACCGACAACAACACTTGGGGCTTTGGTCTGAGCGAGGAAGGGATCGTGTTTGGCTCGACCGCCAATCACAACCCGAGCGTCTACATGCCGATACCCAACCGCTACTACGAGTCGGTGCGCGGCTGGGCTCCCAGCGCGCTGGGTACCATCGCCGATACCTATCTGTTCAAACCCATCACCGATCGCGTTCGTCAGGTGGATCAGTTCGGAGGCTACACCGCTGGAGCTGGGCACGCGCTCTACACCGCCCGCACGTATCCTCAGGAATATTGGAATCGCACCGCGTTCGTGAACGGTCCCACGGGACACCTCACCGGTACCTTTGTGTTGCGACGTGACGGCGCGGACTTCCATTCGACGAGCCCGTTCAACTTGATCGCCAGCGACGATGAATGGGCCGCGCCGATCATGGCCGAGGTGGGGCCGGATGGTCAGGTTTGGGTTATCGATTGGTACAACTACATCATCCAACACAACCCAACGCCGCGTGGTTTTGAAACGGGACGCGGCAACGCCTATGAAACCGACTTGCGCGACAAGAAGCACGCACGCATCTATCGAGTCGTCTTCGATGCGGGCGAGCCGAGTCCCTGGCCCGATTTGTCAACCAACGAAGGTTGTCTGCAGGCTCTCTCGAATCCCAACTTGCTCTGGCGTCGGCACGCCCAGCGTTTGCTGGTGGAGCGTGGTGACTTGGGCGTCGTGCCCGCGTTGGTGGCGCGATTGAGGGAAGCTCAACTCGATCCGATCGGGCTCGATGTGGGCGCGATCCACGCACTGTGGGTTCTCGAGGGATTGAATGTCGTTTCGCCCGAGAATCTCGAGGTGTGGCGAGCCGTGGCGATGACCCTGAGTCATCCATCGGCTGGCGTTCGTCGCAACGCCTGCCAGGTGATCGCGGGATACGAGCCGTCGGTCGCCGAGTTGCTGACGAGTGGCGTGCTAGAGGACGACGACGCGCAAGTTCGACTCGCCGCCTTGTTGGCCTTGGCCGACAGCCCGGCTAGTAACGACGCGGGCCAAGCGATCGCGGCGTGCCTTGCCTCGCCGCTCAATTCCCAGGATGCCTGGCTTCCCGACGCGGCTGTCGCGGCGGCGGCTCGGCACGACGTTGGTTTCCTTTCGTCCCTCGTGACCTTGGATGAACCGAACCCGGCCTTGATTCGTGCCATCGCCATCGTCGCCGAGCACCATGCTCGCGCTGGCGATTACACGCACACCGATCAGGTCTTGGCCGCCTTGCCCGGCATGCCGGCCGATGTCGCCACGCAGGTCATTCAAGGGCTTTCCAAGGGCTGGCCGAATGATGCCCGCCTTGAGCTGTCCGCTGAGACCGAGGAGCGATTGCTGAAGGGGCTCGAGGCGATGGATCCAGCGGCTCGCGGGCCGCTGATCAAACTGACTCTCAAGATGGGCTCGGATCGCTTCGAGGAGTTCGCCCAGGAAGTCGCCAGCGGTTTGCTCGAGGCCGTCGCGGACTACGACCTGCCGCTGGAGGTACGTCTCGATCGAGTCAAGCAACTCGTCGATTTCCGCGGCGATGACGAGGAGGTCATCGCCGAGCTGTCCGAACAGATGAACCCGCAGGCCGAACCCGAACTGATCGATGCGATCTTGGTCGCGCTGCGATCGGCCTCGGCGCCGAATGTCGGGGCCGCGATTCGGGAACATCTGGGAGTCATGACTCCGCCGGCGCGCAAGGAAGCGGTGGCGACCATGATGCTGCGAGCCGAATGGACGAGCGAACTGTTGGCGGCGATCGAGAACCGCGAGGTGTTGTTGTCCGAGTTGAGCCTCGAGCAACAACGCGGCTTGGCGGCTCACCCCGACAATGAAATCGCCAAGCGTGCCGAAGTGATCTTGATGAGTGGTGGCACGCTGCCAAGTGAGGATCGCAAGGAGGTTATCGAGGCCTACTTGCCATCGGCCGAGCTTGAAGGCGATGTCGCCAAGGGCGAGGTCCTGTTCCGCAACGTCTGCTCGAACTGCCATACCTACAAGGATATTGGCAATCGAGTCGGACCCGATCTGACCGGCATGGCCCTGCATCCGAAAGAGGAACTGCTCGTTCACATCTTGGATCCCAACGCGAGTGTCGAGGGCAACTTCCGCGTCTATACGGTTTCGACCATCGATGGATTGGTACTGAGCGGTTTGTTGGCTTCGGAAACTCGCACCGCCATTCAGTTGTTTGATTCGCAGGGCAAGCCTCAGACGATCCTCCGCGAGGATATCGACGAGTTGGTTGCTTCGAGCCTATCGCTCATGCCAGTTGGTTTCGAGAAGCAACTGGATGTCGAACAGATGGCCGACCTACTCGCCTTCCTGACACAGCGTGGCAAGTACTTGCCGCTGGACATCAGCAAGGTCGCGACGATCGCGAGCGATCGCGGCATGTTCTACAACCCCGATGCCGACGCGGAGCGGCTCATCTTCGACAAATGGGGACTCGTTCCGTTCAACGAGATTCCGTTCGTGGTGAATGATCCGCGGGGAGGGGAGGTCGCCAACGCGATCTTGCTCCATGGCCCGATCGGTACGATCTCTCGTACGATGCCTCGCGAGGTCTCGGTGCCTTGTGCCGGCGAGGTCGCTCGCATTCACTTGCTCAGCGGCGTCTCCGGATGGGGCTTCCCCTACGGAGGCGACAAAACGGTTTCCCTGATCGTTCGACTGCACTACGCCGATGGTGAAGTCGAGGACCATGAATTGCGGAACGGCGTGCACTTCGCGGATTACATTCGCCGAGTCGACGTGCCCGAGAGCGAGTTCGCATTCGCCCTACGGGGACAACAGATTCGTTACTTGGCGATCGAGCCACGACGCAATGTGGCACTCGAGAAGATTGACTTCGTGAAAGGTCCGGACGAGTCGGCGCCAGTCGTCATGGCGGTAACGGTCGAGGCTCCCTAGTCTCAGCGAAACGCCGCCAGGTTCGTTCCTGAAAAAGTCGAAACAGGACGGAGATGCCCACGCGTCTCCGTCCTGTTTTCCTTGGCGTCGTCGTTGTCGACAATCGCGCGGCGCTCCGGTGTGACTGTAGGCAGCGCTCGGGGCACGCGCGATGGCCAACTCGTGCGCCCGCGTGTCGGATTGATCAGCGCGATTCTTGGGCTCGTCCCGCACTCGCCAGATTGGCGATTTCACCCGCGAGCGAGTTAACGCTTCCCTTGCCGTCGGGATGGAGTCGATTGCCCAGAAAGATCACGAACAGATCCTGCTCCGGATCGATCCAGATGCTGGTGCCGGTAAAGCCTCCGTGGCCAAAGGCCGCCTCGGACAGCTCCGTGCCTCGATTGCTTGAGTAGCTGCTTTGCTTGTCCCAACCAAGTCCTCGGCGGTGTCCCTCCGGAGTCGTATTGTCCGCGGTCATGAGCCGAAGCGTTTCGGGCTTGAGCGGCAGGGAACCCTCGCCACGCCAAGACCGCAAGAGTGACTGGGCGAGCGTGGCCAGGTCGCCCGACGTGGCGAACAAACCAGCATGACCAGCCACTCCGCCAAGGGCGTGCGCTCGAGGATCGTGCACCTCTCCTTGTATCCACTCGCCATTGCGACGCTCCGTCGTGACCGCGCGGCCGCGCGGTTCCTCGGCGGGACAATATCCGGTCGAACTCATTCGTGACGGCGCGTGAATCCGCTCCCGCGCGAACTGGTCGAGCGAAAGTGAACTCGCGGCCTCGACGATCCGCCCGAGCACGATGAAGCCCACGTCGCTGTAGCGAAACTTGGTTCCGGGCTCACCAAGCAAGGGTAATTGATCGATGCGTCGCCACGCTTCCGCTTGGCCGTCGAGATAGTCGGCCAACGCGTTATCGGGCGTGAGTCCCGAGGTATGGATAAGGAGTTGCCGGAGCGTGATGTTCTCCTTGCCCTCACCACGAAAACTGGGCAGATAATGCTGGGCCAGTTGATCGATTTCGAGGGCTCCTTCCTCGACCAACTTCATCACGCTCAGGCCTGTCGCGAGTGGCTTGGTGAGCGAAGCGAGATCAAACAAGGTTTCCCGCGTCATCGGAACGGGACGTGGCTCGATTTGTCGAAAGCCAAATGCCTCGTGCAACGCGATCCGCTCCGAGTCGCCAATGCAAACGACGGCACCGCTTGTTTGACCACCGGCGATCGCGGCTCGCACTAATGATCGAATCGTCTCGTAGGCCACCGAGGCGTCGCCCTCGTTCAACCACTCCAAGCTCATCGCGGAGCCCCGAGCGCATTGAGAGCACATGGCCGTCCAAGCCGCGAGCTTTAGCAGTGAACGTCGAGACAACGCGGTGGCCCGGTTGTCGCTCGAACGGAGAGATGGGTGCATGGCGAACCTGACAGGGAAAGGGGAGCGGCGGACTCGACCAAGGAGCGAGAACAGCGACGGCCCGTGGTCAGGGCCTCCGTCTCGCGAACCGGGACCGTCAGCGTTGCCGTGGCCGGTGGCGGTCGCGACCTCGCACGAACGTTACGGGCGTCCCAGTTCGGCTATGATACGGCTCTCCGCTCCCCACGCGGGATATCGACTGTTTGGTACGGAGATTCGTCCATGCCGGTTTTCGTCTACGGGACTTTGATGGAAGGTGGTTGTCGCCACTCGTATATGACGGGATCGAGGTTTTTGGGGCGCGCCCAAACCATGCCGGAGTATCGGCTCTTTAACTGCGGTTCGTATCCCGCGATGGTCAGGTCGTCTGAAGGAGTGGCGATTCAAGGTGAATTGTGGGAGGTCTCGGCCGATTGCCTTTCGGTCCTGGACGAGGTTGAGGGAGTCTCGGAGCAGCTCTACGCACGCGAGGCAATCGACGTCACGCTGTTGAGCCCTGGGGATGGCGAGGCCTTGTCGCTCGTGCGAGCGTGGACGTATCTCTACGTTCGATCGACCCAGTCGATGGCTGACCTGGGCGATCATTGGCGTCATGAGCTTGAAAATGCTTGAGCCGCCTACGACCGATTGACGGGAGCGGCGGGGGCCCGTGACGATCGCCCAGGAGACCACGCGTTGAATTGCCTGAACGATGACTTTGTTTTGGTCACCGCCCACTCGTTTACGCTCGCGACCCGATCGCCGACAACCGACGAGGAGTTTTGAACGTGTCGTTGTTTGAGAATGAAGAGCGAGAGAACCTGTGCTCGGCCCAACCCCTCGCCGCGCGCATGCGTCCGGCCTCGCTTGACGAGTTCGTTGGCCAACAGCAGTTTCTCGGTCCCGGAAAACTGTTGCGTCGCCTCATCGAGTCGGATCGATTGGGCTCGGTTCTGTTCTATGGACCGCCGGGTTGCGGCAAGACGACCTTGGCTCGCTTGCTCGCCCAGGCGTCGCGTCGGCGCTTCCAGCAACTGAGCGCCATCGAGACCGGCGTCAAGGATTTGCGTGAAGTGTTGCAGGCCGCGCGCAATGAACTCGCCACCGGTGGCCGACCGACGCTTTTGTTCATCGACGAAATTCATCGCTACAACCGCGCCCAACAAGACGCCTTGCTGCCGGATGTCGAGGACGGTGTGGTGTCGCTGGTCGGAGCCACGACCGCCAATCCGTTCTTCGCGGTCAATCCGGCGCTGGTGAGTCGCAGCCAGATCTTTCAGTTCGAGTCGCTTTCGGATGAGGACCTGATGCGGTTGCTCCGCCGCGCGTTGGAGGATCCGCGACGCGGCTTGGGACGCATCAAGGTCGAATGCGACGACGAGACGCTCCGGTTTCTGGCGGAAAGAAGTGACGGCGACGCGCGCCGCGCCTTGAACGTGTTGGAAGTCGCCGTGCGTTCCTGTCCCAAACATCCCGTCGTGCTCGATCCTCAGTGGATCTCGGATTCGATGCAGCGCCGAGGGGCCGCGTTCGATGCTCGCGGCGACGACCACTATGACTTGGCGAGCGCGTTGATCAAGAGTATCCGAGGCAGCGATGTCGACGCCTCGCTCTATTGGCTGGCTCGCATGCTCGAAAGCGGAGAGGACATTCGCTTCATCTGTCGTCGTCTAGTGATTCTGGCGAGCGAGGATATCGGCAATGCCGACCCAGGAGCCTTGCCTCTCGCGGTGGCGGCGATGCAAGCGTGCGAGTTCGTGGGGTTGCCCGAATGTCGGCTCACTCTGTCCCAAGCGACGGCCTACCTCGCTCTTGCTCCCAAGTCGAATGCGGCGACCCTTGCCATTGGCGAAGCACTCCAAGACGTTCGTGAACAGAAGGTCGTGCCAGTTCCCAAGCACCTGCGCGACGCTCATTACGACGGGGCCAAGCAACTGGGAAGCGGCGTCGACTACGTCTATTCGCATGACTCGCCGGACGGCATCGCAGCGCAGGATTATCTGGGCGTTGATCGTGAGTACTACCGACCCGTGGACCGAGGATTCGAGAAGGAGTTACGGACTCGCTTGTCCCAGTTGCGGCAACGGCTCGCTGGCGAATCCGGCCACGACGAGTAACTCGCGGTTCGTGTTCCCATGACGCGAGTGATTCCAAGCGAAACCTTGGTGTTGATCGCCCTGTCGCCGCGGGGCAAAAGAAAACGGCGACCTCGGAATGTCCGAGGCCGCCGCATGATCAGTACGTCTGCTGATTCTTGACGGGGCGAACTTCTCATCGCTCCCGTGTGAGTCGGATTCTAGTGAGCCGCCGACTCGGCGACTGGCTCTTCGTCGGTCGGCTTGTGAGGCCGAATGCCTAGGGCTCGACCAACGACGATCGTGATGATGGCGGCTCCGAAGCTCCCCAACGCTCCCATCTTGACCGAATCCTGGATCGGACCTGGATCGCGGAAGGCGGCCGACGAGACGAACAGGGCGACGGTGAAGCCGATGCCAGCCGCACAGCCGAGCGTCACGACGTGACGGTAGGACATGCCTTCGGGAAGCTGCAGCTTGAGAACCTTGTCCGCGAACAGGGTCAGGAACGTGATACCAACTGGCTTGCCTAGCAAGAGTCCGGCCAGCACGAGCCATGTTCCCGTATCGACCGCGGAAAAGGCGACCGCTGCTTGGCTTAGACCAAACAAACCGAGAATCACTTCGGTTGGATTCTTGAAGAAGTGCTCGAATTCATTGAGCGTGTCGTGTCGCCCCAATTCCTTCGTGGCGAAGATGCCCAAGTCGGTGTGGGCGTGAGGCATCACGGGGATGATCGGAACGAGACCGAGAGCAGGGTGAATGCCAGCTTGAAGGAAAGCGTACCAACTCATCACGCCTGGAATCAGCACGTACCACCAGAAGCTGTGCAGCTTCATGCCTCGGAAAACAAATCCCAGGCCGATACCGGCCGCCGACAAGAGCAGCCAGAGCGGTTGGACGGGGATGTTGGGATCCGGGTAGAAGGCGGCGAGAATGACCAGACCCGCCGCGTCGTCGGCGATGGCGAGCAACAGCAGGAAGGCGATCGCTGGGTGTCCCACGCCGAAGACGATGCGAGCGACGAGGTAACTAAACGCGATATCCGTGGCACACGGAATCGCCCAACCTTTTCCCAGTTCGCCCCACGTGCTGAACATGAACACGCCCGCCACGTACAGCAAAGCGGGACCAAACACTCCGCCAGCGGTGGCCAAAAGAGGCACCGCGGCTTTCCGTGGATTGGACAGAGCGCCGCCTGGGAGCATCGATTCCCAAACTTCCTTGCCGGCGATTCCAAAGAAGATCGCCATCAAGACGTCATTGATGATGAAGTACAGCGAGAGCCCATGATGGCCACCACCATGGTCTTCCTTGGCTTCGGTCTGGGGGGCGGCGTTCGCGACTTCGGAGTCGGTCGAGCCCGCCGCGTTGTCGGCGCCGGTTTCGGTGGGAGTGGCGGAAGCGGTCTCGGGAGTCGATGTACTGGCGTCGGCTTCGCCTTGGTCAGCGCCTTCGGCTTCAGGCTCCGAGTGAGCCGCTGGTTCGTCGTGTCCGGCGGCCCCGGATTCGTCATGCTCGGTCGCGCCGTGCTCCTCGTGGTCTCCGGCATGCTCGTCGTGGCCTTCGGGAGCCATTCCAACCAAGGCGCGCAAGTCGTAGTTGAAGAACGCTTTATGGGTATGAGTTCCCCATGCGGCATCGAGGTTCGCCCACGTGAGAGCGATCACCGTTCCCGAGATCAAAAACAAGCTATTGCCAAACAGGAACTGAATCAGGCCGTTGGACGATTTTTCGTGGCTCATGGCTTCTCTTGTCGCGAACGTGAGCGTGGATGGTCGCCGAGTCGATCAGCAAAAGACGAGGGATGTACTCGTCGGGAGGTGTTTGCCGGTTTCGCGACGAGCGAGGTCGACAAACCTGTCATCACTACCTGGCCGGAAACTTGGGCGGGGCCCCGACGGCAAGGACAACCGAACATAGGACACGCTTGCAAGCGATGCATCCCAAGTTCAGTCGGATCGCTCGTTTCCGGGGGAGGCGGGCAATGACAGAAGCAGTTGGCGCTAAAGAACCAATCCTCTCTCTCATGTCCGAATCAAGTGTTGTAGAAATCGCTCGAGCAACCGTCAACGTCACCTACAAGACCGAAAGCTTGGCCAACAAGCGGGACAAGTCGTGGCCGAAGACAACAAGGCGGCGTGGATGCGAACGCGTCCAGGGCCTCGTCAACCGGGGGTCCGTTAGTTGAGAGGGTGGTTGGCCCCCGCCAACGGCGATGAGTGATAGTCGACGTACTGAGGTACGGTTATTCCGCCCGAGACGATCGCCTGAATCGTCTCCTGCACATCCCAACTGAGGTCGAGCACCGATCTCTCCGGGACCAGCAACATGTAACCCGAAGTCGGAACCGGGGTCGTGGGGACGTAGACACAGAGTATCGTCTCGCCCGTCAATCGATCGGTGCAGGTCGAAGTGACGAACCCCGGCACCTTCATGCCCGGATGTGGGAACTCCACCAGCACGACTCGCTGAAATTGTTGCTTGGACTGGTTCCGCTGAAAGGCATCGATGACCTTGAGTACGGACGAATAAATGGTCCGCACTCCTGGAACCTGCAGCACGATCCAGTCGACGAGCCGATGAACGCGCGATCGAAAGAACATGCCCAGCATGAACAGGATCGCCAGGATCGAAATGATCGCCACGATCGGGGCCAGGAACGACGCCACCCAGTCGGGCAAATCCACCGGCTTGCTCTTGGTCCACCAGTTCAGCACAAGCCGTGCCATCGGTTCGATGAGCATCGACGCGAGCATGTCGTAGATCCACTTGATCACCATGGCGGTGATGACGAGCGGAAGAGCGACGAACAGGCCGCTCACGACTCGGTTGCGAAGAATGATCAACGATTGGCGCAAGGATGACATCATGGAGGTGTCGGACGAACCGGCTTCGGTGCCCGAAGGCAGCGGTGCGGAAGCGTCCTTCCCTGGAGGTGGCTTTGGTGCGTTCATGTTCGAAACCCATCGCCCAGTCGATTGCCAACGGCATGCGCGAAACCGAACCAAACTTCCGTTAGAGCCTGGGTGGCATCACAACCTAGCTCCTGCCCAAGCACATGACGCTCTCGGGAAACAATCGCGTTGGATCTCCCACGCACGGAACGACGAAACCCGCCGTTGGAGTATCGTCCCACTCGCGGGTCGCGGAATCCGTGGCCTGTAGCCGGAACCAACCCCCATTCCGAAAAGCGACAACGCCAGCTGCCCATCGCCGCTACGGGGAAAGCGGAGAGAGACAACTGGCGTCGGTGCGATCGTGGGCCCAGACCATTCCAATCCTCAAGCCTCGTCGGTCGACCGTGACTTAGGAATGAGAATGCAATACGGAGAAGTGTCCGATCATGGCCCACACGGCAAGGAACAAAACTGTCATCACAAAATGAAGAAACTCGGCGGACATAGAAAGCCCTAACGCTCAAGCAGTCAGCGGGGCTCATCCGTGAGAGGTCCGTCGTCCATGGTTCTCCACGTATCGACGAACGAGCTTCCAAAAATAAACACGAGTTTCGTCCGCCGATTTCATGCGTACAGAAGCGGTTTCTTCACTAGCCGGCGAAGCCGTTGATCGCGGCGCACACCCTCGGAATCGGCAAGCTTTCCCCAGCCGCTTTTCAACGTATCCAAGGACAAGATTCCGACGCGGAGCCGATCAACTTCCAGCTCAACCGGTCGATCAAAAGGCATGGAACGCTCAAGGAAACCCGCGGCGTCAGTCTTGATGTCGCGCGATTCACGCGTCGCCCCGGTCGACCAATTCAAACGAGTGGAGAAACCAAAGGAAACCCGAAGCGTAAGTTTTGATGTTGCGCTTTTCACGCTCCGCCTCAGTCGACCAACTCAAACGCGTGGAAAACCAAAGGAAACCCGAAGCGTAAGCGAGGGATTCTTCGATTTCCCAAAAGAGACAACAACCCGTTACGCCACCAGAACTTCCGTCTAGCCCCATCTCCGAAAGCGCAACACCTAAGAGCGTGAGCGAGGGACTCTTCGACTTCTCAAACAAGCCAACACCTCGCGACACCACCGATCTCATGGGGCAACACCCAACAGACCTCAATCGACTGACGTGGGCAAGACACGCTTTCACGGAGTGAAAGTCAACCTTAGGTCGGCCGACGAACGGCTCGCCAAGCCGCCCAACCCTCCACCGCCATGACCGCGCCCACGGCCAACAATACCCATCTCCAAATTCGCTGTTCGCGCTCGAGTCGTTCGTCGTCCACGCGCTCGCGCAGACGCAGTGCCTCCGAGGCCTGTTGGTTGATGCGATTCTCTTGAGGCAAGCCGGCGGTCCGGATTTCATCCATGGCTCCAGGACTGACTCGCCATTGATCGCTGGGTACCTGAGCCACGATCCAAGATGCGACCGTCGCGCTCGCTCTAGTTTCGTTCGATGCTTCTCCAGTCGCGCGATCGCCAACGGCGAGACGTCGATACAAGC
Organism: Planctomycetales bacterium; assembly: GCA_020426595.1. Lineage (GTDB taxonomy): Bacteria > Planctomycetota > Planctomycetia > Pirellulales > Pirellulaceae > UBA11682. Next base: position 16,590 of record JAGQPS010000034.1, read on the forward strand.
CCGGCACGTTGATGCGAGACAGTGATGGCGATTCACCAGGAGGCGTGGGAGCCAGCAATTCCACGGGCTCCAAGTTGTCGGACGAGTCTCCGATCGTGGCGAGCTCAAAAGGCGGCGGTACGTCGGCCAGGCCAAGCAAGCCGCTCATGAGCGGCGCGAAGCGACTGCTACGAGCCAATTGAGAGTTGTCGGGCATCCAATCGCAGGTGAACCAAAAAAGCCGCCCGGGGCCGACGGAGTAGCGAATCAAACATGGCTCGCCCTGGTCCAATTCACTCAAGACAACGCCTTGCTGTTCGTCTCTTCGCACCTGGACCGCTTGCCAGATCCGCGTTTCTCCAAAATCAAACCGAGGATCGTAGAACGCGGCGGAACTCAATGCGTCCAGCGGGCGAACTCCCTTGATCATTTGGAATCCCGGTCCCGATTCCAGGCGGCTCAACTCCAGATTGGCGGAGGGGACCAGCGAGTTGGACAGCTCCTTCCATTCCTCGGTTCGGCGCGATTCGCTGGGCGCCACGCAAATGACGATCGATCCGCCACGGAGCAGCAACTGTTGGAGCGGCTCTTTCCAGGTGCTGGGAGGAATCGTGAGAAGAGCCAAGGCGTCGATCTCCTTGAGCGATTCCAGGTCATCGCTTTCCAGCAAGCGCCAATCCACCTCGACCGCATCCACGCTGGTCACCGCTTGCTCAAGAATCCAGTCGCGATCCTCGGCACCGTCGGCAAGGCAACCAACGACTCGTCGCATCTTTCGCGCGGGCGGGAGAGCCAAGCGAGACGCAACCGACTCGCCGTTTTGCAACTGGAGGATCGTCGACGATTCCGTCGCGGGAATCTCAAGTACCTGGGCTCGGCCACGTCCCACTTGGACCGTCTGAGTCAGCGAGTCATTCGAACTCGTTAGGTTGAGCACCTCGCTCGCGGCATCGTGTCCATTGGTAATTCGGACTCGCCAAACTCCGGTTTCCCGCGTCGAATCGTTGGCCAGCAGCTCAATCCAAGCATTCGACTCACGCAGCGGAGTCTCCACCGCGATCAACTCCACGATCGTCTGAGTGGGCCAGTCGATGCGTTGCCAGTTCGGTGTGAATTCCGAAGCGAAATCTGAAACCAAGTAAATACGTAGCGCGGCGTTATCATCGTCCGTTTCCAAGCTCGTTCGATGGTCCGCGAGAACCATCTCCAACGCTCTCGGAAGGTCGTCGGCGAACCAGCCTGGCCGTAGGGCGGTCGCCAACTCGGCCAAGGGCGGATCGAAGGCGTCACGCCCCGACCAATCTCCAGCGATGGGGGACGCGATATCCGACGCTGAGTAAATCCGCACTCGGTCTTCGGTACCTAGCGAATCGAGAAGTTGTTCGACTTGCGCGCGGGCCTCGTCGTAACGATCGCCGATCCGCATGCTCGCCGACGTATCGACGATGATCGCGACCCGTTGACCCGAGACCTCGATCTCAGCCGACTCCGAGGGGCGAAAAAACGGACGGGCGAACATGATGGCCAACAGAATCAACATGGCCGCTCGCAGGAGCAACAAGAGGAGATTCTCGAGGCGCTTCTTTTGAGTCGGTGGAGGCGTCGCGCTCCGCAAGAATCGTAACGAGCTAAACGTGCGTTCCCCGCGGATGTCTCGGCGGATGAGGTGCAGGACGATCGGAGCGGCGATCGCCGCCGAGGCCAACGCGAACCAAGGAGCCAGGAACGTCATCGCACACTTCCTCCTTGGCTCCGCCGCAGCACGCGTCCCTTCGTGAGGCGGGCGCGTCGTTCCAACAAGTCACTCAACGCTTGATCCAACGGCGTCGACGTGAGAATCGTCTCGACATCGCACTCCGTCGCTCGAGCCAGCTCGCGCAGGGTCTCTTGATGTCGCGCGAATCGCTCGTGGTACTCCGCGCTGGTGCGATTCGGATCGACCGTGATGCGCCGACCGGTTTCCAGGTCGCGAATCCAATGTCGACCATCGTCGACGAAATGCACTTCGGCGGGATCAAGCAGTTGCAGCAACAGCACGTCATGTCCCCGAGCCCGCAGCCGAGCCAACGGGAGCCGCATCGACTCCAGTTCCGCGAGGAAATCGGATACGACGATGACTAGCCCGCGGCCCTTGAGCAATCCGCCAATCTGTTCAACGGACCGCCCCAAGTCGGTCGTGGTCGCGCTGGAGGAACCGCTTAGGGCACCGAGCAATCGTCGCCAGTGTTGGAAATGCAAGCGAGCCGGGTGAAACGACTCGATCCGCTCGGCGAACCGAGCCAGTCCCACGGCATCTCGTCGATTGATCAACACGTAGCTGAGAGTGGCGATCAGTGTCGCCCCGTACTCGATCTTGCTAACCGACTGCTCGCCAAATGCCATCGACCGGCTGACGTCGAAGAGGAACCAGCAGCGCAGATTGGTTTCGTCCTCGAAACGCCTCACGTAAAGCCGATCCGATCGGGCGTACCGCTTCCAATCCAAGAACCTGAGGTCGTCTCCCATCGCGTACGAGCGGTATTCGGTGAACTCGACGCTCAAACCAGGTTGAGGCGTGTGATGGACTCCACGGCACATTCCGTCAATCACCGCTCTCGAACGCAGCGCCAAATCGCGAATTCGCACCAACGTGCGAGGATCGAGCAGTTGTGATTCTGGAGCCATTTCACACTCGGGCTATGCGTGCGGAAACCGACGTGGCGATCAAGGTGCCGCGCGTCCGGTCCCGTTAGGGGACATTGGCGCGACTCGCCGACTACGGCGCGGAGATCGTCTCGATCAACTTGCGAATGACGTCGTCCACCGTGACTCCATCCGCCTCGGCCCGATAACTCGTCAAGATGCGATGCCTTAGCGCGGGAAACGCGAGTGCCTGAATGTCCTCGATCGAGACGTGCATGCGTCCCTTGAGCAGCGCGCGGGCCTTGGCTCCGAGCACCAAACTCTGAGCGCCTCGGAGACCCGCGCCCCAGGCAACCCATTCATTGACGAAGTCCGGGACGCCCTGCCGACCGGGTCGGCTCGCCGAGGCCAACTGAACGGCGTACCGAACCAATGGTTCGCCAATCGGAACCTGTGCTGAGATCTCGTGGAACGCCAGCAAATCCTCGGCCGTGAACATCGGCGAGAGCGGTTCCGCTCCGCCTCGCGTGGTCCGTTGAACGACGAGGACTTCATCATCCTCGGGTAGGTAGTCCACGACGATATTGAATAGGAATCGATCGAGTTGGGCTTCGGGCAGGGGATAGGTCCCTTCCATCTCGATCGGGTTCTGCGTGGCCAAGACAAAGAACGGGCGAGGCAGTTCGTGGCAATGACCCGCCGCGGTGACTTGCTTCTCCTGCATCGCTTCCAGGAGAGCGGCCTGGGTCTTGGGAGGCGTGCGGTTGATTTCATCCGCCAGGACCACGTTGGCGAAGATCGGACCCGAAACGAATTTCAAGCTGCGCCGATGTTGGTCGTCCTCGATCAAGATCTCGGTGCCGATGATGTCCGAGGGCATCAGGTCGGGAGTGAACTGAATGCGTCGAAAATCAAGATGAAAGAGCTGTGCGACGGTCCGCACCAAGAGCGTCTTGGCAAGACCTGGTGGACCGGTGATCAAACAATGCCCGCCCGAGAAAAGCGCGATCAGCAGCTGTTCGATCGCCTCCTCTTGCCCGACAAGCACTCGGCGGAGTTGTTCCTCGATGTCGAGGCGGGACTGCCGGAGCTTCTCGATGGCGGCTTCGGCTCCGGTTGGAGGTTGCGTGAATTCCAAGAGGTCGCTCCTCGCTCGGCGGATCGTTGGTGTTGGTTGGTTAATGAATGTTGGCCGTGGCGATCAGGCAAGTATCGCGCCCGCCCCGAGTGTCGCGAGTCGGCCGCGGGACTCGTGCTTAGTGGGTCATCGCATAAACGACGATGTTGATGCCCATGGGGTACGCGAGGCGTTCGGAAAAAGTCTCGAAGTACTCCCGGCTTTCTCCTTCGCGTTCCCAGCCGTCACCCAAATCGGTGTTGTGGCAGATGATCATCACCATGCGGCCATTGTCGTCGAAGTACGCGCGATAGTCCGGCTCGCGCGCGTCGTCTCGTTCCCAAGTCACTCCGCTCCTCATCCAATGGTGAATGCTCGGAACCTGCGGGATGAACGGCAAATCGTAGACGATGTGGAAAATCGGATGATCGATCGTCAAGACCGTCGGCTCTTGATCGGGAAACACTCGGCTCATTTCCGCATGGAAGTTGTTCCACTCGAACTCTCCCCAAAAATCATCGACCATCATGAAGCCCCCTCGTCGGAAATACTCCTGCAGGGCGGCGACCTCCTCATCGGAAAACACGATGAAGCCAGGTTCGATCATGTACAGAAACGGGTACTCGAAGAGCCGTGGATCGGTGATGTCGAGCCACAGCGGTTCTGGGTCGACGTCCAGCGTGGTGAGCTGCTTGAGGCGAAACGAGAAATTCAAATCGCTATCGGGGTAATCGGTGAACCACTGTCCATTGGGGCCACGAGTCTGATAGGACGAGAATCGAACTCGCACGAATCGAAAGGCGTCGGACCGAAATCTCCGATCGAACTCCCACGTTGGAACTCCCTTGCGATCGACGACCGTTTCCTGCGAGAGCCCATACCAACTGCCTCCCCTCATGCCGCGTTGTGCGATCATCAGCGCCAATGGCCCTTGTCCAGAACCGGCGATCATTGGCGAATCGGTTGGGAGTGTGGGGAAACGAGCCCCTTCCACGGATTCGGCTTGCACGGCGGCGATCGCATCCTGTGAACCGTCTCTGGCTGACGCTGGGGGCGTTGCTGGAGTCGACGCTGGCTCGGCCACGACCGTTTCGGATGGTGGGCTCGGGGACCGACTCGGCCCAAACAGAAAGAGCATCGCGAGCCCCAGGGCGAGGCCGAAGCCTAAAAGAACCATTCGCAATTGCATAAGTTCGTCGTCCTCTCCCCAGACTGGCGATCCCGTTCGGCAAGGCGGCGGTCAAGGTCGCCTGCCAAGCAAGGCGGTCCCAACAGTCTAAAGAAACCACCGACACTCGGCATCGTTCCGATCGGTTGAATTCCGCCGCCATTTTTGTCGGCGAAACGCCGCGCTATCGGTTGTTCGCGTCCTCCGGCACGGCAGGGGGCTCGCTCTCTTCCCGCGTGTGTTCCCTGACGACACGGAAGAGCTCCCAAGCTTGTCGGGATCGAGGCGCCAACAACACGACCTCGACCAGCTCGCGTTCGGCCGCTTCGTACTGCTCGGTCGCGATGAGTTGTTCGGCTAATTGCCGCTGCACCAAGGTCCGATTGGAGGATTCAAAAGTCATCAGTCGCCGCAGCGCGGGAATCGCCTCGGCCGCATCGCCCGAGTTGATCCGAGCTCGGGCACTCCACTGGTGTGACTGATAAGTCAGGGGATCGAGTTCGTGCATGCGGCTGGCGATCGCGGTCAGAGCCGACCAATCTTGTTCTAGCTCCGCAACTTCCGCGGCTCGGGCGAGGATGTCGGCTTGCAGCCCCCCTTCGTCGATTACTCGTCGCAGCACATTGAGCTCTTGTCGTTGGTCGTCGATCGCGCGAGCCAGAGCGAGCCGAGCCACCAAAACCACGGTTCTTTCAACCTGGGGCGGCAAGTCCGAGTCGAGTTGTTCCCAAATGGCCAGCGCGTCGTCGACGCGCCCTTCGGTCTCCGCTTCGCGAGCCTCGTCAACTCGCGTTCGCCACGCGAGGGTCGCGTCCGTATCGGGCAACCAAGTGCTCAAGTCGACGCCTTGCTCGACTTGTTGTTCCCGCCATTGTTGGACGTCGGGATCGAGCCAGCCCTCGAGCAACGCTCGGCGACGACTGTAGTCCGCGAACTGAGTATCGATCGACGTCGAATTTCCCCAGCGCCGTCCCAATGCTTCCTCGAGGCTGATGCCAACTCCCAAATCCTCGAGAAGACCACGCACGGCCGCTTCGTCCTGGGTCTCGACGAGAAATTCGGCTACCCAACCCGAGAGCAAATAGGCCAGGTTGATATCGCTAGGCGCTTGAGGATTCAGAAACAACTCACTTAGCTCGCTGACCGGAGGCGTTTGGCCATCCAGAACGCGGCGGCGCTCCGCGCTGCTCGCGCGGCGACTCCACATCGGGTCGCGTCGACCTTCCTCCATCACGCTGAGTCCCTCACTCAGCCAGCGTGGGATTCGGTGACGTGTCTTGCCCAGCGTCACCGTATGCGTGAACTCGTGCCAGAGCACCGATTTCCAACTGCTCGACGGTGGCGAATTCGCCGCTGGTCCGGACACCGTGATCAAATGTCCGAAGCAAACACCGAGATACCCATTGGCTCCGGGCACGCCAAAGGTGCGCACCGCGAAGTCCGAGGGCCGAGAGAAAATCTCCACGAGAACAGGCTGAGTCAATTCGTGGTCGTAACGCCGGCACAATTCGTCGCGCGCCTCCAACAACGTGGCCAATACCTCGTCGCCGTAGAGTTCCGCCTCGTGGCGTTCCATGCGAATCACGAATCCGCCACCCTCGATCGTCTCGAATTGATTGAGTTCCGTGCGCAACTGGACGAGGTTGTAGGCCGTGACCTGAAACGGGTCCTCCTCGCGTACGCGAGCAATCCAAGTCCAGCCTTCCTCGTCTCCGAGTCGCAACAAGTCTTGGCCGAGCTGCAGTTGGGCCGCGCGATGATTTGGCGATAACTCCAAGGCCCGTCTTAATGCCTCGACTCCTTCGGCGAAGCGATACTTTTGCGAGAGTTTGCGACCGAGCAGGACCTCGATCTCCGCGTTGCCGGGCGAAAGTTCACGGGCTTGCTGGAGCCATAGGTCGGCCTGATCAAAGTCGCCGTCGAGATGAGCCAAGAGTCCGCGATAAACAAACTGTCGCGGTTCGCGCGGGTTGATCGAGTTGATTCGTTGGAGCAATGATTCGGTCGCGGCCCGATCCTCGCCATCAATGGCTCGGTCGGTCAGACTCAAGAGACACGGCAGATGATTGGGATTCAGTGCCAGGCACCGCTGCCATGCGGCGATCGCCACCGCTGGATCGCTCGGCGAGAACGCTTGCCCCAATCGCCAGTGGAGGTCTGGGAGTTCCGGTGCCAGTTCGATCGCCAGTTGTAGCTCGTCCGCCGCCAGCGCGTAATCATGCTTCTCGAGAGCCAGTTCGGCCGTGGCAAGGTAGGCATCGACGTAGCGAATGTCTTGAGCCTTGACTCGGTCCAAGAAGTCGGTCAACACCTCTTTCGGATCCGCGCCTTCACTCAGAAAGAAACGCGCGAGCGTCGTGCGATTGGCCCGATCGCTATATCGCCATGGGGCTCGCTGCGCGAGATCGGCGATTTCGTCGAGCAGTTTACGGGCTTCCTCTTGCCGCCCTTGGGCTTGCAGGAACTGGGCTCCCAGCCAGCGGCTCTGAATGCTGGACGCGAACTTGGTGAGCCCCGCCTCGAGGAACGCCTCCCCGTTTTCGACATCCCCGGTCATCAAGCTCGTTTCCAGCCCGAGCAAATACCAACCCTCGTTCCATATCCGTAGCTCGACGGCGCGCTTTGACTCGGCCAAGGCCGTCGCGTAGTCGCCGGTCTGAAATGCGGCTCGCGCCTCGGGCAGACTGGGAATGGGTTGCTGCGCGAGCAACGTTGTTGGACAAAACGCGATGGCAATCAGCAACAGCGCGCCGCGCGATAGGAAACCGCGAGGCATCAGCGCCGCTTCTTCACGGATGCGACGCGGCGGCGATATCCAGCCGAGCGAGCTCCGTTTTATTTCGGACCGTTGGATGAGCGACTTCATGAAACCCTCGGTCCCACCATGGCAAGCTCGGCTTGGGTGTAACGTTCTATTCGGTCGCGGCTTCCACCTCGGGCGCTTCCACCTCGTGCGACGCGCCGACGTTGGTGGTCGAGCCCACGGAATCTCGGCCTAGCGCTGTTCGATCATCGGGGCTTTCGGACCGGTAAGTCAACCACGAGATCAGCAGAGTCCCCAGGACCAGGCCACCTCCGACCGCTAGGAGTGGCCACGGCAAGTGGGCTTGGTCGTCGATGGCCCAATTCCAGCTCTTGAGAGTCGCATCGACTTGCGGTTGATAGTACGCCAACAGCAACAGCCCCGAATTGTGCACGGCGTGAGCCAACATGCCGGGCCATATGCTCTGGAATCGCCAGGCGAGCACTCCCAAGACCAAACCGGCGAACAACGAAGGAAAGAAACGCTCGGGAGTCAGCAAGGTTCCGTTCACGACATGAAACGCGGCGAACGCAAGTGACGAAACAAGGATCGCAAGCCAAGCGTTCCCGCGCGCGAACAGCGAGCGAAACAGTAGTCCGCGGAAGAAGACCTCCTCCGAAATCGCGGGGAGCACGCCGAAGACCAATACCGGGAGAAACACGGGGAGCGACCGCCACTGTTCCAATTGAGACTTGACGCGTTCGGCCGATTTCGCCAGATCGACCCAACCCAACAGCTCGTTGAGCAGCACTAGCTCGTGAGCGATGGTCCACATGGAGACACCGAGTCCGAGGGCGGCGACGAAGGAAAGTAGCGGAGGGAAACGTGTCCCGAATGCGGGGCGAAAACGTAGTCGCAGCCAGCCAGCGAACAGCAGCGGGATGACTAGGAAGATCACGGCCTGGGCCACGCCCGCGATCACGATTTGTTGGAGCGGCGAAACCTGGATGCGGCGCAAGATTCCGACCGACACAAAGAAGGCGATGAACAACACCGCCAGGCAACTCAGGGCCGAACTCAGTGAGGCGGTATTGGCTCGCTCCAAGGGGCGACTGAGAAACTCCCTCCAGCCCGTGGAGCTGCCGTAGAGCACCGCATCGGTACCGAAAATCTGAGCGGCGATGGCGAGAGCCGCCATGGCGTACAGTGATGTCGTCGCGATCACCACCATGCCCCAAGCGGGATTGATGCTTCCGTCGAAGATGTCGCGAGCCATCAAGGTGATGTTGACGAGTGGCGCGGCGGCCAATGGGCCTTCGATCGTCAGGCTTGGAGCCAGACTCAGAATGCCGGGCGCGATCGTGAGCAGCATCAACGGAATCAAATAGGCTTGGGCTTCCTTGAAGCTTCGGGCGAACGACGTGACGGCCAGCAGCACGGCGGAGAAGAATGCCGCGAACAAGACCAACAATCCGAAAACCTGGATCACCACATCGAAGGTCAGGCCACGGTCTCCGAAGACAAGGCTTTCCAGCTGACCGACATAAATCGTGATGAGCATCGCCGACAAGTTGGCGATGGCCGTGAGCATGGCCACGAACAACACGGTCACATACTTAGCGACCAGTAGCCCAGCCCTCGGTATCGGCGCCGCGATCAGAGCCTCGAGGGTCCCACGTTCTCGTTCGCCCGCGGTGAGATCGATCGCGGGATACACCGCGCCGGTGATCGTCATGAGCAGCAGCATCAAGGGAATGAACGACGCCAACGAAACGGGAGGCCCCGATTCGGACTTGACGATGCTGGTCTGGAAGTCGGCTGGCACCTGCAGCGGTCGGCCAATCCGTCCCAGTATCTGAGCGAACCAGAATCGATTGACACGGTCGAGTCGTCGCGTCAGGGAACGCTCGACGCTCGCCGCCTGGGAGTCTCCTTGCAAAAGTCGAATTTTCCACCGCGGGCTGCGCGGTGGACTATCGGGATCGATGTAGATCGCGACCTGGATCGCTCCTTCGTCCTGGGCCTGCAGCAGACTGCTGCCTAGGATCGCGACCCCAAACGTCTTGTCCTGTAGATCCGAAGTATCCTCGCCATCCTGTTCCAAAAGCTGATGGCCATCACTGATGAGCGATTGAAACGCGGCTTGTTCGTCCTCGGTGCGAAACCCAATCGTGAGAGTCTCTTGCTGAGCCGTGACAAGAGTCGTCAGAACGAACCGACTGAACACCAAACTGAGCAGGGGGTAGACCAGAATGGGCATCGCGACGAGCGTGATGATCGTGCGTCGATCCCGCAGGATCTCTCGGAACTCCTTCAAGCAAAGGCGGACGAGTCGACTCAGAATGTCCGACCGTTTGATAGGCGGCAGGGGAGTCGGCGAGGCGGCCGGAGTCGTCTCTAGGGATGATGACTGGCTCATGAGGCCGCCTCCGACAACGATGTTTCATTCGCGTGGCCATCGCTGGGACCCTTCATCATCGCTACGAACATGTCGACCAATGATGCTTGATGAGTCGCCTCACGCAATTCGGCCAAGGTTCCGATGTGCTCAAGACGTCCTTGAAACAAAAGTCCAAATCGATCGCAGAATCGCTGGGCCTCGTCGAGTCGATGAGTGCTGACGATCACCGCCTTGGATTGTTGACGCAAAAAGGTCAGGTACTCGAACACGCTTTGAGTACCGACGATGTCCATTCCTCGTGTCGGTTCATCGAGCAACATGACGGGGGGATCATGCACGAGCCCGCGAGCGAAGAGGACTCGTTGTCGCTGACCAGTGCTGTAGGTGGAGCAACGGCGGTCAAAGAACTTCTTGAGATCGAACTCCTCGGCCAATCGATCGATGCGAGTCGCGGCGACCTCCGGTGGGACTCCATACAGATCACCGAAGAAGCCCAGCAACTCACGTCCGGTGAGCCAGGGGTAGATTCCGTCGTTGGCCGAGACGAGTCCCACGCAACGGCGAACCGACAGTGAGTCTCGGTCGGTCCGATAGCCACCCACTTCCGCATGTCCCGAATCGGGTTTCAGCAAGCCAAGGATCATCCGAAGCGTGGTGGTCTTGCCCGCGCCGTTGGGTCCGAGCAGACCAAAGACCTCGCCTGGCATCACGTCGAACGAAAGGCGATCGACCGCGCGAACCGCTTTGGGACCGGTGCCAAAGTTCTTGCAGACTTCCCGGATGCGAATCATGACGAGAATCCTGAGGAGTATGAGCGAAGAGGAGTCCCATTCTAGACGCTCGTCGACCCGCTGGGGGTCGGCTCAATTTCCAGGGATTCGCGACTTTTTGCCCGACCTAGCATGTTCCCTTGGATGTCGCGCTCTCAGGAATGGCGCGTCGTGGATGTGTTGGTGGCGTTACGGGTTTGTGGTTTGATTGAGAAGTCGAAGAATCCCTCGCTCACCGGGCTGTTGATTTAAGCCCAATGGATGCGACTCGCGCCCAAGCAAAAGGCGATTT
>JAGQPS010000350.1 GCA_020426595.1 Planctomycetales bacterium
CACGCCGGTGCCATCGATTGGATCCAGAACCGCTTCCGCCACGGGCGCCCCGCGACCCTCTATTACGACGAAGTCCGGACTCCGACCTACTGCGAGTGCCTCGATCCCGTGTTGGAGCGAGCCTTGGCATCGACGCTCAGCGGAGTCTTTCATGCCGGAGGCTCGCGACCGCTGAGCCTTTACGAGATTGCTCAAATCGTGAATCGCGTTGGCGGATACGACCCCGATTTGCTCCACGGATGCTATCGGCTCGATGCTGGCCCCTTTCCGCCTCGTGCCGGCAACGTGGCGATGGAAAGTCGTCGGCTTTATGAGGCCTTGGGCGTCCCCCCATGCCAGCCGTGGCCAGCGTCGCAGCAATGGCTCCCCACCACTCGAGACTGGCATTACGAGCGGGCGGGCGAGGCGGGTAGCGAGGCCCTACTGCAAGCCGAACTTTATCGCCGCCCTCCCAGCTAATGGGCTTCGCTAGCAACCTCGAAGCCGACTCGCCTTTTACTCGCGAGTCTTTTTTCCTACTCTCCGCAAGTTCCCTCGAACTGCGACGGCGTGCGGGAACGAGCCGTCCTTGTCGAGTTCCTGGGGATCGCCCACAATTCAGATCAACGTAGTCAACATGGCTTGAGAGTCACGTTGGCGAACCTCGCCTGTCGCTGACGCGAATTCCTGGGTTACGTGGAATTTCGCGTTTCATGGAGTCGAAACATGAGTGACCAGTCCGCCCCCAATGCCAATGCGTCCGCCGAGCCGGTCAAGCTCAGTGGGGCCGAGGCGGCCAAGATTGAAAGCAATTACTTGCGGGGGACGATCGCGGAGGAACTCCACGATGGCACGCTCGGCTTCAGCAAGAGCAGTGAGGTCCTCCTCAAGCATCACGGCACCTACATCCAAGATGACCGCGATGCCCGCAAGGTCTCCAAGGACCGGATCCCCATGATGATGGTCCGGACTCGAATTCCGGGCGGTCGTCTTACTCCGGGCCAGTTGCTCGCGGAGATCGGCATTGGGGATGAATTGGGCAACAGCACGATTCGACTCACGACTCGTCAAGCCATTCAGCACCATGGCGTGCCCAAGAGTGAACTGCGTGAGTTGATCCGCCGCATTCACGACGTGAAGCTCTCGACTCTAGCCGCCTGCGGCGACGTGAATCGCAACGTCATGTGCTGCCCGGCTCCCTTCAAGACGCCGGTGTACGAAACGCTTCACAGCGTCACCGACGCGCTGGTCGAACACCTCGCTCCGAGGACCAAGGCCTACTACGAGATCTGGCTGCAGGACCAGGAGACCGGCGAGAAGGAATTGGTCGGCGGCGCGACCGAGAACGACATCATCGAACCGATCTACGGCAAGACCTATTTGCCGCGGAAGTTCAAGGCCGCGATCGGACTCCCGCACGACAACTGCGTCGATATCTACACGCAAGACCTTGGCTTCATGGCGATCGTCCGCGATGGCCAGGTCATTGGTTTTAACGTTTCGGTCGGAGGCGGTTTGGGCACGACTCCCGCCAACAAGAAGACCTACCCGGCGCTCGCCAAGCGCATGGCCTTTTGCACCATCGATCAGGTGTGTGGAGTCGCGGAAGCGGTGGTCAAGGTCCAGCGAGACCACGGCAATCGCGAGGACCGCAAGGTCGCCCGCATGAAGTATCTCGTCGACCGTTGGGGCATCGACAAGTTCCGAGCGACGGTCGAGGAGTACTACGGAGCGAAGCTGCCGGACCTCGAGCCCGAGGATGTGACCGAGCACGACGACCACATGGGTTGGCACGAGCAAGGTGACGGCAAGTTCTTTTATGGCCTCAATATCGAGAACGGACGCGTATCGGATACCGAGAGCATTCTGCTCAAGAGCGCCCTCAAGAAGGTCTGTCACGATTTGCAGTTGCCGATGCGAGTCACCTCGCACCAGAGCCTCATTTTCGCCGATGTCGCCGCTGATCAGCGCGAGGAGTTGATGGGGATTCTGCGGAGCCATAACGTACCGACGACCGAGCAGTTCTCGACCGCCCGACGGTGGTCGATGGCGTGTGTCGCTTGGCCGACTTGCGGACTCGCGATCACCGAAAGCGAACGAGCCTTGCCGGGAGTCATGGATGAACTCGAGGCGATGGTGGCGGAACTCGGTTTGGCGGATGAGAAATTCACGGTCCGCATGACTGGCTGCCCGAATGGATGTGCCCGGCCTTACAACGCCGACATCGGTCTCGTGGGGAAGGCGAAGGAAAAGTACACGGTCTTCCTGGGTGGAGGCCGGCTCGGTAAACGCCTCGGCTATATCTACCAGGACCTCGTCCATCGCGACGATTTGCTGGGCCTGCTGAAGCCGGTTTTTCGCTGTTTCCAACAACAACGGACTCCCGACGAATCGTTCGGCGATTTCTGCGATCGTCTCGGCAAGGAAGGGCTCGAGCAAGCGGTCGCGGAGGAAACGAGCGAAACGGCTTAGTGCCAGTTCCCGCCCGCTCGTAGCCATTCTGGGAAAGGACTGCTACACTGCCGGGAGCGGTGGGGGAATCGTCGTTGATGTATCGGGTCGCCTAGTGGCGAAGTCCGCGTCGGTTCCCTAGCGGTTGGACGCACGGCAGTTTGACGTACGGCGGTTGGACGCACGGCGGGTTTTGTTGGTTCAGTTACGGGAACGAGCGTTGATCCCCAAGCAACGATCTTTGCAGCTGTCGCCGCACGAACGGGATGCGATGCGAGCGGCTTGTCAATTCAATGCACGGTTGTTGGACGCGGTCCGTCCCTGCGTCGTGCCAGGCGCGACCACGGAATCGATCGATCGGTTCGTGCACGAGTACACGCTCGACCATGGCCACACCCCCGCGTGTCTTGGCTACCAAGGCGAGCGCGGCCCGTTCCCCAAGAGTTGCTGCACGAGCGTGAATGACGTGATCTGCCACGGCATTCCAGACTCCTACGAACTCCAGCCGGGCGACATCGTCAACGTCGACTTGACCACCATCGTCAACGGTTGGTTCGGTGATCAAAGCGAGACGTTCCTGATTGGCGAGGTCTCCGATACGGCTCGAGCCGTCACTCAATGCTCGTTCGACAGCTTGTATCTCGCGATCGACGCGCTCACGCCGGACTGCAAGATCGCCGTGATCGGAGAAGCGATCGTCAAGGAGGCCGCGAAGTACGGGTTTGGCGTCGTCGACAAGTATGTAGGGCACGGCATCGGCCGCCGCTTTCACCAGCCTCCGAACATTCCGCACGTCCCCTCGTCCGACACGTATCGCAAGCGGCTCAGCCCCGGCATGTGTTTCACGATCGAACCGATGATCAACGCCGGCAGCGGCGAGGCGGGAAACACCGAACGGGACGGCTGGACGGTGCGGACCGTTGACCGACAGCTCTCGGCTCAATTCGAACACACGATCCTGATGACCGAGGACGGACCCGAGATCCTAACTCTCACGCAGCTCGGCCCCGCCAAAGGGCACAAGTTCTAAACGACAGCTTCGCTGCCTCGAGCTCTACGGTTCATCCCTTGTGGCCAGTGACCGTCGCGGGAAACCCAAAGGAAACGCGAAGCGTCAGTTTTGATGTTGCGATTTTCACGCTCCGCCCCGGTCGACCATGCCAAAAGCGTGGCAAAACCAAGGGAAACCCGAAGCGTGAGCGAGGGATTCTTCTCCCCTGTCAACTAAGCAGCCACGACTTCGGTCACCACCGGTGCAAAGCCGCAAGAGTGTCGGCTTTTGCTCCGCAAAAGCACGTCTCCCCACTCGGCCAAACGAGTCCACGGCATCGGCCCCCATCAATCTCGCCTTGAGTCCAACCGCGACTTTCTCTATCTACCGCAAGAGAAGTCGGCAGTCCCAACGGGATGGCAACAGAAGAGGCGGGAAGGACGATGTCTGGACTCCACGCGGTAAATCAAAAGGCCAGCATGTTGAGCGGTCCCAACCCAAACGGTTGGCTCTGCGTCATCATGCTCTGTGCCATCATGTTCGCATTCGCCCCGCGTCTCGCTGAGGCACAGGAGACGTTTCCCTACGAGGCTTCGGTATCGACCGTTTCCGCGATCGTTCATGCCGCTCCAAGTTCCCATGCCTACGCGACGGAACAGTTGGAGCGTGGAGAAGTCGTCGAGGTCTATCGCCACGATCCCGGTGGCTGGTGTGCCATCCGTCCTCCGGTCGGCAGTTTTAGTCTGCTTCCCAAGGACTCGCTTCGCCCCACGGAAGACCCCAGGGTCGCCGAGGTGACGAGGGACGGCGCGAAATCCTGGGTGGGAACGCGCATCGAGAATCGGCTTGAACCTCTCTGGCAAGTACGACTCGCCGCGGGTGAACGAGTCGAACTACTGTCCCCGTGGAACGAGCTGGGTGCCGATGATCAGTGGGTGTTGATCGCGCCACCCGCCGGGGAATTCCGCTGGGTGCATGAACGCGAACTGCGCCGCGACGAAGCGCCGGCGACCGTCCTGGTTCCCAATGCCCCACGAAACGACGATCGAGTCGTGCGAGCGAGCGCGACCGAGCCACAAGAGATGGACGCCACGACATCCACGGCCGGAACCTTCGAATCCCCCACCACGACCGAGCGCCCCGCGGCGGAGGCGGAAGGCAATTCGCTCGCCGAGAGACGCACGAGCGTTGCTCCTCCCGCGGCGACCAACACGGGTGGCTGGCGTCGAACCGATGACCCGCGAAACGGGACGGATAACCATCCGACCGAAACGCGAACCGCATCAGACTCACCGGTCGACCTTTCTCCTCGTGATCTAAGTGAACCCACCGCGGGACCATCGGCGTTCAGTGAACGCTTGGCTCAAGCGCAACTTTGGTTCGATCATTTGCTTGCCGGCAAGGCGACTGTCGCACCCGAGCGACTGGCCGAGGAACTCCGGCAACTGGAGGCGTCGGCGGCATCGACTCAACAGCGCGAGTTCCTGACCGAACTCCAAGGTCGGTTCACTCGCTGGCAAGACCTCGAGCTCCGCCGTCTCGCGCTTGATCGCTTGGCGAGCCAGCCGACCAGCACGAATACTCCCAACGCCGAGAGTACGACCAACGACTCGACCGCGCGCCGTGGCTTTCCAGGCAGTTTGACTTCGTTGAGCGAGATGATTCGCGGAGCCGCCGACGTGCCCGCGCCTGGAGGACACGAACGACCGGAGTTCGCCGCCGAAGGGACTCTGACGCGCATGATTCGCGATGGAGGTCTTCGATCAAGCAGCTACGCCATTCAAGATTCGACGGGCCGAGTCGTCGCGATGGTCGTCCCCGGTCCCGGCGTGAATCTCGAGCGCTACTT
>JAGQPS010000351.1:0-2691 GCA_020426595.1 Planctomycetales bacterium
CGCTAATGACTCGGGCGTGCGTATCGAGCGAATCGTTTCCCAAGGGCACTCGAGTCCCGCTGGATTCTGGTACGACCAGTCGGAACATGAGTGGGTGATACTTCTACAAGGCCACGCCGTCATTCGTTACGAATCGGGCGAGGAAGTGCGATTAGGCGTCGGTGACTATCTCTTCCTCCCCGCGCACAAGAAACACCAAGTCATCAAAACGTCACTTCGCGAACGCACTGTCTGGCTCGCCGTTTTCTGGCCAGCCGGCGAGGGAAGCAAACCTCGCTCGTAGGTTCGAGCCTCGCTCCGAGCCGAACAAGTGACCGTGTCGATGAAGATGCGGTTCCAACGAACTGAGACCGTCTGACGAGGGCAGTGTCACCGCTCGCGACAGGGTGGAGTCCCATGCCGATCTAGCGGTACTCCGTCGTTTGGTGAAGTCTTGAGACGGGCCACAGCGCGAAGTCAGTCGGTTCACGAAACCGAAAGAATCCAAGATCGACCGGGGAGCGGCTGTCCCGAATCGTTGAAGCGACTCACTTCATCCGCCGTGCGATCCCCTCGGGCTGGACCGCCATCATGAGGTCGTGCTGTTCTCGCGTTAGCAGAATTCTCACGTAGTGCGTACCGGTGGGTGCCCGCTCGATATCGACTCCGACGTCCTTCATATCGATCTCGGCTTGCTTGAGCCGTTCCCCCACGGTCATCAACGCGATCACCATGCAATGAACTTGATACTTCTCGGGTCGACGACTGACGAGCTGCGACGACATGACGTGAAGCAATCCTCCGTCGAGCTCCTCGATCGTGTAGATCAACCGAATCGTCTCCTCGACACGCAGGCACAACGCATCCATCCGATCCGGATCAAATGACTCATCCTCGTCCGATTCTGGTTCGGGGAAAATATCGGCCGCCGCTCGTTCCTGAAGTTCCAGTACCGCGTCGCGCAGTGCTCCAAACATGTGGACCGACGGCATCGCCCGCAGCTTCACGACATAGAAGGCGATCAGGATCAGTCCGATGACAATGAACAGGCCAATGATGTACGGCAGCAAAATCGCGGCTCCCCAATCAAATCATCCGTCGTCATGAATCCCAAAACCTAGTTCCCCGCCGAGCGAATCGACGAAGGCGATGCGGTCCACGGAGTGACTGTGTTCGTGGTCAAGCTGCGAGTGGACGCCCGTATCCTGCTTTCGCGGAACATAAGGCGACTCAGTCGCACGCCGGCAATCGGGCAAACCGCGGCTCCCAGAACCGAGCCACAAGAGCGTCGGCTTTCGCTCCGCGAGCGCATGTCTCCTACAACTCAGTCGAGGCGCCCCTTACTCCGTCACCACGGAATACAATGAGCGAAATCGGAGGTCGTGTCCAACACCCTGCCTCGTTCATCCACGAATCTCGGGAGAGTCGACAAGCGAGGATCGACTCCAACGCGGCTGATTGCGACCACTCAATCGACTATGGTGGTAGCTAATCGCGAAAAGAGAGCCGCCGGTGGAACGATTCTCAATCGGCTCACTCGCACCTCGAAACGTTCCTTGGGATCCCAAGCCCCTTGGGCCTTCGCCTTCGTCAAACTCCGCCTTGTGGATTCCGCCGACTCCTCGCACGAGCGTCCCGATGAAAAACGGTTTAACCACCTTCCTTTGCCTGCTCCTGGTGCTCGTATCGGCCAACAGCCATGCCGATGAACCAACGGGAGTGACCGAGACCTTTGAAACATTGCCTCGGGGACCATTCACCGAACTGAGCACCGGCATCGGCCGATGGAGCACTCTGTCGGGCATCGCCGCGATTGATCCGACCCATGCGAAGTCTGGCAAGCAGTGCCTTTGGATCCAGGGTGGTGAACAAACCGTCGTCGAGTTGGAACTGTCCGACGAGGTGGATCGGACAGGCGATCTACGGTTCTGGGCCGAGCGTTGGACAT
This sequence comes from Planctomycetales bacterium, assembly GCA_020426595.1. GTDB lineage: Bacteria > Planctomycetota > Planctomycetia > Pirellulales > Pirellulaceae > UBA11682. The sequence continues at coordinate 1,928 of JAGQPS010000351.1, forward strand.
CGCGGGGTCCGTTCGAGTTCCGAATCGAAAAGGAAACCAACGACGGCTGGGTGGAGATCTTCAATGGTGATCAAACCGTGCGCGTTGGCCGTGAATTCCTCAATCACGTTCGTGTTCCACTGCGCGATGAATCCATTCGTCGCCTGCGCATTCGCTGCGTCAGTCCAGACGAAACCGGCGTGCTCATCGATGACCTGCGGATTGCTCCGCTCGTTCCCCAGAGACTCGTCGGCATAACGGTCGAGCCGTCCACATGGCCGGTCCTGATTGGCCAACCCCGGAATTCACTTTTGCAGCTTCGGATCGAAACCTCCGGACAACTCGAGCCTCTCTCGATAAGCGGGATCACATTTCGACTTCCTGAACACACGGCCGACGATCTTGAATCGTTGAAGCTGTTTCAAGGCACTCAGGATTCGCTCGATTCCGCGGAGTTGGTCGCCGAGATCGACTCGACCACGATCAACGGTCGAGACCTAAGGCTCGACCTGAGTCGTACACCCTTGTCGCTCGACGAAGGAGTCTCATTTCTCTGGCTGTCGGCCGAACCAAAGCCTCAAGCGAACATCGATGAAAAATTGGTCACGGTTTGCGAATCGATCCAGTTCACTGACGGCGAGCGCCATGATCCGAGCGGCCAAACATCGGTACAGAGACTGGGAATCGCCTTGCGGCGAGGTGGCGATGATGGAGTCCACACGTATCGAATTCCAGGCTTGGCGACGACCAACGCCGGCACGCTGATCGGAGTTTACGATGTGCGC